>NZ_JBWYFE010000002.1:0-257193 GCF_056712265.1 Klebsiella sp. F11
GTGCAGATTTTTCCGGTGGATAAGTATCTCGATAGCTTGCAATTTCAGTTTTCACTGTCATTATGGGTGGGTAAAAAATTACCCATAGGCATTGAAATGGATACTCAAGCACTCTTGCCAGCTACTAAAACGTTTAAAAAACGCGCCAGTATAAAGCAATCTAACGAATTGACCGAAGCTGCATATTACCTGCCTCTTCAGGCAAAACGTGTGCTGTGGTTATGCCTCATGCAGGCCTATTTTAATGACAGCCAGGAAGATGACTCTGACGTATTGCCGCTCTTCAAAATCAGCGTTTCCGATTACGTCAAATACTTCAATGTCGCTACGTCTGTCGCCAGTCGTGATGTGAAGGCTGGGGTAAATGCTCTGGGCGAATCAACGGTTACCTTTTATCCAAAAGAAGGTGAGTTTGAAGAAGTTAAACGTCCGTGGCTGGCTGAAGCAGGAATGAAGCGAGGCCGGGGTTCCTGGCAGATTGAATTTAACTACAAGGTCATGCCATTCCTTGTCGGCTTAACCTCCCAGTTCACTACCTATTCTCTCTATGACTGTGGCCAGCTTAATAGTGTTCGTGTCATCCGGCTTTATGAAAGCCTGTGTCAGTTCCGGAGCACTGGTGTCTGGATCACCACACATGACTGGTTATGTGAAAGGTTTATGCTCCCTGCCTCGCAGAAAAACAATATTGCTGAAATGAAGCGTACCTTCCTGGAACCTGCTCTGAAGAAAATTAATGAGAAGACACCATTAAAGGTAAGTTATAAAACCGAAGAAGACGGTCGCTTATTGTTTAGTTTTCTTGATATAAAACAATAACATGTATTGCCACCCCCCTTTGGTAAGTTGCTTAGATATGGGGGGGTATTAAACTTGCTGTATTTCCCATAGTACATGCCGAACTTGACTTTTTTCCCACCAAACGTTCGAGTAGACCGCTAAGTTGACCTGTTCCCACAATCCTGGCCGGCCGCCAAGTTGACCTGTTTCCCACAGTCCTGGCCGTCCCCCAAGTTGACCTGTTTCCCACAGTCCTGGCCGTCCGCCAAGTTGACCTGTTTCCCACAATCCTGGCCGTCCGCCAAGTTGACCTGTTTCCCACAGTCCCGGTCGTCCGCCAAGTTGACCTGTTTCCCCCAGTCCCGGCCGTTCCCCAAGTTGACCTGTTTCCCACAGTCCTGGCCGTCCGCCAAGTTGACCTGTTTCCCACAGTCCTGGCCGTCCGCCAAGTTGAACCGCCCCGGGAATCCTGGAGACTAAACTCTTTGAGAGAGGTAAACAGGATGACTAAAAATACTCGCTTTTCCCCTGAGATTCGTCAGCGGGCCGTTCGTATGGTTATTGAAAGCCAGAACGACTATGACTCACAGTGGGCAGCCATCAGCTCCATCGCCCCTAAAATCGGCTGTACGCCTGAGACCCTGCGTACCTGGCTGCGTCAGTATGAGCGCGATGCCGGTGCAGGTGACGGTGGGCTCACCACCGCTGAACGCCAGCGCCTGAAAGAGCTGGAGCGGGAGAACCGTGAGCTGAAACGCAGCAACGACATTCTGCGCCAGGCTTCCGCGTATTTTGCGAAGGCGGAGTTCGACCGCCTGTGGAAAAAATAGCGCCCCTGGTGGATACCCTGCGCAGTGAACACGGGGTCGGACCGGTATGCCACGAGCTGGATATCGCCCCGTCGACATATTACCGGCATCACCAACATCGCCGGCATCCGGACAGGCGCAGCCTGCGGGAACAGCGTGACGACCTTCTGAAAGTGGAGATACAGCGCGTGTACGATGAAAACCACAGTGTGTATGGCATTCGCAAGGTCTGGCGTCAGTTGCTCCGCGAGCACATCAGCGTGGCCAGATGTACGGTGGCACGGCTGATGAAGGCGATGGGGCTCGCCGGGGTGCGGCGGGGCATAAATATCCGGACCACCGTCAGCCGGAAAGACGCCGCCGCCGGCGACCGGGTGAACCGCCAGTTCGTGGCAGAACGGCCAGACCAGCTGTGGGTGGCAGACTTCACGTACGTGAGCACCTGGCAGGGCTTCGCGTATGTGGCGTTCATCATCGACGTGTTCGCGGGGCGTATCGTGGGCTGGCGGGTGTCGTCGTCAATGGAGACGGCGTTCGTGCTGGATGCGCTGGAGCAGGCGCTGTGGGCCCGGCGCCCGACGGGCACCATCCATCACAGCGATAAAGGGTCGCAGTATGTGTCACTGGCGTACACGCAGCGGCTAAAGGACGCAGAGCTGCTGGCATCAACGGGCAGCACAGGAGACTCCTACGACAACGCAATGGCAGAAAGCATCAACGGGCTTTACAAAGCGGAGGTCATACATCGTCAAAGCTGGAAAACCAGATCAGAGGTTGAACTTGCTACACTGACGTGGGTGGACTGGTACAACAATCGCCGGTTGCTGGAAAGGCTGGGTCATATCCCACCGGCAGAAGCCGAACAGGCATATTACGCTTCCATCGGTAATAAGGATCTGGCAGCCTGAGTTCACAGACAAAACACTCTCCCGGAAAACCGGGGCGGTTCAAGTTGACCTGTTTCCCACAGTCCTGGCCGTCCGCCAAGTTGACCTGTTTCCCACAGTCCTGGCCGTCCGCCAAGTTGACCTGTTTCCCACAGTCCTGGCCGTCCGCCAAGTTGACCTGTTTCCCACAGTCCCGGCCGCCACCAAAGTTGACCTGTTTCCCACAGTCCCGGCCGCCCCCAAAGTTGACCTGTTTCCCACAGTCCCGGCCGCCCCCAAAGTTGACCTGTTTCCCACAGTCCTGGCCGTCCGCCAAGTTGACCTGTTTCCCACAGCCCTGCTCGTCCGCAAAATCGACCTGTTCTCAACTGAGTATGGATTATTATTCTGTTACAGTGCGTAAGAGCTATCTGCATGTATGGTCCTCTTCGCTTCCTCGCCTGCTCACTCGCTCTGCTCGGTCTCATGGCTGCGGCGAGCGTTACCTTCTCTCTGATTGATATTTTTCTAGGCCGATTATGGGTCGAGTCCGTCAAGGTGGTGTAAATTCAGTTACAGTCTTCCGGTCCGGTAATGGGCCCGTTATGCGCTGAGTGGCAGCGCTTCGATTACTTCGGTTTCACCAGTCTGGTCTATCTCCGCCATGCTGTGTTGTGGCAGGTAGCGGTTCTGCAACAGCCATTCTTCGTTCTGCTCCGTCAGCACCGCACCCAGCAGCCGCATGATGCTCTCTTCGTTGGGGAAGATGCCCACCACATCAGCACGCCGTTTCACCTCTTTGTTCAGACGCTCCAGTGTGTTCGTGGAGTGGATTTTCACCCGGTGCGCTTTCGGGAAGCCGAAGTACCCCAGCACGTCTGCTTCCGCCTCGTCCATCATCTCCGTGACTGCCGGCGCGCTTTTTTCCAGCTGGCCGGCGACCTCACGCCAGGTCGCATGGGCACTTTTCTCATCGGTCTGCACGAACACCTGTTGCAGCGCCGCGCGCACCACTGACTGGTTCGCCCTGCTGACGCGCCCCATCACATTACGCATGAAGTGGACCCGGCAGCGCTGCCAGCTGGCACAGAACACCTGCTGTATTGCCGCTTTCAGCCCGCTGTGCGAGTCGGAGATAACCAGCTTCACGCCTTCCAGGCCGCGTTCCTTCAGGTTCAGCAGGAAGGCCAGCCAGAACGCTTTGGCTTCTGACTCGCCGATACCCATCCCGATAATCTCCTGGCGACCGTCCAGGCTGACCGCGCAGGCGATTATAACGGCCACGCTGACCACCCGGCCGTTCTTGCGGACCTTCACGTAGGTCGCATCCAGCCACAGGTAGGGCCATTCCCCTTCCGGCGGTCGCTGCAGGAAGGCCTGCACACGCTCATCGATGCCGCGGCAGATGGACGACACCTGGCTGCGGGAGATGCCGGTCATTCCCATCGACTGGACCAGGGCGTCCACCTTGCGGGTGGAGACGCCATTTATCCACGCCTCCTGGATAACCGCGTTGAGCGCCTTCTCCGACAGCCTGCGGGCCTCGAGGAAGGACGGGAAGTACGAGCCTTCCCGCAGCTTCGGGATGCGCAGGTCCAGCGTACCGAGCCGGGTGTTGTACTGGCGGTCACGATAGCCGTTGCGGTAGGTCTCACGCTCATCACTGCGCTCATGGGGCTCCGCGTTGATGCGCTGGGTGACATCGGCTTCCATGATGCGGTTGAGCATAAATGCGGTGAGTTCATGCAGGAAGTCCTCACCGCCGGGTTGCATCAGGGTATTGCTGAATGTCATGCTGTTGTCAGCCATCGGTTTGTTCCTTTTGGATAATGTCTTCATAACCATTACCTTACCGGATAAGCCGATGGCTCTCACCATCCTTCCGAATTTACACCACGTCCTAAGAGCCTATCCCAAAAGGAATTATCGTATAATACGTTACGGTAATTTCTGAGGGGGAATGTATGGCGGGTAGCAAGTGGCAGATCAGCGACGAACTATGGGAAAAAATGGCTCCACTCATCCCGGAGCATAAAACCAGCCACCCACTGGGGACTCATCGTAGACGCGTTGATAACCGTGCTGCCATGGATGCCATATTCTTCGTCCTCAGGACCGGTTGCCAGTGGAACGCCCTGAACGCCACCGGGATATGTTCATCGAGTTCTGCACACCGACGCTTCCAGGAATGGCGCGATGCGGGAGTCTTCGAACGCTTCTGGCAGAACGGTTTGCTTGCCTGCGAATGATCTGGTCAAGTTAAACAGGACACTTTTTTCTCAGCCATCTGTTCATATCGCACTGGCGATAAATACCCATTCGAAGCATGGTTTCTGTCAAGATTGTAATAACGCATATAGTCTGCAACATCACGTTTCATACCTGCCCGCGTCTGCTGCGGGATCAACAGCATCCATTCATGTTTCAAACTGCCCCAAAAACGCTCCATTACCGCGTTATCCCAGCAGGCGCCAACATCTCCCATGCTGCTTCTGAGTCCGTAACTGGTTAACAGCGTTTGGAAGCGCTTGCTGGTATACTGCGCTCCACGATCGGTATGGACGACCAGTCCTGTCGGTGGATTGCGCAGGTTGTAAGCCTGCATGAGAGCCCGGCAAACCAGCGACGATGTCATTCTCTTGTCAATGTGCCAACCGACGATCCGGCGGGAATATAAATCCATGATCGCAGCCAGGTACAACCAGCCTTCACCCGTTTTCAGATACGTAATATCACTCACCCATATCTGGTCCGGTCCGGGAGGATTGAAGTTCTGATTCAACAGATTTGGTGCAAAATCAGCCCCTTTCTTCGGTTTCGTTGTGACCTTCCAGGCACGGCGTTGCCGGCAGAGAAGTCCCTCTTCGCTCATGATTTTTCTAACGCGCCAACGACTTATGGTGACGCCTTCTTCACGGAGCTTTTTAACCAGCGTTCGGCTCCCGGCACTTTCCCGACTGGCAGAGAATAACGCCTTGAGCATCACCCTGACTGCGGTATCTTTCGGCGGGCAGGCTATCGGCTTTTTTCGCCAGGCATACCATGCGGACGGGCTAATGCGCATCACGCGACAAAGCGTCCGTAGCCTGTAATTACCTGCGTTATCGAGGATAAACTGGTATCTCACGACATGTGCTTCGCAAAGAAGGCGCTCGCCTTTTTTAATATTTCCTTCTCAATGCGTAACTCTTTGTTTTCTAGACGTAGCCTTCGGAGTTCAGCTTGTTCATCTTCACTAAGCGGACTTTCATGGCGCTGGCGCGCGGCGGCGACCCAACTGCGCAATGTTTTGGCGCTGATCCCCAAAGAAGTTGCGGCACGCGCAATGGAGTAATTTTGCGTCAGCACCAGGGCCACCGTTTCCTTCTTAAATTCTGGCGTAAACTTTCGCTTCTGATTCACTAAACACCTCCATTTTGGATGTAAGTTTAGTGTCCTGATTATTCGACCACAGCAGAACATCTGGACGGCATTGACTGGTCCTGGCTGTCGATGGACGGCTGTATGACCAAATCGCCATTGTCAGGAACAAAAAAACAGGCCGTAATCCCACGGACAGAGGGAAACAAGGCGTAAAGCGTAGCCTGCTGACAGACGCCAACGGGCTTCCTCTGTCGCTGGTTGTTGCAGCAGCGAACACGCACGATATCAAACTGGTTGCAGATACGCTCGATGCACTTCAGACGGGGCGTCCGGGGCAAAAACTCAGACTCTGCCTGGACAAAGGTTACGAAGCTGGCTGGCTGAAAACGTATCTACAGAGCCGCCGCTACGAGCCGCATATCCAGTCCCGTAAAGAGGAGTCTGATGCAGGTAAAAACACCGACTTCAAAGCCCATCGCTGGGTTGTCGAGAGGACTCATAGCTGGATGAATCGCTTTCGCCGGGTTCTGACCCGATGGGAAAAGAAGGCCGAAAATTACGAGGCCATGTTGCATTTTGCCTGCGGCATCATTGTCTGGAACAAAATCCTATTGGGATAGGCTCTAAGTTACCAGTACTGGTTTAATGGCTACATACGGCACTGGGTTTACGCTTACATTCATAGGGTAGAGCTGATGCAGAAATCAGGGACAGACGCGGCATATGAACTTGATGAGCTGCGGGGCTTTGTTGGCAGTAAAGCCCGCCAGCACTGGCTCTGGTATGCTTACAATACCAAAACGGGTGGCGTACTGGCTTATGCTTTCGGCCCACGTACCGATGAGACATGTCGGGAACTGTTGGCCCTGTTGACGCCCTTTAGCATCGGCATGATTACCAGCGATAACTGGGGCAGTTATGCCAGAGAGGTGCCGAAGGAGATACATCTGACTGGTAAAATTTTCACACAACGCATCGAGCGTAATAACCTGACCCTCCGAACTCGCATTAAGCGGCTGGCGCGTAAAACGATTTGCTTCTCACGCTCAGTTGAGATCCACGAAAAGGTCATCGGTGCCTTCATCGAAAAGTACATGTTCTACTAATTGGAGGCATTACCCATTTTGGCACACTGATGCCGTTTAAGTTGGGGGCGTCCATTCCGTTAGAACCTCATTGACCGTCAAACCCCTTATTCTGGCAAAACAACAGTGGCGTCTCGTCTGCATCGTAAAGCTGCGTGCAGGAAAGCTGCGGCTTGTATGTCTTTCCGTCATAGGCGTAATATTCGACTGCATGTTCGCAACAACTGACGTGCTGCTGGTTACGCAGCACCGGCATGCCGTTCCTGATCGTACGGGTCACTTCCAGGGGACGCAGATAGCCGGCGTAGCCTTCAAAAATCTGGTCCCAGCCGCCGCGAGGATTACGCTGGAAAAGCCAGATCGGTCCGTTATGTGCACTGGTCGCAGCGGTGGCCAGGATTGCCTGGCGCTGGCCCAGCGCGATCGGCTGGAAGTCGATCGAAACCTGACCGGTGTCGTCAGCGATTTCATCGCCATTCCTGGCCGCTTCGGAGGCGATCCGTTCCGTCAGTTGCGTTCTCAGCGATGCGGGTATGGAGCGCCGGGAAGGTTCCGGCCCGGTCAAAGCAGTGCAGTCCCGCGTGGCCTTCGCAATCTGCTGGCGGAAGGCACGCATGGCATTGCCGACACAGGTTCCATCGGCGCAATCGGCCAGCGCCTGATCATAGGCGGGGCGAAGGGCGATGAATACATCCGGCAGGCAGTTTCCGGATTGGGCGCTGCGCCAGGCTTTCTCGGCCTCCCGGGACTGGGCACGCAACGCCGGATCCCGGCATATTTTCTGCGCCGTGGGTTTCAGGGATGGTCTTTCCTCAGGCTCGGCGGTCGGATCGGGGTCGATGCAGATATCCAGAGCCTGATAGACCTGATCGAACCCACCACCGCTGTTGGCGATATCCGGAAACAACGCCGCGAAGCTGGCGATCGTCTTGCCGTCCCCACCCAGCAGGATTGTGTCGCCTTGCCAGTTCCGCACGATGGCGGCGCCGCGCCGGAACGACCTGACCAGATCGGCAAACTGCGGCTCGGCAATGATCCGGCCTGACCTGTCTGCAAAGCCGATTTTCTCCGGACCAGGCGCCCATAAAGCCAGCAGATTATCGCCGGCATCTTCAATACTCGCATACTCGGTCGGGAGCAGGATTTGACCAGTCCGGCCTGCCAGACCTTTGTAGAAAAGCTTCACGCCCGGGCGAGTTTCAATCCGACTGAAACGGAAGGGTCCTCGCGCCTCGGCAGTTTGCCTCGAAATATCCGAAGGTTCGCTATCGCTGACAAGCGGAAGCGACTTTCCTGCGGAGGTAAAGAACCGGTAGCGATCATCGGCATCACGCATCGCCACCATATCCGGAGCCATCACCCGCGCCTCCGTATACTGCGCCGGGATGATCCATTTTCCGTCTAAACCAAGCAGTCCGACCTTTCCCTCTGTCGAGACGCCGATCAGCGCATCGTGAAGACCTTCGGGCCCCAAAGGGGCATTGTACGGGTACTCAATAATTCTGGTCGGGCTTACAGGCAGCACCACCTCGCCTTGCCGGTTCACCAGCCCGAAGCGTTTCGGCTGTGAGGCGTCGTCCCCGGTCACAAGATAGCGATCGTTGAGCGGGCGCAGCCAGGGATAGGATGGGGGGATCAGAACCCGGCCGCGCTCGTCGATGATGCCGAATCGATCCTTATCGTCCCTGACGAAGGCATAGCCTAGGGTATCGATATATTCCGCGTTATCCGCGCAAATGCCTTCCGGAAGGCGTATTGCTTCGCCGTCTTGCCGAATATAGAGGGCGCAGTTAGGCCGGTCGGCGCGTAAAGCGGTGATGAATGACGAATCTTGCCAGACATAGATATGGGAATACAGTCCCGGCGCGACCAGTTCACGCCCCTGCCGATCGATCAGTGCGGGGCCCGTCGCTGTACTCACCACGGTGACATCCCGCTTGAATGCCTCGACGGACCTATAGAGGGGCAGGATCACAAAGCGCAGAGTCTCATCGACGAAACCATAGTGCCCGCCGTCCGGGCTGGCCACAGCCAGGGTTTCCCCGGGGTTGAAATACGAAAACTGAGCGATCGGCTTGCCCTGGCCATCGAGAAAGATGGTCGGGCAGACCTCGTTCTCTGAACACCGGGCCTTATAATAGACATGCTTACCCCAGCCCCCAAAACTGAAGTCGCCCCGCAGGTGCAGTAATTCGTCGCCGAGAGCGTCGAACAGGGTGTAGTCGGTCTCGGTTTCAACGCTGTCGGAGCCAGACGGCAGCTTGTCTTCGGCGACCAGAAATCCGTCTGCGGGCGACCACAATACGTCGTGTACCGGCTTGATGATCCGGTGGCCCGACCGGTCTATGGCCCCATATTTCTGTTTGCGGGTATAGATCGCGACGGGGCCTTTGAAGTCGTCCAGATGTTCGAACACGCGATCACCGACACGCGCTCCGGTTCCGTCGACCAGACCGCAATATTCTTCGCACAATACAAAGCGATCTGAAGCATCGGGATGGGCAGGCGGCGCGTACGTCGGCACGGCGGAAAATGACGCAAACATAGCCGCCGACGCCAAAATCCAACGAAGGGCCGAGAGACGCGGGAAAAGCGATCCGTTCATGATTTCCACCCCTGGTATGATAGAGCTCCTAAAAAGCGGCTTAAACCTAGAATCGGCAGCTGCCCAAAGCCAGCGTGGACAGGATACCTGGTTCCAGGGTACTTCGCCATTGTGGTTTCAGGATGCGTTTGGCAAAGTCGGTCACGGCTTCAGTAAACATGATCCGTAAAGGACAGCTTCATCATCCAGCGGGCGAAGGATTGTCGCCTGCAGAGCAATTTTATCTGTTGACTGCCTAAAAAACAGACAGCATGACTTCTGCTGACCTGTTGTCGTTAATGCGACAGAACCGATCCCTGTCCTTCAGCGCGGGGAGGATGCCAATTTGCAGAATAGATTGTCTTGCTTGCTTCGGATCTTGTCGTCTGCAATTGACAGATCGCAGATCAGATTAGCCCGATCGTTTCTTGAATAGCCTGAGAAAGCCCCGCCAAAACGCTGCTCGCTGTAAATGCTGAGTTTTCGACCGTTAGCATCGATTGTTGTCAGCGTCCAGCAAATCTGACTATCCTGTGGCCCCACGGGAATAAACAGATGCCAGTCTCTTTTCGGGGCCATTGAAAAATGCCCGTTGCTGTCGGTCTGCACAGTAGCGGTTTGGCGGTGGAATTCAGTTAACGAAATCACTACCCCGGCAAGCGGTTCTCCAGCGCTAGTCAACGTACCCTCAATATGAGGTGTGGGATAATCATAGTAAACACAGCTGCTAAGCAAAAACGAAACAGAAAATATGACGAATTTTGTGATACGGGATATGGCAACTGACATAGTTACGAGTCCTTTTTCGTTTTAATATTTTCTTGTTACTTGCTTGTGCCTTTTGTAGCAGAAGATCCTGTTATGGAGTAATTTTAAAACCTTATCTGATTAATGGCTAATCTGCGCCAGGTCGTCTTCAGTCAGACCGGTCATTTTCATTACGGTATTACGGTCAATGCCGTTCTGCAGCCTGGTTCGGGCAACTTCCAGTTTGCCTTCATTGCGGCCTTCCTGCCTGCCTGGCTGGATACCCTGCTCACGGCCCTTCTGGATGCCCTTCTGCTCAAGCTGTTGTGCGATGGTCATAAGTGCGTCTCCGTGTTGTGGCACACGCTGTGCCAGTTCGCGTACAAAGGCTTCGGTGTCTGCTGTTTCGCCAGCCTGTACGATATAGTGTACCAGCGATAATACCTGGGATGAAGACAGATATCCGGCCAGTAAAATGGGGCCTGACGGTCAACCAGTTCAGTCAGGTCCCGCTGGTGAATGTGTTTCTGCAGCAGGGTCAGGGCGGCCAGACTACGATGGCCAGCAATTTCATCATCCGGAATGACGATCACATCGACCAGCGGGAACGCGCTGTTGTAGAGTCTGCCTGCCAGCGTGGGGTCGTCAAACTCATCCAGCCAGCGGGTGGAGTACGGATAAGGGCTTCGCTTACCGGTATAGAACAGCACCGGTATCACCAGGGGAAGTTTTTTATGCCCTGCCTCCAGATGGCGCTGCATGGCGGCCACGGCATAGCGTATCAGGCGGAAAGCCATATGCCTGTCCGGCGACGACTGGTGCTCAATCAGCACGTGAACGTAGCCATCACCACCGGTGGTTTTCAGGCTGTAGAGGACGTCGCTGAAATACTGCCGCAGTTCATCCTCGACGAACGAACCTGATTCCAGTTTCAGCGTGCTGAGGTCACAGATGGCGCGTAACTCTGCAGGGAGATGGAGTTCCATGAAATCCCGGGCAATATCCGGCTGGGTCAGAAACTGCCGGAATGTGGCATCGTGGAGAGTGGGAGTGTTGCTTTTTTTCTTCATCAGCCCTGGCTCTGAAAAATGACCCGGTTATGCTATCACAACGCGGAAAACGCTGACACAGGTCCATAATGGGTAAGCGTAAACCCAGTGCCGTATGTAGCCATTAAACCAGTACTGGTAACTTAGACGCCCACTTGTTACAGACGGACATCTAAGTATGGAATCCCAATACTGGCGAAAAGAACCCCGCAAGAATTATTCGAATGACTTCAAGCTCCGTATGGTTGAACTGGCTTCCCGTCCCGGCGCCTGCGTTGCTCAGATTGCCCGTGAAAACGGCGTTAATGATAACTGATCTGGTCAAGTTAAACAGGACACTTTTTTCTCAGCCATCTGTTCATATCGCACTGGCGATAAATACCCATTCGAAGCATGGTTTCTGTCAAGATTGTAATAACGCATATAGTCTGCAACATCACGTTTCATACCTGCCCGCGTCTGCTGCGGGATCAACAGCACCCATTCATGTTTCAAACTGCCCCAAAAACGCTCCATTACCGCGTTATCCCAGCAGGCGCCAACATCTCCCATGCTGCTTCTGAGTCCGTAACTGGTTAACTGCGTTTGGAAGCGCTTGCTGGTATACTGCGCTCCACGATCGGTATGGACGACCAGCCCTGTCGGTGGATTGCGCAGGTTGTAAGCCTGCATGAGAGCCCGGCAAACCAGCGACGATGTCATTCTCTTGTCAATGTGCCAACCGACGATCCGGCGGGAATATAAATCCATGATCGCAGCCAGGTACAACCAGCCTTCACCCGTTTTCAGATACGTAATATCACTCACCCATATCTGGTCCGGTCCGGGAGGATTGAAGTTCTGATTCAACAGATTTGGTGCAAAATCAGCCCCTTTCTTCGGTTTCGTTGTGACCTTCCAGGCACGGCGTTGCCGGCAGAGAAGTCCCTCTTCGCTCATGATTTTTCTAACGCGCCAACGACTTATGGTGACGCCTTCTTCACGGAGCTTTTTAACCAGCGTTCGGCTCCCGGCACTTTCCCGACTGGCAGAGAATAACGCCTTGAGCATCACCCTGACTGCGGTATCTTTCGACGGGCAGGCTATCGGCTTTTTTCGCCAGGCATACCATGCGGACGGGCTAATGCGCATCACGCGACAAAGCGTCCGTAGCCTGTAATTACCTGCGTTATCGAGGATAAACTGGTATCTCACGACATGTGCTTCGCAAAGAAGGCGCTCGCCTTTTTTAATATTTCCTTCTCAATGCGTAACTCTTTGTTTTCTAGACGTAGCCTTCGGAGTTCAGCTTGTTCATCTTCACTAAGCGGACTTTCATGGCGCTGGCGCGCGGCGGCGACCCAACTGCGCAATGTTTTGGCGCTGATCCCCAAAGAAGTTGCGGCACGCGCAATGGAGTAATTTTGCGTCAGCACCAGGGCCACCGTTTCCTTCTTAAATTCTGGCGTAAACTTTCGCTTCTGATTCACTAAACACCTCCATTTTGGATGTAAGTTTAGTGTCCTGATTATTCGACCACAGCAAACGTCATCTTCAAATGGCTGCGGCTCTGGCAGAATGAAGGCCGCATATCGCGCCGCCTTCCGGCTACCGTAGTGACTTCATCACTACCAACGATACTACCTGTTGAGGTTGTACCTGATCCGACTCCATCTGGCAGGATGAACACTGAGCCAGCTCAGTTCTCAGCGCTGAACGCCTCCTCCTGTTGCGTCGAGTTCCGCCACGGCAAAATGACGCTTGAGAACCCGTCACCGGAGTTGCTGGCCGTGCTGCTCCGCGAGCTGACCGGGAGAAGCCAATGATATCCCTCCCGTCAGGCACCCGTATCTGGCTGGTTGCTGGCGTCACGGATATGCGTAAATCGTTCAATGGACTGGGCGAGCTGGTACAGCATGCACTTGATGAAAATCCGTTCTCCGGGCACCTGTTTATCTTCCGTGGCCGCAAAGGTGACACCGTGAAGATCCTCTGGGCTGATGCTGACGGTCTGTGCCTGTTTACCAAACGGCTGGAGGAAGGCCAGTTCATCTGGCCTGCTGTACGCGAGGGTAAAATCGCCATCACCCGCTCACAACTCGCCATGCTCCTCGATAAGCTGGACTGGCGTCAGCCAAAAACAGCCCGACTTAACTCACTGACAATGTTGTAAAAAGAGCATGACCGCATTATAAATGAGGTCATGAGTCAGGACTATATCGCCCGTATCGCCGCGCTGGAAGACGCGCTTCGCCAGAAAGACAGTCGGCTCAGCCTCGTTGCAGAGACTGAGTCGTTCCTGCGTTCTGCGCTGGCCCGCGCAGAAGAGAAAATAGAGAACGAAGAGCGCGAAATAGAGCATCTGCGGGCACAGATAGAAAAACTACGGCGGATGCTGTTCGGTACCCGCTCCGAAAAACTTCGCCGACAGGTTGAAGACGCCGAAGCCCTGCTGAAACAGCAGGAGCAGCAAAGCGATCGTTACAACGGCCGGGATAACGATCAGCAGGTTCCGCGTCAGCTTCGACAGTCGCGCCATCGCCGTCCTCTGCCTGACCATCTTCCACGCGAAATAAACAGGCTGGAGCCCGCCGAAACCTGCTGTCCGGACTGCGGCAGCGATATGGCATACCTCAGAGAAGTCAGCGCAGAGCAACTGGAGCTGGTCTCCAGCGCTCTGAAAGTGATCCGCACGGTCAGGGTGAAAAAGGCCTGCACCCGATGCGACTGCATCGTTGAAGCGCCTGCGCCATCACGCCCTATCGATCGGGGTATCGCCGGTCCGGGTCTGCTGGCCCGGGTGTTAACGGCCAAATACTGTGAACACCTGCCGCTATATCGCCAGTGCGAAATCTTTGCCCGTCAGGGCGTGGATCTGAGCCGGGCTCTGCTCTCCAACTGGGTGGATGCCTGTTGCCGGTTGATGATCCCGCTGGATGAGGCTCTTTACCGCTACGTGATGGACTGCCGCAAACTGCATACGGATGACACTCCGGTGCCGGTACTGGCACCGGGCAGAAAGAAGACGAAAACCGGGCGCATCTGGACGTACGTTCGCAATGACCGGAACGCGGGGTCGTCAGACCCGCCCGCAGCGTGGTTCGCCTTCTCGCCGGATCGGCAGGGGAAACATCCTCAACAACATCTTCGCCATTACCATGGCGTTCTGCAGGCCGATGCCTTCGCTGGTTACGACAGGTTGTTCAGTGCAGAGCGTGACGGCGGCCCGCTAACAGAAGCAGCCTGCTGGGCCCACGCGCGCCGAAAAATCCACGACGTCTATATAAGTACTCAGACGGTCACAGCAGAGGAAGCCCTGAAACGTATCGGTGAACTGTACGCGGTAGAAGAGGAAATACGCGGCCTCCCGGCAACTGAGCGGCTGGCAGCCAGGCAGTCCCGGAGTAAGCCGCTGCTGGCATCCCTGCATGTGTGGTTGGAGGAGAAAAGCGCAACGCTGTCGAAAAAATCCCGGCTGGGGGAGGCGTTCGCATATGCCCTGAACCAGTGGGATGCGCTGTGCTACTACTGCGATGATGGCCTGGCAGAGCCTGATAACAACGTGGCAGAACGCGCGCTGCGAGCTGTCTGCCTTGGCAAGAAAAATTATATCTTCTTCGGGAGCGATCACGGTGGTGAGCGTGGAGCCCTGCTGTACGGTCTGATCGGTACGTGCAGGCTGAATGGCATCGACCCGGAGGCTTACCTACGCCATATCCTGAGCGTTCTGCCGGAGTGGCCCAGCAACAAAGTGGCTGAACTTCTGCCCTGGAACGTGGATCTCACCAATAAATAGCCGTCAATACGGCACTCGCTGAACGCTTACCATAATGGTTTACCGTGAGGTGACGGATTATCGGGAAACAGTGCTGATACTGGCCCTGCTTTGAGGAGTCCGGTTGCGGTCTGCGGCAGTTCCCGGTTCAGCGCCGGTGGTCGGACAAATCGATTACCTTCCGCTCCGGCCCAATCACTCCAGTCCGGTGAATCCGGCGCTGTTGTGTCTTATGGCATTCGGCTGGTAGTTATTGTTCAAATACGTCCGTGTCTGGAAATGGAGCGACAGATAAGGATGGTTTCTTCAGCGCACATTGCGGGGAAGGCGCATTTTTGCATGCACGTCTGTAGATTGATGTAGGTATCTCTATATCCTTCGTCAGCTGGCAGGATGCTGATTGTTCCGGTGTTGAACATTTTGTATTAAATCCCATAAGACTGGCTTGAATCCATTGAGATACAAGGGGGTAGTACTTATCTGCGGCTGACTGATTGACGGTGTAAAAAATAGCTCTGGGAGGAGGGGAGTATGCAGACTCTTCATCAAGTAACTGATTATATTCGCGCATGTTTTTAGCCAACGCACCGCTTTGCCATGAATAAATCCGGGGTATGTTGTCAGCAAGACCAGCCATCACAATGGTACCGGAATTGTTGAAGACCACCACGGATTGAAAAAAAGCCTGTCCCTCCTGCCAGCCCCATGCGATTATCCCACCATCAGGCAACAATGTGAATCTTGGCGGATCCTGTTCAAAGCCGGAGATTATACGACTGACTGCCTTTGTCGAACTGCCCGTTTCAGGGTCCTGCAGAACGGAACTGTCGCCAGAGAAAAATAAGTGCAGCTCATTGATTATCTTCTGCTGATTGATTTTTTTTAGTGTGTGTGATTTTGGGTTCATGTGAACGTTATCAGTCACTGTCGATGACTGTCTTGCTTCTGATGCACTGGAGCACGCCATAAAAGCGATTGTTATTACTAAATGAGTAATAATCCCGGGATATGTTTTTTTTGACATAACAGTGGCCTCGTGAAATTTGTTATACCTGACAGGGTCAGTTTTTTTTAATGCTTTAGCATAAAGCTTACTTCCCTCAGTCTCCGGCTGATTTTTGTTCTCATTATTCTATCGCTCAAAGCGGCTCCGGTGTTGAGCAGTGGGGTGCCCCCCTGGTATTACTGATACAATTTCCCGTACGAAATGGATGTCTGAAAATGATTTCACTCAGTTTTGCACAGCAGTGCTAAAAGACGTCCGAAAGAGCGGTTTCGTACACCAATCTGACAACGTGTCCGAAAGTCAGTAAAATTAATTTCGTACATACCTTATAATTCGGACATCCATTTCGTACGGAAAGTTTCCTATGTCACGTGTTTTTGCTTACTGTCGGGTCTCCACTCTGGAGCAAACAACTGAGAACCAGCACAGAGAAATCGAAACCGCCGGTTTTGCTGTCAGACCCCAGCGAATAATTGAGGAACACATCAGTGGGTCAGTCGCGGCCAGCGAAAGACCGGGATTTATCAGGCTTCTTGATCGCATGGAAAATGGTGATGTACTGATTGTCACCAAACTTGACCGCCTTGGCCGCAATGCGATGGATATAAGAAAAACCGTCGAACAACTTGCAGTATCTGACATTCGGGTACATTGCCTGGCGCTGGGTGGCGTGGACCTGACCAGTCCGGCAGGGAAAATGACAATGCAGGTGATTTCAGCCGTGGCTGAGTTTGAGCGGGATTTGCTGCTAGAGCGTACGCACTCTGGTATTGCGCGGGCAAAAGCATCCGGAAAGCGGTTTGGACGTCCTTCAGTGCTGAATGAAGAGCAGAAAACCACGGTGATTGCACGGATTAACGCCGGGATCAGTATCAGCGCCATTGCCCGGGAATTTAATACTACCCGGCAAACCATACTCAGAGTAAAGACTGGGCAGTCATGACCCTGAGTTCATGGTTAGCGATTTGGAAAAGCGTTTTAAAAAATTTAAGACCATGAACAGGGTCGTCAGGAGAGCAGTAATGGCGTGCGGTGGGGGAACTAATGATGAAAAAAACACCTTTTGGCTAATTTTTAACCTGAAATGCGTTTTTCAGACGCACTTATCCTGCAGCCTGTGACCGAAGCCATCGTTTCCGGTCGATACTGTGCAGCCTTTCTGCCACTAACTCCGTGGCGTGTCTGCTCGCCTGCGCGCTGACAAAGCGCAGCCGGTCGCCGCACAGAATGCATTTGTACGGATCCGTGCGCAGGAACGCTTTCATCAGCGCGGCGAAGCCGGGCTTATCCGGTTTATTCCTCGCTTCCATCTCCAGGGCCTCATACACCTTCAGCAGCAGCGTGCCCCGTTTACGGCTGGATAAGAATCCGTAATACCGCACCATTTTAAAATACTTTTCCGGCACGTGGCTGATATAGCGTCCGATCATCTCTTCCTGCGACAGCGTCTGCTGCCGGTGCCGCTGTGTCCGGTGGTCGTAATAGTGATGCACCACGGCGCCGCCGCTGTAATGCCGCAGTTGCGAGGCCGACACCGGCGGACGTTTCAGATACCGGCCCAGGTATTTCACGCACCGCCAGGCACCGTGCGTCTTTTTTGCGAAGTGAACTTTCCAGTACCGCTGCCACTGTGCACGAAGGTAGCGCCGCCAGTGCTCCTCATCCCGGATATGACCGTAACCCGCAAGGCCGCCGGGATTAATCTGCTCATAGTGTTCCCGCAACATCTCAGTGACGGCATTGCGCCAGATTTCCTCCACCTTATCCTTCTTAAAGAAGATATTCTTCCCGACGCCGTGTTTAATATCGAGCCCGCCCCGGGTGACGGAGACGTGGATATGCGGATGCGGGTTCAGCTGGCAACCGTAGGTGTGCAGGGCACAGAAGATGCCGATTTCCAGACCCTGTTTACGGGCATGGCGGAGCATGGCGCGGGTGGCCGCCAGGAAGAGGTGGTTAAGCAGGGGCCAGTTGTGATTAAAAAAGGGCCACAGCAGATGGGGCATGGTCAGGGTGATGTGCTGCCAGTCGCAGTCGGGAAGAATGTGGGTCTGCTGTGCAATCCACTGTTCCGTGGCTTTAAATCCGCAGGAGCTGCAGGCTCTTGAGCCACAGCTCTGGCAGAAGAAACGGGAGTGAGAGCAGTCCGGAGAAGAACAACAGTAACGGCGGACGCCCATGGCGGTGGTGCTGCAGGCGAGCATGCGTTCAACGGAGAGCCGGGTCCACGGGCTGACGGTATCACCGAATTTTTCGAGGAACTTGTTCCAGCCGTCATCAATGGAGAAAAGCAGCTTTGCGGGGCGGGGGATATACATGGTGCAGAGTATAAAACGGGGCAGCGGTCATGAACATCCCCGAAGCTGCGCAGCAGCGCCGCTCACGCCAAAGGCGTGCTATGTTCTTCCGCGTCAGCTTGGCGCGACATGGTCAGATGCTGATGTTTTCTCTAGATGACAAACTGGTGAATAAAGCGCTGCAAACGCTGGATAAAAATTTCCCACCGCTGGCGGACGTATTACCACAACAGGCCGTGGTGCCGGTTTACATGGCTCCTGTAGCCCTGTCCGGGTTATTTAAGCAGGAAGTGTTTGCCAGCCTGCCAAAGAGTGTCGAACCGGTATTTTATAACGCGGCCCAAACCTTGTTATTACCTAAACTTAGCGCATTGGCTGGGCAACAGCGCTATGCCTTAACCCTGCCTGCGGATACCAAGACCCACGAGTCTTGGCAGTGGCTACCGCTGAAATGGCAGGAGCTATGATCGTCAAACAGACAACGTTAGGCCTGCTGTTCCTAATGGGCCTGATGCTTTTCAGCCGGGGCAGCCTAGCCGTTGAGACGGTTGCGCCACTGACCCCTGAGCAATCCAACGTATTCCGCTCATGGTTTGTGCGCATTGCCGAAGAGCAGTTACGCCAAGGGCCAAGTGCGCGCTGGTATCAGCAGGACTGCGCCGGTCTGGTGCGCTTTGTTGCCAATGAATCCCTGAAAATTCATGACAGCAAATGGCTGCGGGCGAATGGTTTATCTAATCGCTACCTGCCACCAGAGCTGGACATCAGCCCGCAACAGCGCCAGTTTGCTCAACGTTGGCAGCAAGGGGGGGGCCAGCAAGGCCCCTATGTAGATGCCATCAAGCTGATCCAATTTAACAGCCAACTTATTGGCCGCGACATGAATCAAGCGCAACCGGGCGATCTACTGTTTTTTGACCAGGGTGACGATCAGCATCTGATGATCTGGATGGGGCGTTATATCGCCTATCACACTGGTTCTTCAAGTTCGACAGATAATGGAATGCGTGCGGTGAGCATGCAACAATTGATAAAATGGATGGACACCCGATGGATACCCGACGAATCGAACCCCAACTTCATTGGCATTTATCGCTTAGGTTTCCTGTCACGATGATAATTCTGCCGCGTATGTGTCAAAAACTGCTGCTAGGGATGGTTTTATTCATTCCCTTGAGCTTGGCCTATGCCGAGACTGAGCTCCCTGCGAGTAATTATAGCGTTCCGCAGCAATCCTTCTTTTTGCTTTCTGACAGCAGCTTTGCCACAGATGAAGTGGCGAAAGTGCGCCTAGAAGCGCCAGGGCGCGATTACCGCCGTTTTGAGGCCGAGCAGTATGGTGGCGTAGATATCCGTTTATACCGTATCGATAAACCGATGGAGTTTCTGAAAAAGCAGAAAAACCTCCATCGCATTATGATCGAAGGTCAATACTAGGGTGAGGGCTTATCTAACACGCTGTCTTATCTTTGGGATAACTGGTACGGCAAGTCACGCCGCGTGATGCAGAGAACCTTTTCCTCTGATACCCGCCAGGAAGTGACTAGTGTGCTGCCGGAGCTGAAGATGGGTGACGCGCTAAGTGAACAACCCAAATTCACCGTGCAGCCGCAGTTTGCGCCGCTGAAGAATTTGCCACTGATTAGCCAGTTCCGTTACCCACTGTGGGACGCGCAACCGATCCAGACGCCAGAACACGTCAATATGCAGGGCTCATCCAGCGGTTTCTTTGAACCTTTGCCGGGTAATGTCTACGTTCCCTTGGGCAAGCTAAAGCCGGGCCTGTATCTGGTAGAAGCTCTGATTGGCCAATACCGGGCGACCACCGTGCTGTTTGTCTCTAATACTGTGGCCATGAGTAAGGTTTCTGGCAGCGAGCTATTGGTCTGGACCGTTGGCCGCAATGACGGGCAGGCGGTGGCGGGAACGCGCATCTTGTGGAGCGACGGGTTGGGCATCATGAACAGCGGTCAGACGGATAAGAACGGCTTACTGAGCCTGCGCCATATCTCGCCAGAGCGCTCGTATGTGATGGGTGAAGACAGCGAAGGCGGGGTGTTTGTTTCGGAGAACTTTTATTACGACAGCGAGATTTATGACACCAAACTTTATACCTTCACCGATCGGCCGCTCTATCGCCCAGGTGATTGGGTTGAAGTCAAACTGATCGGGCGCGAATTCAAGAATGCGCTGGATTCCGTCGCGCTCAAGCTAGGTTCGTTGAGTTTGACCGTGTTGGATGCCAATGGAGCAACGTTGCAAACCTTGAACTTCCCTGTTGACGGTAAATCCGGGGCGCAGGGGCGTTTTCAACTGCCAGAAAATGCCGTGGCCGGTGGCTATGAACTGCGCTCAACCTACAATAATCAGGTTTACAGCAGCTCATTCCGTGTCGCTAGCTACATCAAACCGCACTTCGAAATTTCACTGGCGATGGCTAAATCTGATTTTCGCACCAACGAGCCGGTGAATGGCGACATCGTGCTGCTCTATCCTGATGGAAAGCCAGTGGCCAACGCGCGTCTTGAACTGAGCCTGTATAGCCAGCAGCTTTCGATGTGTAGTGGCACACTGATACTGGCCACCTGATCGGAAGGTGATACTCTCACTTCCCCAACACCACAGGTGAACCAATGGCAAAACATTTCACGGCAGAATTTAAGCTCGAAGCAGCAAAACTGGTTGTCGACCACGGCTATACCTACGTTAAGGCCGCAGAGGCAGTTAATGTCAGCCATTCGGCTATTACCCGCTGGGTTAATAAACTGAAACTCGAGCGTCAGGGGGAAACGCCTGCCGGGCTTCCTCTGACGCCAGAACAGCTTGAGCTGCGTGAGGCGAAGAAGAAAATTCAACGCCTTGAAATGGAAAATGAAATCCTAAAAAAGGCTACGGCGCTCTTAATGTCGGACGCACTCAACGATTCACGGTAGTCGACAGGTTGAGAGCGCGATATCCGGTCGCTGTGTTGTGCCAGACTTTTGAAGTCCATCGCAGCAGCTACAGGCACTGGCAGGCTTCGGGCAGTGAGCCCGATGGTGAGCGAGTGGCTAAACGCAGCCAGGTCATGGAGGCCTGGAACGCCAGCGGCGGCTCTGCAGGCACCCGAAGCATCGCGACTATCGTCACCAGGAACTCTGGTGTCAAAATGGGCCGCTGGCTGGCCGGTAAGCTGATGAAAGAGCTGGATATCGCCAGCTGCCAGGTACCGGCCCACAAATACAAACGCGGCGGAAACGAACACGTTGAAATACCGAACCATCTCGACCGGCAGTTCGCAGTAACCGCGCCGGACCAGGTCTGGTGCGGCGATGTGACCTACATCTGGACCGGCAAATGCTGGGCTTATCTGGCGGTGGTGCTGGACTTGTTCGCCCGTAAACCGGTGGGCTGGGCGATGTCGACGGCGCCGGACTCAGCACTGACGGTCAAAGCGCTACAGATGGCCTGGGAGCTACGCGGCCGACCAGCGGGCGTGATGTTCCACAGCGACCAGGGCAGACACTATACCAGCCGCCAGTACCGACAGGCGCTGTGGCGCTGCCGGATAAAGCAGAGCATGAGTCGTCGGGGTAACTGCTGGGATAATGCGCCAATGGAGCGGTTCTTCCGAAGCCTGAAGACAGAATGGGTGCCGACGAAGGGCTACAACAACTTCAACGAGGCTCAAAGCGCGATAATCTGCTATATCACGGGCTATTACAGCGCCGTACGGCCTCACTGGTACAACGGCGGCTTGACGCCAAATGAATCGGAGCGACTGTACTACATACAGTCTAATGCGGTGGCCAGTATTAGTTGACCACAACAAGCAGTTTCAATGATCACGGGTATAAGTTCTAATTAATCAAAAGTTGAACCACTACCAAACGGCCACCATCCTCAGGAGAGAGAATAAACTGAGCGTTGTCATTCAGACGTAGCTTATCACCAATCGCAATCAATTTGCGGTCAGGTAGAGACATCAGCCCGTGTATACCCTCGTTAACCAGCCACCATTGGTCATTATGGAAAACGAAATAACCAACCCTTTTCTTCTGCTCATCGGTTGTTCGTTCATTAGGTGCAATCAGCCGATTGACGTGCCATGCATATAATGACTGACCGCTCCACACAATAAGCCGGTGATCATCTGGTCTGAACGTTCCAGCCTTTCTCGATGAATACAGGTTAAGGATAGGAAGCTTACCTTTGTATGGCGTGCCACAATAAGGACAAGCGGGTTTAGTCTTACCGGAGAAAACGTACCATTTCTGTTCACAATCATCATTCTGACAAGGCTGAATTAAATCGACCGTCTTTACCAGCGCCGTTTCCCATTCATCAGCTGTAGGGCGTTGTGATGGATCATGCAATCCATCAATAAATGCCCGATCGAAGAGCGGTTTCAAATAAGGGCCCATAACGGTATACGGAATTTTCTGGGGGTCCGCCCAGGGGAGTGAGAACGAAGAGACCTGGCTGACCTTAACTGCGTTGCTCTTATCAGTCGGATGTTCGATGAACAATGCTCGCTCTCCCATGGAGAGAGCCTCATCCCTGACTTCATCATTGATGTCGTGAATTTTCCCTCCACGTAGTGGGTGCCGGAAAAGCAGATACATGTAAATCAGCACTGAAAGCGCATGCCGGTCAGTTGCTATACTCGGTAACACCCTGTGGGGATCGTCTTTGGGGAGGTGACTTGTCTTCACCACTTCCGGGGCAATGAAATCGGGCGTACCGACCACGTCAGGGGGATATTTCCCGGGTACCACCAGCCCATCAACATCGATAATGCATGCATGGCCCAGTTCCGGGTCTATCAGCACATTTTTATAACTCAGGTCGCTATGGCACAGACCGGCAGCATGCATTCGCCTCACAGCACGCGTGAGCAGAATACAGACTTTCAGGTAGTTGAGCGTATTTCCACGTTCACGCGGATCGAGAAATTTATTTTGATTGTTGGCACTGGCAAACCATTTACCTTCTTTTTCACGTCCTTTTATACCGAGGAAGTCATTGTTTTTGGAACCATATCGGAAGAAGAAATGCTGCTGATAAGCAGGTACGACAATACCCACCTTATCGGCGTGCTCAACAACATCAGTGGGCCAGCAGAAGAGACCTTTCCAGTAGTCTCCGCCGGTCTGTTCAAAAATATTCTGCCGGTACCGCCCGGTGATCATATTGATACGTTCCCGGGCCTGTTCATTCTGGGGTTTATGGTAGAAGGCGACGACGTATGATTTATCCGGAGAGAAATACACATCTTTCATTGAGCCCGAGCCGATGACTTCATCGACGTACTGAATGGTTTTACCATCCCTGGTTTTGCACGTAATTATATTTGCCATGAGCCACCTGCGATCCCATTTAGTTCACCAGAGTACAATGATTGTGCGATCATCATGATTGCCGGGAGAGAGGAAGTTTAACCACTCCACCAGTTGTTCTGAGGTCTTCTCAGGAGCGGAGAGAAGGGGAGAAAGCTCTGTCATTAGCTTGTCCCATTTAACCGGGTTCTGAAGCCCGTTATCCGTTTCAAACCAGGGGTCGGAAACACCATCAGTCATCAGAACCAGGTGTGAGATATCATTCCACTTACCTATACTGATACGTTTACTGAACGCGGCATCACTGACAGCCTCCGCATCCAGAAACCGAGTCTGGCCTGCATATTCCCCGCTATCTGGTGTGCCAAGGACTCTGACTTTCCCAACTGGCCCATATGCGGCTATGGCACCATCCCCCAACCAGAAGGAAGCGGCAAACAAATCGGCACCGCCGCGAAACGTGACGGACGCGAGTAAAGTCGTAGAGAATGACTTAACTTTGTCTTCAGCCATAATTGCAGCACTGCTGATATTGTTTACGGCTAGCACCGCCGCCTGTCTGAAGTGGTGATTCATGAAATCCCACACAACGCGCTGATCATCGTTATTCCAGCGTAAAACTTTGTCTTTTATTTCATGCCCTTTCTCATCCTTCAGCTGGTTGAAAAGATAATTCCCAACGGTGTCTGCAACGATTCGTGAGCCTTCCCGAGAAAATTTAGCGCTACCCGCGCCATCTGCCACCAGTAATACACTCCAGCCAGATACCTCACTGAAATTGAGGTAGAAATCATCGTCGCGGAAGGAGCCCACATGTTCATGGGAACGTCCACGACGACTTGCACCAGCAATATGTATACCTGACTGGGTGATCCCCTGATGGGCGATACTGTCCTTGTAAAAAGGTCCATCCGAAGGTGGATCTATCACTTTCCAGAGACTTTTTGGGTCAGGGTTGACGACAAAAAGTAACTTTTTGACATTGTCAGGATGTGTACTGCAGGACCACTTCACTGAAATTTCAAAGTCTCCGCTGTGAGTGGGCGTCCCCTGGATACGTCGTTCGTTAAAATTAAAAATCAGTCCAATGTCCTGAGGGAAATTAATCTCAGTAATGTCTGCCGGGACACCCGTATCGGTCGCTATCTCTAAAGAAACGTCAAAGCGTTCACCCACCCGGGCATTTGGCAGCACAATAGACACCTCTGGGATTTTCTGGAGGAGAGCGGGATCCTCCTTACTTGCTCTGTGAGGAACCTCTCCGGGCCTTAAAGCATTGGCTGCGACGGGAGGAAAATTTTCATCAATTTCAGCAGAACTGGAAGTTACCTGCTCCTTTGGCTGCGCTATGTCGGTAGTCAGAGGCAACTCATTTTTCGTTTCAGCGATATCTTCCTCAATATTTACCTGAACGCCCCCGACAGCGGCTTCACCGGGCATTTCATTATGCGTTTCATGCGCCTCGCTTCCGGTTGTTTCAATATCTGCGTGGATTGCGTCTGTCACAGGGAAAGTGTTTTCATTTTCGCCTGTGTTTTGTGGGAGAGAGTTACTGTCTGACAGGAGCGTAGATGAACTGTCCACATCAGTCTGAACGGCTTCTTCAGAGACTCTCCTACATGAAAACCGTTTTATGACCGTTTCCCTCAATTGTCGAACAGCTTGTTCAATATCATCTTCGTCGCAAAGCCGGAGAACGCACTCAAAGTCAGCTAGCTCACCCGATGCCTCCAGAATAAGGGCAACAATTTTATGTTCAGGTGTTATAAACTCGCTCATCAGCCGCGTCCTCTGCTAACGTTGAAATCGGAATGCCCACCGTCGTCCTGAAAGGACAGTCCTTTCTCACACCATGGGCAGATAACATCATCGGGCCCATCGATGCAAAGAAGCTTCCCACAGCTGCACATCGCGAAAGCGCTATTGTTTCCGCAATGCGGGCATCCAGGTACACCGTGGAGTTCACTGGTATTAACCTGAACGCCAGATGCGGCCATATCCGTCCATGAGAAGTAGTCTTCATCGATCGGATAGCAGCCTGCAATATTGAAGGTGTTCAGGTTCAGGTTAAATGCAAGTCCTGACACCTTAGCCGGTGGCCGTTCATACTTCATGAGATAGGGTCGACGTGTTTTGCTGCAACGCCCGGTCAGAACCACGCAGTTATCATCGTAAGCTCTGGTGATTTCATCTTTGGCGAGTTTGACAATATAGTCGGTCTGTTTCAGTGGCGGTTGAGTATCTTCTCCTACGCTTCTGCTGTGGGCCGTGACGGAGGCGGTGATCCACTGTATGAAACGCGTGAAATCTCCGTCCTGGCTTTCCGTAAACAGTAAAACGTTTTCAGTCAGTTGGCGAAGAACACTAAGGTCTACCGAATTCCCCATACCTACTGCGATCAGGTTCACTTTTTTGGCGTAAAAATCATTCCAGCGTTTTACTTCACCTGAGACATCATCGGTAGGACGTCCATCGGTGAGCAGGTAAACCACAGGTTTCCAGTCTCCTTTTTCTTCGAGGCTGGTTTTACGCACCTGAGAATCTACTTGTGCCGTAAGTTCCCGTAGCGCAGCCCCAAGGCTTGTCCCTCCGCCGACAGGAAGGCGAGGGGGATAAAAAGACACAATATCATGAAGGGGTACAATAGTTCTGGCGACACCCGCAAATGCAATAACCGAAATCCAGGCTGTTTCGAGTGCATGGGGATCCTTACGCAGATCGTTAACGATCATCTGTAAGCCATCATTCATCCTTTTTAGATTTTCACCAATCATGGACTCTGAACAGTCCAGAACAAAGAATACGGGAAGCCGTCTCATAAGAAACCCCATCACGCTATAAATTACGTCCACTTCATTGATGGACTGAAACGATGTATGGCAAGGTTGTCCTCCTGCCATACCGGTTAGTACTTAAAGGACCAGCTGTATTTCAGGTGGAGGAGGGGGAAGCGTGTCTGAGGAAGCATTTACCCCGGCACTCGAACTTCCTGATGCCACACTTGCGCTGACCCATTTGAAAAAGCCAGAAAAGGCTGTCGAATCCAGCGTCTCCAGCGCTACAACTTTGTCAGTCAGTTGCTTAAGATGTTCATGCCCAGCTTTAGGACCAACAGCACAGGCGATGATGGATCCAAATGAACGGTGATGAACCTCTTTAACGGCTTCACCAAAAGCCCAAGCATCAGAAGGCGTGCCATCAGTCATCAGGAAGACCAGCGGTCGCCAGTCACCTTTTTGCTCGCCATCAGACCGGCGGATGTCCCGGTCTACACAACTCATCAGGCACTCCAGTGCAGCTCCCGTAAATGTCCCTCCCGCACTGGGCACCTGAATGTCCATAAACTGAAAATCAGCCAGAGCTGTCAGAGGGACATATTCCCGGGCTTCATTGTCAAATGTGATGATAGAGATATGGACACTTTCCAGCGCGTAGGGGTCCTGTCGCAGGGCACTCAGCATCGCCTGAACACCGACATTCACTGAATGTATTGATTCGCCACGCATCGAGCCAGAAGTGTCGATAAGGAGATAAACAGGTAGTCTGCGCATTTAGATATAATTCCTCAGATGGCTGACGAAGGAATCTGTGGTTGACGGCTCACCGATCGCATTCAGTTTCCAGCCGGTTGGTTCACGAACGAGTTCAGCAAAGACCATCGATCGCTGACCATTAAAGGACGCGCCTCCTGAAAGGTCAAACCGGGCCATTTCGATATTTCTTCCATCCACCGCCCGGATAAATGCATTACGTACTTTACCGAAGTGCTGCTGTAATTTTTCGCCGTTGTAGATTTGAACAATGAAGACAATTTTTTCATACTTCGGATCGAGACTATTTAGTTTTGCAATTATTTGCTCATCGTCTCCGTCTCCGGCACCTGTCCGGTTATCGCCAGTCAACCAGATTTGCCCAGACTTATGGCGAAGACTGTTAAAAAACACAATATCGCCATTAACTAGCGTGGGTTTACCGTTTTCAACATTTCCGAGGTCAGTAACCTTTCCGGCATCGTTGCAAAGGAAGGCGATGACATCAAGGTCATACTCTTCCTCTTTTTTACCGAAAAGCCCACCGAGAAGACCTTTTTTTTCTTCGTTAATATCCCAGCCAAGACCGATAGTGACCGAAGAAAGATCGAACTCATTTTTACGCAGGCTAACGCCTTGCCCTTTTCGTAAGCTGACTGTCATGGGATCCCCTCTATTATTAATATCTTATAAAACTACGTTCACTTCTGGCGGTGGTGGAGGTAAATCATCAAGACCGATAACCTCTTTCTTACCTGCGTCAACTTTCTGACTTCCTACAGAAACACTCGCCGATACCCATTTGAAGAACGCTTTGATAGAAGAGCTGTCAGCGGTATCGAGCTGTAGGACGATTTCTGTAATTTCTTTCAGTACACTGGTGTCCGCATCATGGCCTGCCGCGCAGGCTACAACGACGCCTTTCCTGGCTGCTTTAAAATCATTAAGGCCTTTTCGCCAGTCGTCGGTCGGAGCGCCATCAGTCATCAGGAACACCAACGGTCGCCAGTCACCTTTTGTATCTGCCGTTGTTTTCATGACTTCTGAGTCAATTCGATTCGCAATCAGAGATAAGGCTTCGCCCAGTGCAGTCGTTCCGCTCGCGGTCAAAGAGAGTAGGTTGAAACTAAGCAGATCTGTCAGAGGAACGGCCTGGTGTGCTGAGGAATTGAAAGTAATAACCGACACAAACGCTGTTTCTAAAGCATATGGGTCCTGCTTCAACGTGGTTAGCAGCGTCTGAACACCATTTTTTACAGCCTCAATGGGTTCGCCATGCATTGAACCTGATGTATCAAGCAACAGGTAAACGGGGAGTCTTCTCATTAAAATTGTTCCTTGCGGTAAATAATTGGGGAACAGTGGCACATCTGGCCGCTTTTTCTCTGACTATAGGATTTTGTATATCACGAATACCAGCCCTAAATCTGATAGTTAACGTCCAAATGACATGTCGCCGTTAACTTCTGGCTTTAGCTTGCAGCTGCGGGAGGGGGCCAGCCGGTGCAATCCATGATGCCCAACCGTTCTTTCCATATCGTTCATTATAGTAACTTTCTTTAATCGCCTTTCGCGCCAGATATGAAGCTGTATCCATGCCAAATACCGGTCATGACACAAATTTAGTGTTGTAGTATGCTTGCATATTCCGATGAATCCGACCACGGATTCCGACGCTCAGGATCAGGTAGAGTCTTAGGACGTGGTGTAAATTCGGAAGGATGGTGAGAGCCATCGGCTTATCCGGTAAGGTAATGGTTATGAAGACATTATCCAAAAGGAACAAACCGATGGCTGACAACAGCATGACATTCAGCAATACCCTGATGCAACCCGGCGGTGAGGACTTCCTGCATGAACTCACCGCATTTATGCTCAACCGCATCATGGAAGCCGATGTCACCCAGCGCATCAACGCGGAGCCCCATGAGCGCAGTGATGAGCGTGAGACCTACCGCAACGGCTATCGTGACCGCCAGTACAACACCCGGCTCGGTACGCTGGACCTGCGCATCCCGAAGCTGCGGGAAGGCTCGTACTTCCCGTCCTTCCTCGAGGCCCGCAGGCTGTCGGAGAAGGCGCTCAACGCGGTTATCCAGGAGGCGTGGATAAATGGCGTCTCCACCCGCAAGGTGGACGCCCTGGTCCAGTCGATGGGAATGACCGGCATCTCCCGCAGCCAGGTGTCGTCCATCTGCCGCGGCATCGATGAGCGTGTGCAGGCCTTCCTGCAGCGACCGCCGGAAGGGGAATGGCCCTACCTGTGGCTGGATGCGACCTACGTGAAGGTCCGCAAGAACGGCCGGGTGGTCAGCGTGGCCGTTATAATCGCCTGCGCGGTCAGCCTGGACGGTCGCCGGGAGATTATCGGAATGGGCATCGGTGAGTCAGAAGCGAAAGCGTTCTGGCTGGCCTTCCTGCTGAACCTGAAGGAACGCGGCCTGGAAGGCGTGAAGCTGGTTATCTCCGACTCGCACAGCGGGCTGAAAGCGGCAATACAGCAGGTGTTCTGTGCCAGCTGGCAGCGCTGCCGGGTCCACTTCATGCGTAATGTGATGGGGCGCGTCAGCAGGGCGAACCAGTCAGTGGTGCGCGCGGCGCTGCAACAGGTGTTCGTGCAGACCGATGAGAAAAGTGCCCATGCGACCTGGCGTGAGGTCGCCGGCCAGCTGGAAAAAAGCGCGCCGGCAGTCACGGAGATGATGGACGAGGCGGAAGCAGACGTGCTGGCGTACTTCGGCTTCCCGAAAGCGCACCGGGTGAAAATCCACTCCACGAACACACTGGAGCGTCTGAACAAAGAGGTGAAACGGCGTGCTGATGTGGTGGGCATCTTCCCCAACGAAGAGAGCATCATGCGGCTGCTGGGTGCGGTGCTGACGGAGCAGAATGAGGAATGGCTGCTGCAGAACCGTTATCTGCCACAACACACTATGGCGGAGATAGACCAGCCCACTGAAACTGAAGTAATCGAGGCGCTGCCACTCAGCGCATAACGGGCCCATTACCGGACCGGAAGACTGTAACTGAATTTACACCACCTTGACGGACTCGACCTCAGCAAGTCAGTGGTGCCGGTGTGGTAACCGACCTGATCAATGAGGTACTTGATGCCCCAGCCAGACAGATCGGCTCGTCGATCGGCGCTTTTGCAGGGAATCTTGCTGTACAGGGGTTCCACACGGCCACAAATGCTGTTAATGAGTTATACAAAGGCGTGCCGTCCTTTGTCAGCGGTATCTTTGGCCGATAATTTCTAAATGGAATTTCAAGGAGAACAGATATGCGTGAATTGACGATTCATGAAGTTGAGGATGTCAGCGGCGCGGGCATCATTCAGGATGTTCTGACATGGGGTGGCGCAGCCATTGGTGGAACAGTAGGTACCGCTGTCGGCTCGACCGCCGCAGGGCTAGCTGGTGCTGCCGTAGGTACTGTTGTACCCGTTGTCGGAAATATTATCGGCGGTGGTGCCGGAGCGGGTATCGGCGGAACGATCGGAGGCGTCGTCGGAGCGGGTATCGGCAGCGTGACTGGCCATACTGCCGGTGCAGTCATTGAAGGTGCCATCGGTGGATTCTCTGGCAGTATTTCTCATTCGCAAGCTGCCTGAACTCGTAAAACAAGCCCCGCGAATTCAGATAATAAGTGCAACGCTCGGTCATGACTTTGAAGATTGTAGTCGGAAGGGTTAACTACCGATAAGTTATCTCGTTCTTCCGGTAATGCCTTCAATCGATAGAAAACCATGATATACTACTGGTATTTAGGGTTTTCTATGGCTACCGTTACTGTTTATTGTCCTCGTTGCCATTCCGATTCTGTTTATCGCCATGGGCACAGCTGTTCCGGGCATGAGCGCTTTCGTTGCCGGTCATGTCGCCGCGTTTTTCAGCTGGCTTATACCTGTGAAGCCAGAAAACCCGGTGTAAAAGAACAGATAGTTGAACTGGCACACAACGGTGCCGGCGTCCGCGATACCGCCAGAGTTCTTAAGGTTGGTATCAATACCGTCATACGGACATTAAAAAGCTCTCGCCGTCCCGGATAACCGCTTCTCCCGTCGCTCATGCCGATGTGGCTCTTATCTGTGAACTCGATGAGCAATGGGGCTTTGTTGGCAGTAAAGCCCGGCAGCACTGGCTCTGGTATGCTTACAATACCAAAACGGGTGGCGTACTGGCTTATACCTTCGGCCCACGTACCGATGAGACATGTCGGGAACTGTTGGTCCTGTTGACGCCCTTCAGCATTGGCATGATTACCAGCGATAACTGGGGCAGTTATATACATCTGACTGGTAAAATTTTCACACAGCGCATTGAGCGAAACAATCTGCCCCTCCGAACTCGCATTAAGCGGCTGGCGCGTAAAACGATTTGCTTCTCACGCTCAGTTGAGATCCACGAAAAGGTCATCGGTGCCTTCATCGAAAAGTACATGTTCTACTGATTGGAGGCATTACCGTTCTTCCTACCACAGATGAGCGAGTAACATGAAGTACCGGCAGTTAACCGAAGGCGCACGATACCAGATTGCTCTGTTGTTTGGTGAGAAGATTAGCCTTACTGAGATCAGTAAGCGTATTGGCGTCAGTAAGTCTACTGTATCCCGCGAGGTCCGGCGGAACAGCATGGCTGGCGATTATTCGGCCGCAGAGGCTCAGCGATTGAGTGAAGACCGGCGGCGGTCGGCAGCCAGGCACTCTATCAGCCCGGACACCCTGTTCTACGTTGAGACCGGGCTGTACTGGAAGTGGAGTCCGGAACAGAGCAGCGCTATCTGTAAGCGCATTGGCAGCCCTGTCAGCCACGAGTGAATTTACCAGCATGTTCAGGCAGATAAAGCCAATGTTGGCGAACTGTATAAGCATCTGCGGCAGGGTAAGCGCCGTTACCGCAAGGGCTACGGGACAAAGCGCGGTCGTATACCGGACGCGGTATCTATCGAGCAGCGCCCCGCCGTGGTTGATGAGCGTAGCCGCCTGGGTGACTGGGAAGCTGACCTTGTGCTGGGTACCCAGGGTACGGGCGCTATCGTGACGCTAGCCGAACGTAAGAGCCGTAACTATCTGACTAAAAAAGTGTTCTCCAAAGAGGCAGGTGAAGTCAGCAGCGCCATTATCTCGATGCTGAGTAGCTATAAAGATGTTTGCCACACCATCACGTTCGATAACGGCGGTGAGTTAAGTGAGCACTGGGCAATAGCGGAAGCGCTGGAAGCGGAAACCTACTTCGCGCACCCGTATGCATCGCATGAACGGGGGCTGAACGAGAACAAAAATGGCCTGCTACGGCAGTTTATCCCGAAGGGAACCGACCTGCGGACCGTGTCAGAAGATGATTTACAGCACTACCAGAACTCGCTGAACAGCAGGCCACGCAAATGTCTCGGGTTCAGGCAACCTTCGGTGGTGTTTGCAGAGCTAAGAATGGCGGCTTAGCGTTGCACTTCGGAGTTTAATCCGCCAAGAACATAATTAAGTCCGTTAAACCCCCGGCTTTGCCGGGGGACTCCGAAAGGTTTGACCTTTAAGTCAGTCGCGCGAATCTGAAATCTCCGCCAGGAGATTTCAGATTCGTGATGAGAGACTATCAGAGCTTAAGCCATACGAAATGGGACTATACGCAATCAGGAACGAGAAGACGAATGATACGACCAGATGAAACTGAACGTATAGCAGCCGCCCTGGGCGGCTCATGGTTTGTCAGCGCCTTTGAGGCGCTCACCCTAAAGCCTCCGGCTCTGCCGGAGGATACTTACTGAGGATAATATGAATAACGGACTTTATATTAGTGTTTTGGCACTGCTTAGCTCATTGCCGTTCAGTCAACAAGTACAGGCATCTTCAGATGAGAGCAGTTGCCCATGGGGGGAAGCAGGGTGTGTTTTTGAAAGTTTTCCGACCCTCAATACATCCAATGATACACGCGATAATTTACTCCGCCTGCTCCGTGAACGCAACGGCATACCGTTGCACCAGCAACAGGTCCCTGTGGATTTGACCCGAAATCGTAACTTCTATTTCGGTGCCCATCCTGATGGCTGGTACAGTGAGATGCAAAAAACTCAAACTGAGCCAGCGTATCTTGCCCCCTCTCCAGTCATTGCCCCCCTTAAGGCGCTTGGTCTGGATGAACTGTCAGGCAGCTATTCAGACACTGATACAGATTCACTTGATAACCGTTTTGTGTCAATGACGCCGGAATCTGATGCCAATTTCTTTAACGCACTGCTTACAGATAAAAATCTGACACAAGAACAACGTCAATCACTGGCAAAAGCAAAAATAAACGGTGTAGGTAGTACTGATTCACAAGCGGTAATTGACGTGTTAAGTTTCCCAGATGGTTCTGATGCGCAACAGTTTAAGTTGTATCTCCTGGCGGCCAGTGATTTCTATGCCGGACATTATGAGCAGGCGAAAAAGAAATGGTTGTCGCTGAAGGACTCCTCTCAGTCATGGCTTTCCGAAACCAGTAGCTACATGCTGATGCGCAATGCGTTGAATAACAGCAGCCAGAATGCCGAAGGGGAGTATGGCGATTTTGACGTAAAAAAAATTGATCAAGGGTCTGCGCTCGAAGCACTGAAATGGGCAGACGGTTATCTACAACAGTGGCCGGCAGGCCAGTATGCAGCCTCAACATTAGGTCTTAAGAGGCGGATCAATTGGTACCTGCAAAACTGGGACGAACTTGCAAAACTCAGTGAACAGGCGCTTGTAAAGACTAGAGATCCCGAAGCGCTGTCGATCCTCATCGCAGAAACTGACTCAAAGTTGCTGAGCAAGGATATGACCTGGAATTCCGGTTATTTCCTGAATGCGCCTGATTCGCCATTATTAACGTTTATTCAAACTTTACGTTTAATGCGTGATACGGAATGCAAGGGGCACCAGCCATGTGTGGATGAAGACTATTTAACGCAGATAAAACCAGTTTTTGAGGCGCCAAAGACATTGCCGTATTGGGAATATCTTGAATTGATGCTGAAATACCAGAAAAAGGATTATTCAGCCGTAATTTCTCAGATAAAACCGGTGGCAATATTACCCCAGGATGACATTTTGGTATTTAGTCGGCAGGTGCTCTATGGAAAGGCTCTGATGGCGGCAAAAAAATGGGGAAATGCCCGAGAACACTGGTCAATGTTATTACATTCAACCCAGAATATTGAGCAACAGCAATTTTTGCAAAGTGAACTGGCGGCGACCTTCGTGTTGTCAGGTAAAACTGAAGACGTTTTTGACAGTAGCAGTCAGGTGACCAGCCTGAGGTATCGTTCTTTCATATTAAAAACCCGCGCTTCGCCAGAATTGCTTCGCCAGCAGGTGAATAATGCCCCAAATGATGAAGAACGAACGATCGCACTGCATTCATTGTTGATGCATGACCTTATCACCGCCCATTACGTTGACTGGTTGGCAGATAAAAATCTGGCCGGACATATTTCCCACCCTGTGATTGGTGAGGATTTTTCAGATGTGGATTTAAGTGTGTTTGAATGGTCTGGAGAAAATACTGAGGAAGGATATTCCTGCCGGTCTCTGGAAAAAATAGTCGAGGTATTGAGCAAAAATGGAACGGACGGTCATGCGCTGAACTGCCTTGGGGAGTTTATTCGGACAACAGACGCAAAGATTAATTTGTTGAACGATGGAAACGGCAATGCAGACCTTAGCGAAGCGGTGTTGGGCAGAGATGCCGATGCTCTGACCCAACCGAGTCGGCAAGATTATTATCAGACGGTCATGACGGATCCTAAAAGTGAACCCGAGGATAAAAGTTATGCGTTGTATCGCGCGGTGATGTGTTACTCCCCGTCGGGCAACAATGGCTGTGGAGGAGAGGGGGTTGATAAGCTCAAACGCAAGGGATGGTTTACTCAGCTGAAAATGGAGTATCCGGGGAGCCAATGGGCAAAAGAGCTACAGTATTATTGGTAATCTTGCTTACCGTATGTGTGCCAGCGATGGCGAATGTTAACGCGGAAGAATACCAGGGATTTTGGCTCTGGTCCGGGGTCAGACCCTCATTGCAGATGCGAAACGCCCAGGTGGTGTATCTGCACCAGGGTGAAATTGTTTCCCGGCAGGGACATGCTGCTTTCAAGCGTATGGGGATTCCGGTTAGTTTACTGACTTTCCCTAAAATCTGGTTGACGATACGTATAACGACGACAGATATACCTGATTCTAACTGGAGACGGGTCATAACGTTGCTAGAACGCTGGAGGTCTGCGGGTAACAATGTTATAGGTCTGCAGATTGATTTCGATGCTGCCACGCAGAAACTAGATGAGTACGGAGATTTCTTAACCCGACTCCGGTCGTTATTACCAAATGATTATGCGCTGGGTGTTACCGGTTTGCTCGACTGGGCGAAGACTGGGCGTGTGGCCACGCTCAATACATTGCCTGTTGACGAACTGGTTGTTCAGAGTTATCAGGGACGGAGTACGGTTAAGAATTACGGTGCCTACTTACCTGCGTTGTCACAATTAACCATCCCATGGAAAATTGGGGTTGTTCAGAACGGCTTCTGGAATAAAGAACAGGAAAGAGTGTTGAGCAAGTCAGTGTGGTTCAGAGGGGTGGTGGTTTTTATGTTGAATTCACCAGGCTGAGTGACCAAGCTGGTGAAGTGGTTTACTGAATTTGGCCACCTGAATAGAGGTGATATCATGTAAGCGTTCAGCGAGTGCCGTATTGACGGCTATTTATTGGTGAGATCCACGTTCCAGGGCAGAAGTTCAGCCACTTTGTTGCTGGGCCACTCCGGCAGAACGCTCAGGATATGGCGTAGGTAAGCCTCCGGGTCGATGCCATTCAGCCTGCACGTACCGATCAGACCGTACAGCAGGGCTCCACGCTCACCACCGTGATCGCTCCCGAAGAAGATATAATTTTTCTTGCCAAGGCAGACAGCTCGCAGCGCGCGTTCTGCCACGTTGTTATCAGGCTCTGCCAGGCCATCATCGCAGTAGTAGCACAGCGCATCCCACTGGTTCAGGGCATATGCGAACGCCTCCCCCAGCCGGGATTTTTTCGACAGCGTTGCGCTTTTCTCCTCCAACCACACATGCAGGGATGCCAGCAGCGGCTTACTCCGGGACTGCCTGGCTGCCAGCCGCTCAGTTGCCGGGAGGCCGCGTATTTCCTCTTCTACCGCGTACAGTTCACCGATACGTTTCAGGGCTTCCTCTGCTGTGACCGTCTGAGTACTTATATAGACGTCGTGGATTTTTCGGCGCGCGTGAGCCCAGCAGGCTGCTTCTGTTAGCGGGCCGCCGTCACGCTCTGCACTGAACAACCTGTCGTAACCAGCGAAGGCATCGGCCTGCAGAACGCCATGGTAATGGCGAAGATGTTGTTGAGGATGTTTCCCCTGCCGATCCGGCGAGAAGGCGAACCACGCTGCGGGCGGGTCTGACGACCCCGCGTTCCGGTCATTGCGAACGTACGTCCAGATGCGCCCGGTTTTCGTCTTCTTTCTGCCCGGTGCCAGTACCGGCACCGGAGTGTCATCCGTATGCAGTTTGCGGCAGTCCATCACGTAGCGGTAAAGAGCCTCATCCAGCGGGATCATCAACCGGCAACAGGCATCCACCCAGTTGGAGAGCAGAGCCCGGCTCAGATCCACGCCCTGACGGGCAAAGATTTCGCACTGGCGATATAGCGGCAGGTGTTCACAGTATTTGGCCGTTAACACCCGGGCCAGCAGACCCGGACCGGCGATACCCCGATCGATAGGGCGTGATGGCGCAGGCGCTTCAACGATGCAGTCGCATCGGGTGCAGGCCTTTTTCACCCTGACCGTGCGGATCACTTTCAGAGCGCTGGAGACCAGCTCCAGTTGCTCTGCGCTGACTTCTCTGAGGTATGCCATATCGCTGCCGCAGTCCGGACAGCAGGTTTCGGCGGGCTCCAGCCTGTTTATTTCGCGTGGAAGATGGTCAGGCAGAGGACGGCGATGGCGCGACTGTCGAAGCTGACGCGGAACCTGCTGATCGTTATCCCGGCCGTTGTAACGATCGCTTTGCTGCTCCTGCTGTTTCAGCAGGGCTTCGGCGTCTTCAACCTGTCGGCGAAGTTTTTCGGAGCGGGTACCGAACAGCATCCGCCGTAGTTTTTCTATCTGTGCCCGCAGATGCTCTATTTCGCGCTCTTCGTTCTCTATTTTCTCTTCTGCGCGGGCCAGCGCAGAACGCAGGAACGACTCAGTCTCTGCAACGAGGCTGAGCCGACTGTCTTTCTGGCGAAGCGCGTCTTCCAGCGCGGCGATACGGGCGATATAGTCCTGACTCATGACCTCATTTATAAGTAAGCGTTCAGCGAGTGCCGTATTGACGGCTATTTATTGGTGAGATCCACGTTCCAGGGCAGAAGTTCAGCCACTTTGTTGCTGGGCCACTCCGGCAGAACGCTCAGGATATGGCGTAGGTAAGCCTCCGGGTCGATGCCATTCAGCCTGCACGTACCGATCAGACCGTACAGCAGGGCTCCACGCTCACCACCGTGATCGCTCCCGAAGAAGATATAATTTTTCTTGCCAAGGCAGACAGCTCGCAGCGCGCGTTCTGCCACGTTGTTATCAGGCTCTGCCAGGCCATCATCGCAGTAGTAGCACAGCGCATCCCACTGGTTCAGGGCATATGCGAACGCCTCCCCCAGCCGGGATTTTTTCGACAGCGTTGCGCTTTTCTCCTCCAACCACACATGCAGGGATGCCAGCAGCGGCTTACTCCGGGACTGCCTGGCTGCCAGCCGCTCAGTTGCCGGGAGGCCGCGTATTTCCTCTTCTACCGCGTACAGTTCACCGATACGTTTCAGGGCTTCCTCTGCTGTGACCGTCTGAGTACTTATATAGACGTCGTGGATTTTTCGGCGCGCGTGGGCCCAGCAGGCTGCTTCTGTTAGCGGGCCGCCGTCACGCTCTGCACTGAACAACCTGTCGTAACCAGCGAAGGCATCGGCCTGCAGAACGCCATGGTAATGGCGAAGATGTTGTTGAGGATGTTTCCCCTGCCGATCCGGCGAGAAGGCGAACCACGCTGCGGGCGGGTCTGACGACCCCGCGTTCCGGTCATTGCGAACGTACGTCCAGATGCGCCCGGTTTTCGTCTTCTTTCTGCCCGGTGCCAGTACCGGCACCGGAGTGTCATCCGTATGCAGTTTGCGGCAGTCCATCACGTAGCGGTAAAGAGCCTCATCCAGCGGGATCATCAACCGGCAACAGGCATCCACCCAGTTGGAGAGCAGAGCCCGGCTCAGATCCACGCCCTGACGGGCAAAGATTTCGCACTGGCGATATAGCGGCAGGTGTTCACAGTATTTGGCCGTTAACACCCGGGCCAGCAGACCCGGACCGGCGATACCCCGATCGATAGGGCGTGATGGCGCAGGCGCTTCAACGATGCAGTCGCATCGGGTGCAGGCCTTTTTCACCCTGACCGTGCGGATCACTTTCAGAGCGCTGGAGACCAGCTCCAGTTGCTCTGCGCTGACTTCTCTGAGGTATGCCATATCGCTGCCGCAGTCCGGACAGCAGGTTTCGGCGGGCTCCAGCCTGTTTATTTCGCGTGGAAGATGGTCAGGCAGAGGACGGCGATGGCGCGACTGTCGAAGCTGACGCGGAACCTGCTGATCGTTATCCCGGCCGTTGTAACGATCGCTTTGCTGCTCCTGCTGTTTCAGCAGGGCTTCGGCGTCTTCAACCTGTCGGCGAAGTTTTTCGGAGCGGGTACCGAACAGCATCCGCCGTAGTTTTTCTATCTGTGCCCGCAGATGCTCTATTTCGCGCTCTTCGTTCTCTATTTTCTCTTCTGCGCGGGCCAGCGCAGAACGCAGGAACGACTCAGTCTCTGCAACGAGGCTGAGCCGACTGTCTTTCTGGCGAAGCGCGTCTTCCAGCGCGGCGATACGGGCGATATAGTCCTGACTCATGACCTCATTTATAATGCGGTCATGCTCTTTTTACAACATTGTCAGTGAGTTAAGTCGGGCTGTTTTTGGCTGACGCCAGTCCAGCTTATCGAGGAGCATGGCGAGTTGTGAGCGGGTGATGGCGATTTTACCCTCGCGTACAGCAGGCCAGATGAACTGGCCTTCCTCCAGCCGTTTGGTAAACAGGCACAGACCGTCAGCATCAGCCCAGAGGATCTTCACGGTGTCACCTTTGCGGCCACGGAAGATAAACAGGTGCCCGGAGAACGGATTTTCATCAAGTGCATGCTGTACCAGCTCGCCCAGTCCATTGAACGATTTACGCATATCCGTGACGCCAGCAACCAGCCAGATACGGGTGCCTGACGGGAGGGATATCATTGGCTTCTCCCGGTCAGCTCGCGGAGCAGCACGGCCAGCAACTCCGGTGACGGGTTCTCAAGCGTCATTTTGCCGTGGCGGAACTCGACGCAACAGGAGGAGGCGTTCAGCGCTGAGAACTGAGCTGGCTCAGTGTTCATCCTGCCAGATGGAGTCGGATCAGGTACAACCTCAACAGGTAGTATCGTTGGTAGTGATGAAGTCACTACGGTAGCCGGAAGGCGGCGCGATATGCGGCCTTCATTCTGCCAGAGCCGCAGCCATTTGAAGATGACGTTATCATTAACGCCGTTTTCACGGGCAATCTGAGCAACGCAGGCGCCGGGACGGGAAGCCAGTTCAACCATACGGAGCTTGAAGTCATTCGAATAATTCTTGCGGGGTTCTTTTCGCCAGTATTGGGATTCCATACTTAGATGTCCGTCTGTAACAAGTGGGCGTCTAAGTTACCAGTACTGGTTTAATGGCTACATACGGCACTGGGTTTACGCTTACGATGTTTGTGGGCATCCTCCCGATCTATCAATATGCTCGGGCATTATACGTTCACGCTGCCGGAGGATATTCTGAAGGGAGAGTTGAGACCATTAAATTTCAATTCAAACAACGAATTATCTTCTTAACGTGGTTTTTTACACGGTTGACCGTCAAACCCCGACTCCGGCAGGATAAACAGGCAAACGGTGGAAACGTAACTTAACCGCGAAAGAGTTAGGCTCTACCCCGTCTCGCAGTACGATAACTGGCACCTGATAAAGTGAGTTTCTAAGGAGTAGTAAGCGGTATAGTGTGATTGCAGAGGTCTGACACTACACCCACACAATCAAGCCCCTTGCAGGGTAAGACACACAAGAAAAGAGCTTGACGATGGTCGCTACGCTCCCCGTGATTTTTATATACCCACCACGGGGGCATTAGTATTATTATGCAAAAAAAAACAGATAGCGGTAAAAAATGCTTACGATCTCTGCAATATGCCTATTCATAGCTTTGTTCATAATCAACATGATCACAGCCTCGATATCTCACCACTCAAAGTCTTTCGTGCCAATATGGCTTATTTTCTACAAGTTAAATAAGTTATCTATACCATTAATCCCAATAGCGATAGTGGTCGATATCATTCGGGCGTTCTCCTGAATCCATTTACCATAACATCTCTGTTACGCAGTTCCTGAGAGGGCGTCAATAATGCTGATCTACAATGTCTTTGGACGACACGTAGGGGTCAAACGTGAGGGTGAGCGCTGGCTGGTATTCCGTGCAGACCTGACGGAACGAAAATTTTCCCGGATTTACGACATTGCCATTCCGGACGATATGACAGAAGACGAGATCCCGGGCTGGCTGGGCGACATTTTTCATGAAGCAGCAACAGAGCATCATCTCTGATGTGAAACGGATCGAATAAGAAATTTATTCGTACCTGTCGGCTACGTAGCTTTTAACATAAGACCAATTGAGCAAACAGAAAATCGGACGGAGAAATACATGTTAGAACTGCGACCAAACTGTGAACTTTGCGATAATGATCTACCTCCTGAATCGAAAGAAGCTTTCATGTGCTCATTCGAATGCACGTTTTGTAGCCATTGCACGAAGACTAAATTAGAGGGAATTTGTCCGAACTGTAATGGTGAGCTCGTTCGAAGACCCATACGCCCTGTAGCTTCTTTAAAAAAACATCCAGCATCAACGCATCGGGTGCACTCAAAGTAGCAGTGCTATTTACCATAACATCCCTGTTGTGAACCTGATGCCTGATGTATGTATGATGAATTTTTTCCGTTATCACAGGGAGAGCGCGTAATGTCTTACAGTCTTGGGGTGTTAGCCGGTATGGGCCCCCGTTCCACCGCGCCTTTTATCGATATGTTGGTGGATGAGTGCCAAAAGCAATACGGGGCAAGATTCGATATCGACTATCCCAAAATGCATATTATTTCCTTGCCGACACCTTTTTTCCCTGACCGGGCAGTTGACGATGCCGCAATGTCCGCAGCATTGCGCGATGGCATTAGCAATCTGGTAAAAGCCGGGGTCAATTTGATCGTGGTTCCCTGCAATGTGGCACACTGCTACTTTACTGAGATGCAGGAGACCAGCGCTGGCATCCCTGTCCTGCATATTGCCGACTGTGCGCTTGAACGCCTGCCAGCCGAAACGGAGAACATCGCCGTGATTGCTACTGAGGCTACGCTTGATGCGGGTTTTTATCAGCAGCGTCTTCATCTGGCGGGAAAGCGCTGTGTCTCTTCTGACCCATTGCGCGCGATCACTACACGTTTGATAGCGCTGATTAAGCAAAACGGATTTACCTATCCTGAAGTGATAACGCAGTGGCGAAACCTGATTTCTCTGACGCAGGAAGCTGGTGCCCAAGCGCTGCTTATTGCCTGTACGGACATCAGCCCCTTACTTAAAAGCCATCCTCAACAGCATCTGTCGATTGTTGATACGGCATCAAGTCTGGCTGAAGCTGCCATTCGCAATTTTGCCAGGACTAGGTCAGCTCAGTAGCTGAATTTAAAGATGCTGGCTTGTCAGGCCGGAACATTATGTCCCCCTGACAGGCTTATTCGCATTTCTGGCACCGGATGCATTTTTACCCAGTGATCGGCAGTTTTAAATGACGGCAGCATAACCGGCACACAGGTGGCTCCCTGTACTGAGCGCAGCCGCAATTTCCGGGTGAACCGGCCAGACCTCATATTTACCATAACATCCCGATCACGAATCACACCTCCTTCAATCCCATGTTATGGTTAAAATCCTTCCACAACATGAGGATAGACATATGATTGTCAGAACATGGCACGGATGCGTACCGCTCAAACATGCAGAAGGCTTTGCAAATCATCTGCAAAGGACCGGTGTTGAACATTCAGAGGGGACACCAGGAAATCTGGGAGCGTATGTACGCAGAGAAACGCAGGGTGAATGGGAGCATTTCTTCCTGGCTACTTACTGGAAAGATCTTGATGCTGTAAAAGCATTCGCAGGCGAACAGTATCAGGTTGCAGTCACCTATCCGGACGATGAGCAATTTGAGCTGCTATCCGATCCTTACGTCTTCCAGCACGACGTGCAAGCCGTATCTTCCCTGTAGTTATTATTTGCTGGCCGCAGCCATGAGGCGGCCACATCCTCTTCTGAGTCTGCCCAGCACTCATATTTAACATAAGACCACTTGCGCGCCCCTCTAAAACGGCCTCAGCGCGGTTTTCCGCCCTCAGCCGCAAAACCACACCTTTTCTTCCCGAAAACCCGCCAGAATGGAGCTGAGCGGGTTTTACGGGGGTGCATGGTTATGCACCGGACTGACCGGCTGACGGTTTCGCCGCCTTTGCGGCCTCTGCCGCCCGTTTCCGCTTCTTTTCCTTCGCCTTCGCGTCGATGCGCTGAATCTGAAGCCGCGAATATTCCCGCTGCTCCGGAGAAACCTCCCCGGCTGGCTGACCATCAAGCCCGATGCGCGCTGAGTGCGTGCTCATCGCCCGCTGATACGCATAGCGGCAGACGTAGGCCTTTATCGCCGCCTTTAGGACCGCCGCATCAAACGGCAGCCCCCGGCGCGCGGCGTCCGCGACCAGTTCTTCAAAGATCCCCAGCTTCAGCGGGCGCGGCCTGCTGTAGCTGAAGGTATCAGGCCAGAACCCTTCCAGCAGCGCCCGGCACTCCCGCTGCTTCTGCTGCCTGTCTTCCCCTGTGCCCATGTGTCCTCCCGGCAAATTTTTTTTCGCAGTCTGACAGAAGTACCGGAAACGGTGAACGGGAACGGATTTTAATCCGGGTTCGTGAGGCGCTGGCAGGGCGTCGGGGCGCAGCCCTGACCGGGATTTTGTGTGGCGTCACATCGGTGGCGGTGGACACAAAACATTCCCTGTCCGCTTGTTTAGGTTTTGCGGGTTTCGGGCGCAGCGCCGAACCAGTCACGTAGCGCTAGCGGAGTGTATACGGGGTTTGACGGCCAATGATGAAAAAACCACGCTAAGAGGATAGTTAATTGTTTATAAAGGAATTTAAACCCCTTAAGCCATACATCCCTTTCTGCAATTGATAGCACCAATTCGGAGTTAACTCTCTCTGGACTGGGATTTCCACATGGAGGCGTAAGGGCCGTTACCCTCAAGTAAATCAGTATGAGACCCCCTCTCAGTTATCTGGCCATTTTCAAGTACCAGTATTTCATCCGCCTCTACTACTGTTGAAAGTCGGTGGGCAATAATCATTGTCGTGTGATTAATGCTGATTTCACGCAGGCTGGTCTGAATCTCGCGCTCTGTGGCTGTATCAAGTGCACTTGTAGCCTCGTCGAATATCATGATCCCTGGGCGCTTCAGAATGGCTCTGGCAATTGACACTCTCTGTTTTTCTCCTCCAGAGAGTTTCAGCCCCCGCTCGCCGACGCGGCTGTCATAGCCATCGGGCAGGCTCAGGATAAAATCATCTATCCGGGCTGACCTGGCCGCCATTTCAATATCCTCCTGAGTGGCATCAGGTCTGCCATAACCGATGTTGTATCTGATTGTTTCGTTAAAAAGAACGGTGTCCTGAGGAACAATTCCAATTGAAGCTCTGAGAGAAGACTGGGTGACATCTCTTATATCCTGTCCATCGATGCGAATGCTTCCTCCTGTTACGTCGAAGAACCGGTACAGAAGCCTTGAGAGTGTCGATTTCCCGGCTCCTGTTGCTCCCACTATCGCAACAGTTTTACCTGCGGGAACAGTGAAGCTTATCCCGTTGAGAATTTTCCTCCGGCCATCGTAACTAAAAAAGACATTATCGAACTCAATATGTCCGGCAACATTATCGAGTTTGTGGGCATCCTCCCGATCTATCAATATGCTCGGGCATTATACGTTCACGCTGCCGGAGGATATTCTGAAGGGAGAGTTGAGACCATTAAATTTCAATTCAAACAACGAATTATCTTCTTAACGTGGTTTTTTACACGGTTGACCGTCAAACCCCTGATATTATGACAGCGTCATTTTTCAGAGCATGGACCGATGAAAAAGAAAACCACCACGCCCACACCCCACGATGCGACATTCCGGCAGTTCCTGACGCAACCGGATATTGCCCGGGATTTCATGGAGCTGCATCTCCCGGCAGAGCTGCAGGCCATCTGCGACCTCAGCACACTGAAACTGGAATCCGGCTCGTTTGTTGAGGATGACCTCCGGCAGTATTTCAGCGACGTCCTCTACAGCCTGAAAACCACCGGCGGCGAAGGCTATGTTCACGTGCTTATTGAGCACCAGTCGTCGCCGGACAGGCACATGGCGTTTCGCCTGATACGGTATGCGGTGGCCGCCATGCAGCGCCATCTGGAGGCCGGGCATAAAAAACTGCCACTGGTGATACCTGTGTTGTTCTATACCGGTAAGCGCAGCCCGTACCCGTACTCCACCCGCTGGCTGGATGAGTTTGAAGACCCTACACTGGCAGGCACACTCTACAGCAGCGCTTTCCCGCTGGTTGATGTGACCGTTATTCCTGATGATGACATCGCCGGCCACCGCAGCATGGCCGCGCTGACCTTACTGCAGAAACATATTCACCAGCGGGACCTCGCTGAACTGGTTGACCGTCTGGCGCCCATTTTACTGGCCGGCTATCTGTCTTCATCCCAGGTCATATCGCTGGTACACTATATACTCCAGGCAGGCGAAACAGCTGACGCCGAAGCCTTTGTTCGCGAACTGGCACAGCGTGTGCCGCAACACGGAGACGCACTTATGACCATCGCTCAACAGCTTGAACAGAAGGGCATCGAGAAGGGAATTCGGCTCGGTGAACAACGTGGTATCGAAAAAGGGCGTAACGAAGGCAAGCTGGAAGGCAAGCTGGAAGGCAAGCTGGAAGTTGCCCGTACCATGCTCAGGAGCGGTATTGACCGCAATACTGTCATGAAAATGACCGGCCTGACCGAAGACGACCTGGCGCAGATCCGACACTGATTCATCTCTCCTGAGAACGCGTTTACTGCCCGGATGAGGCAAAGTACCTACCCGGCTTTTCATTCTGAACGCGTCGTCTGTTCAGTACTCGCTTCTGGACAGACGAGGGGTTGGACAAGCCTCCGGCGCGTCAGCCTGTAGCCGTTAACCCCGTCCTTTCAGCATCGCCACCGCCTCGGTCCCCGGCATCTGGAACTGAACCCGGTGTCGTGCCGCCACATCGAGCGCAAACACCTTCGTATAGACCTCCGTCGAGCTAATCGATTTATGGCCCATCAGGCTCTGCAAAACCTTCAGTGGTATGCCGGCATACAGCATGTGCATCGCGTAGGAGTGACGGAACGTATGGGGGGTCACCGGTACTGAGAACGTCACCCCGTCGGCCGCTGCGGCCTCCACCGCTTCGCTTAGCCAGGTTCGGACGGTACGGTCTGTGATCTCCCAGATACGCGCCTTCTCCATTCTGCCGGTGCGCTTGTTTCGTCTTTCCAGCGGAATTTTCAGCGTGGCCACCATCATCTGCAGCTGGCTGACGTACTGGTGATCGGAGAGCGGAACCAGACGATGGATCTGACTGCCTGCGGGGGCACGACCTGCCGTCCTCGCCGCTTTCTCGGTGCGCTGCTTGAGCGTGGCCAGCTGTACGAACGGATATGGCGGAGCCAGCGAAAAATCCGCTCTTGTCAGCGCCAGCGCCTCATTAATACGCGCGCCGGTGTTCCACAGCGTCGCAAGCAACATCTTGCGGTGAAGATCCGGCACGTAATGGAGCAGGGCGCTGACTTCCGGCGCCAGCAGGTATTTCGGCAGTTCATCCTGTACAAGAGCCATCTGACGCAGGGCCAGCGCGGCCGGATAGTCGATGGCAACAGGTAATGATGTGTTGCTTATTGGTATAAAACTAGTGGGGGGTGAAGTCATCGACATTACCCCGTGTGAAAATGTTCATGAATTGTGTCACGGTGGTGATTTCAGAATATGCCATCATCCGTCCTGTATAGTGCATCCTCCTGCAGAAGGGTTTCAGCTGCCACTGTAATAAATTTACGTACCGTGCCGATAGCAATCTGCACACTACCCTGGCTGATATATACAGGTTCAAGAGATTCGGACACTCCACTACGATGTACCAGTGCGTTTCGGGTCTTGATTAACCCCTCAATCTCCTGCAATGGCCATTCATGTGGCGTTTTCAGCATGGTTGAAAAATAGCGACGAATTTTTTTGTGGCTTTGAAATGTCATTTTTTCAACAAGAGCTTGGGCTCGCAAGATATAAAACTTTTCAGGAGTATCGATTTCAGGCTCCTGTTCAAACCATTTAGGATTAAGAAGTGATTTACGGTCCTCATTACGGACAAAAGCACCCGCATTCTTCAGGAATGTTTGCAGATGCGGGGGATGGCTAAGAAGTGCCCTGGCGCTGTACATTAGAAAACCGTCCAGAACACTGACGCAATGAACGTAAGCCATCCGCTCCACAATCCTGGGTTGGTTGAACTGCATCAGGCTCTCTAACTCATCCAGCTCAGTCTTTGCACCCTGCAGACGGTCAGGAATACTGGCAAGCGAAGCCTCAAAATATTGCTGCTCAGCCGCCTCTTCCATCCAGTCCTGAAACCAGCTGTATTCCTGTGCTGCCGCATCCCATTCAGGAGTTCCTTCCTCAGCATCCGGGTAATTTTCCGCAATCCATTCATCGGCGTGTTCTTCCTGCATTTCAAACAGCAGTTCTTTCATTTTTCCCATTTTTGCCTCACTGAATCTCCCGAAATCCCGCCAACGTCTTAAGATGAGCCAGGGAGGCTCAGTAATTAAAAAAATTGCAAAGGGCGATGAATTCGCCGTCGAGACGGCATGCTCCCCACGGTGGGCTACAGGGATCGTTATCAGGAGATTTATAATCCCCCATGAATTCCCAGTCTTTGCCTTTTCCTGTGAACTCAGCGACAGCCCGTCCGTTGCGCTTTAGAATTTTTGGCCATTTCCAGTTTGGGATATTATTGGCAATCAGATCAGGCTCTGTTTCACCCGTGCCAGAGTAAAACCAGAGTTCAGTGTGGCCATGTTCTTTTTCGAGCAGAGTTATCACTTCATAAAATGTCATTTCGCATCCTTGGTCATTGATAAAGAAATAGTCCCACCTCGTAATCATCTCTCCCTGACGCCCGTCCTTTCATTTCGCATTATCACTACCCGTAAAAATCACCTGCCTGATAATACGTAGACATATAACCACAACCTGCAATTACCGGACGCACCTTTTCTTCCTGATCCGACTTTTCCTTAATTAAGCAGTTTCCGGAAGTCTACCACGCCCACAAAATAATCACATCGCGGTTTTCGGCCCGGATTCGCCGTTAACGATCACCCCGGTAAAACACAATATATGGAACAATCATCAGCTGAAAGAGTGGTACATATTGTGTTTGCTGGGGACGCGGGGCAGGGTGGCGATCAGGAGATCCGGAACCTCCGCTTTTCGGATCTCAGGAGGAGGAGAAAGTGATTATTGCATGAAGGGAACAAAAGTGGTCGGATTGTTGCGGTAAGTGGATTATTGCTATCTTAGCAACAATTTTAATAATTCCAGACCCTTAAGCACTAATCAGAAAGACCATGCGCAGGTACAGAGTATTAATGTATGGTAGACCTGCACAGTATGCAGATACATAACATAAGTGGGCACTGTTGCAAAAATCTGCTGGTGATAGACTCATCTTCACCTTTTTGCTGACGGAGCAGCACATGAACCCATTCAAAGGCCGGAATTTTCAGCGCGACATCATCCTGTGGGCGGTACGCTGGTACTGTAAATACGGCATCAGTTATCGTGAACTGCAGGAGATGCTGGCCGAACGCGGAGTCAACGTTGATCATTCCACGATTTACCGCTGGGTTCAGCGTTATGCACCTGAAATAGAAAAACGGTTGCGCTGGTACTGGCGTAACCCTTCCGAGCTGAACCCGTGGCACATTGACGAAACGTACGTGAAGGTGAATGGCCGGTGGGCTTATCTTTACAGGGCCGTCGACAGCAGGGGGCACACCGTCGATTTTTATCTCTCCCCGCGTCGTAACAGCAAAGCTGCATACCGGTTCCTCGGTAAAATCCTCAACAACGTGAAGAAGTGGCAGATCCCGCGATTTATCAACACGGATAAGGCGCCCACCTACGGCCGTGCGCTTGGCCTGCTCAAACGCGAAGGCCGGTGTCCGTCAGACGTTGAACACCGACAGATTAAGTACCGCAATAACGTCATTGAATGCGATCACGGCAAGCTGAAAAGGATAATCGGTGCCACGCTGGGATTTAAATCCATGAAGACGGCTTACGCCACAATAAAGGGTATTGAAGTGATGCGGGCACTACGCAAAGGACAGGCCTCATCATTTTATTATGGAGATCCCCTGAGCGAGATGCGCCTGGTGAGCAGAGCATTTGAAATATAAGGCCTTTCAATAAAACTACAGGCTACCTTATCGCGAACTTTGCAACAGTGCCTTCCACACCATCATGACCGGGCGTTGCACTTATTATACCCGAAAAACTTCAAGGTGCAGGATGTATGGTTCCATGTCGCTGCCATAGCCGCAACATCCTGAAGCAACACATTCAGCAATTTGTCGTATCACGGGAATTTCATCAGCGACCACCTGTGACGGGTATTATACTTCCAGTCACATAGGTTGACTCCGGCGATAAAAGCCATGCTACAACATCAGCAACTTCGCGTGGCTGACCTGCCCTTCCTAATGGGACAATTTGACGGGCAATATCTATTATTTCAGTTGATGCCATTCGGGTTTCAATTATCCCCGGTGCAATTGCGTTAACCCTGATGTTCTCTTTTCCAACCTCATTAGCAAGGGCCCGGGTAAAACTGTCAACAGCACCTTTACTCGCCGCATATGCAGATAATCCATTCAGTCCTCCAAGGCGTGCGGCAGCGGATGATATAAAGACAATATTTCCACCTGAGCCGCCATGCCGGGTAGAAAATCGACGTACAGCTTCACTTGCACACAGGATCAGGCCAGTAACGTTAATGGAAAAAAGACGTTCTAAATTTTCGGGTGTCTGCTCGTCTACTCTTAAAAAATCGCCCTGAATGCCCGCATTACCAACAAAAGCAGTTAATTTCCCTAAATTTTTTTCTACATCCGCAAATAATGCTGGAATGTTTTGAGGGAGTCCAATATCGCTTCTGAAGGTTCGTGCGTATCCTCCGGCATTAACAATTATTTTTACTGTATTCTCTGCTTCTTGCTGATCATTTGTATAGTTGACGGCGACTCTGAAACCTTGTTTAGCAAGTTTAATAGCAATCGATTTCCCTATCCCACGGGCACCTCCAGTGATTAGCACTGTCTTTTCTGGATGTTTACTATTCATAAGTTCGCCTCTTACTTTACGTCAATATGCTATGAAGATGCTGAACTCAACATCTGAAAATTGTCGTTGATACGGCTGCGGAGTTTCTGCTCCAGTTCCGGCAGGGTTCGTTCAAAAAATCCTTTTATCGCGTCCCTGAAGGCTTTCGCCGACGCAAAATACCGGTTATTCCGCACATGCTCATTCATCACCTTCCACAACCGTTCTGTCAGGTTCAGGTTCGGGCTGTACGGCGGCAGATAATGCAGTTCAATATTCATCACAAAGGCCCAGTCCTTAACCAGCGATGCACGGTGATAAGGCGCGCCGTCCAGTATCAGATGCACTTTCTGCGACACCGGATAAGTCTGGCGAACCGCAATAAAGAACCGGCAGATGGCATCCGCATTAATCTGCGGATAATCACGGGTCACCGTCCGGGCCAGGTCGTTCACACTGAGGGCGCTGATGATGTTCAGGCGGGTCCGGCTCCCGGTGGTTTTCACTGCTTTCCGTTCCCCCTTTCTTATCCAGCCGCAGCTCAGCTTCGTTGACTGCGTCGGATGAACCGCATCCATAAACAGGATGGGTTCGCTGTCACCGGCTGCCTGCTTCAGCGCCTCATAATGCGTCATGAACTGCTGCTGTTGTTCAGGGCAGAACTTATGGGGAATACCTGACGGTTTTTTCCACGTGAACCCGTTGCGGTGAAGCCACTTATTCATACCCGGAATGCTGTAGCGCACACCGAAGCGGTCACGGACAAGCGACACGATACTGGCCGTCGTGATGTGAACAGTGTCAGTCAGAAGCTGACGAAGTTTAGCAGACTCCCCGGGAGTCAGATGCTCCTGCGAACCGCCGTTATCAGAGGTGAGTTTACCGTCGCTGAGATAATCAGAAAGATGACGCAGAACCGTGGTCTCATGAATAAGCTGAGACTGCGCAATCATGGCAGGAGACCAGCCCTGAGCAGAAAGCAGCACGCAGCGTATCCGGTCGCAGACACGGCGGTCACGACTCTGCCGGTGCTGAGCCTCAAGGGCGGCAATCTGTGCGGAGGTCAGTTTTACGTTCATGGCCTGAGCATGATCCTCAGCACCGACGAAATCAAGCAGTTTCAATGATCACGGGTATATCTGAATTCGCGTTTACTCAAATAGTTGGTAATGCATCCAATTAGTAGAACATGTATTTCTCGATGAATGCGCCGATGACTTTTTCGTGCAATTCGATGGAACGTGAAAAACATATTGTTTTGCGTGCCAGCCGCTTGATACGGGTTCGCAGCGTCAGATTGTTTCGCTCAATGCGCTGTGTGAAAATTTTACCAGTCAGATGTATCTCCTTCGGCACCTCTCTGGCGTAGCTTCCCCAATCGTCGCTCGTTATCATGCCAATGCTGAAGGGGGTCAATAACGCCAGCAGCTCCTGACATGTCTCATCATTACGGGGGCCGAACGTATAAGCCAGAACGCCCCCTGTTTTGGTGTTGTAGGCATACCAGAGCCAGTGCTGCCGGGCTTTACTGCCGACAAAGCCCCATTGCTCATGGTGAGTAAAAACACGCGGTGGCAGTCACGACAGCGAAATCTGTCACGGCCTTTAGGGTTCTGACCATGGCGATAAACCTGAGCAGACTGACAACGGGGACAATGAACGTTAACGCTGGCCATGAGAAAACCTCAAAAGCGGGCATTATACATCAATTCAACTAATTAGAGGCATTACCCTTTATCTGTTGGCTGCCTAAATTGAAATATTCAACAGGAAATTAGAATGCTGACGGCATGTGCCGCAAAGCTAAAGGCCAATCGCCGGGCCAGACATATTTGTCTTTGAGTATTCGAGCGCTGTATTCCAGGCAGATCTTCACCGGCAGATTAGGATAAATCCGCTCCATTTCCTGTTGTAATTGCTCAGCGGACGTCGTTATACGGAACTGTTTTATAAACGTGCGAATATACTCACGGGTGAAACCGATTGCCGAGGGGCTGAGCGTTGGATTCTGCGGCGAATGCCCCGCAACAACAGCAACGGGATGTAACTCTTCCAATTTATTTAGGTTTTTCAACCATTCCTCAATTAGCTCCGGTGTTCGCATGTCGGCAATCCATACATGAGTATTGGAAAATACCAGGTCGGAGGCAATCAGTGTTCTGAGTGACGGGATCCATAGCGGTGCGATAGTGACGCAATCACCGCACATCAAGCCCAGTATGTTGATTTCTTCACCTTCCAGTTGCAGGGTGTCGCTATCAAGCTTCTCCACCACGTATTTTATGTTGGCACCGTTTTGGTCCAGCACGGCATTGCCCCAATAATCGATTTTGAAATCATAAGCATCGTTGACGTCATCCGCCGCCTTGCCATATGACACTACTCGCGCCGCAGGATACGCAGCTTTGATCACTTCCAGACCGAGAAAATGATCTGGGTGCAGATGTGTGATGAACACCATCGTCAGTTCGCGTCCCAGCTCCATCAGTTCGGCGACTAATCGATGGGCATTGGATAGCGTGAATTGGGCATCAACCAGAATCGCTTGTTTATCTCCGTAAATGATCGTCGAACTGACTCCGAATCCTGCCGCTTGATCGCTGCTGACAAATACTTTGATTGATAAACTCATAAACCTACTCCTAGGTAGTGAAAATTCATCTTATTTTTCCGTCATTACCCTTCGCGATAAATAATGCCCTTGCCGCCGCGCGGATAATGCCATTTGACTACTCCGGGCGGCGTGACGGCCAGACAGGTACCGCATTCCAGACAGGCGGCATACATCACGCCTATCGATCCGTCTGGTTGTAGCGAATAAACATTTGCTGGACACACTCGCACCAGAAGCTGACCTGCCTTAGTGGCTCTGGCCGCCGCTTGATCTACGTCGATATGGGATAATTCCGGGTCGGTATCGTAACGATTGTGATACAGCCGCTCAGCGACCGAGCCAAAAAGCATATCGTTCATAGGGACCTCGCAGCGGCAAATATATCTTTGATTAACAGCCCCATTTTTAGCGTAGAATGCCTGAATGTCTTCAAGGCAGTCGGCAGTATTCGTCGGCGCGGTTGCGTATCAAGGTGGTACATCTCCAGGAGAACGTTGCTAAGTAACGCGCCGTAATCACCGTAGAGTCGGGGATTTTCCATGAATGCCGGCGCTTTGGCATACGTATGCATATCCTTGCCGACGAAGCTGTTATTCAGTTCAGACAAATAGGCATCCAAGCATCTCTGGGAAACGTTGCCTTGGCGCAGTGCGCTGTCAATAGCCTTGGCGGCAGCCAACGCCGAGCCTGCCGCGAGATCCATGCCTCGTATCGTCAGGCCCGTATTGAGTGTGAAACCAGCGGCATCGCCCACCACGACTAATCCCGGCCGGACAAGATCGTGCACCATGGCTTCGCCACCTTCAGCCACAAGATGGCAACCGTACTCGAGTAATTCACCACCGCGTAAGAAAGGCGCGATAGCCGGATGGTGAAGAAATCTATCATGCAAATCCGCTGAACATACCTGGCGCCGAACCAGTTCATCAAGCCGCAGAACGACACCGATTGATACCGAATCTCTGTTGGTATACATAAACCCGCCACCGCCGATGCCATCGGTACAATCGCCGACCAACGCATATGCAGCGCCATCATCGCCGGTCAAATTAAAGCGATCTTCGATCTGCATTTGCGTCAGTCGAATCACAGATTTAACGCCAACCGCCAAATGATGGGTCGGTTCTTGGGCACGAATACCAGCGTCCTTGCAAATAAAGGAGTTAATACCATCAGCGGCGACCACTACATTGGCGCGCAGCGTGTCGTCGCCTGCGCGAATACCGACGATACGATCGCATTGTTTGACCAGCGAATCGACTTTCACGCCCGTCATCAACATAACACCGGCTTCTTCGCACTGCCCCGCCAGCCAGTCATCAAGCCGAGCACGCAATACCGAGACGGCGGTGGCAGGTTGTGCTAACCGCTGATCGAGATAATCCAGATTGACGAAAGCATTTGGGGTCAAAAAAGACAGACAGTTGCGGGTAATTCGCCGCTCCACTGGCGCTCTATTGATGAAGTCGGGAAACACCTGTTCCATCACGTGACAATAAAAAATCCCGCCCGATAAATTCTTGCTGCCTGGCTTGGCGCCACGTTCAACCAGCAACACAGAATGACCCGCGCTAGCCAATTGATATGCTGTTACACAGCCGGCGACACCGGCGCCGATCACAATGACATCGAAATCGACGTCGGCGGAGGTAGAGTACTGTTCAGCCATACGATTACGACTCCCTAACGACAAAATAGAGAAAACGCCGTGGCCGGGTGTTACCGATCGCGGCGTAAATCATCACGCCGCGCTATGTTGTCCAAAAACACTCAGTACATGACGCGCCGCCATCCGACCGGACGTATGCGCGAAGCCATTGGCTGAACCGGGTACATCCAGATTGTAAGTATCGCCGTACAATCCGCTGGCATCGTTACCCACCGCGTACAAACCGACTATCGGCTGGTTGTCACGGCCTACGACTTGTAGATTGCCATTAACCCTGATACCACCAGTAGACACCAATACGCTACCGGTCATATTGATGGCATAGAACGGCTCTTTCCGCACTGGGCGTAAAAACCTAGCTGGTTTATAAAATAGCGGATCGACGCCATTGTCGTAGGCCAGATTATAGTCAGCTACGGTTTGATCGAGCACCGCCGCGTCAAGTCCCATAGATTTAGCCAGCGCCGTTATCGTATCGCCTTTCCAGGCCAGACCGTCGGCAATATCCTGCCCCAGCTCGGTCAACAGTCGACTTAACTTCAACTTAAAGGGAATGAAATCGCCTAATCCGATATCTGAACCATCTTCCATCAAATGCCGGACAGTTTCACTGTCTATAATAGCGAACACAGTTGCTTCCGGTTGTTTGGATATGATGTTGCCAGCATCCGAGAAACTCATAGCGACTTCTTCATTAACGAAACGACAAGCGGTTTTGTTAACCCACAGCACAGGTTGCGAGCCAGCGCCGCTAACGTGCGAGGTCAGCGTTTTGCCGCGTGCGCAAGGAATAATCATCAATGCGCCAATGTTATCAGTGTCGGCACCGGCTTGCAGAGCCATGGTCAGACCGTCCCCTGTGTTTTGTGTCGGTACGCAAGCATAAGTATCGTCTAGATACCGTGCCTGCCAGGCATATTTTTTACGCAGTTCAGGGCTGTTGCCGAAACCGCCGCTGGCGATAATTGTCGCTTTACAAGATAGATGCAGCAGATTTCCGCTTGAATCCTCAGCCAGTACACCGGCTACTGCGCCAGCGCTCATGACGATTTTTTTAGCCCGTGTATCGGTGAAAATGTCTACGCCAGCATTGATACAGGTACGTAACAAGATGTCCTGTACATGGGCGCCCAGTCCGTCCGGTCGATGGAAGGTATATAATTCCAACGGCTGTTCATAGGCGTAAATGGTTACATCGGTGTAGACAATACCCAGCGATTTGAGGATATCAATGGTTTCTGCGGTATTGTCGACCTGCATCCGTACGACTTCTGGGTTAGCGCGTTGATGACTGTATTCCATATACCGACGGAACCCCTCGGCTCGGGTAGGGAAATGCGCACCGGCATGATCTGGCGTACCGCGTGCCTGCTGTTCGCTCGATTCAAATGCCGCGGTGCCCTCGGCATAGATTGATGTGCCGCCGGTCTGCGGCATTTTTTCCAGCAGGGCAACCCTTAGTCCTCCCTGTGCTGCGGTCAGTGCGGCCGATTTACCAGAGCCGCCACCGCCGATGACGATAAGATCGTACTCCGCATCAACCGGTGAAATTTGTTCGGACATAATATCTTCTCCTGTGGCGTTGTTCTTAGCTAAGTTCCGGTTACTGACTAGCCTCTAGGGCTGCGGTCAAAGCTGGAACGATGCGATAAAGATCGCCGACAATGCCGATATCGCAGTATTTGAAGATCCTGGCGTCAGGATCGTTATTGATGGCGACCACCACTTTAGCGTCGCGTACGCCGGCAAGATGTTGAGGTTGGCCAGAGATACCCACGGCGATATAAAGTTCGGGGGCGATTTGATTATGGGTTGATCCAACTACCCGGCTGGAGTCGAACCAGCGCATATCGTCGCATACGGGTAAAGAGCAGGTGATTTCGGCATGCATGGCGGTAGCTAATTTTTTGATAACGGCGAGATCGTCACGAGCGTGTACGCCGAGTCCGATGCCTATCACGCGTGCGGCGCTGTTCAGCCCGCTACCATCGGTATCATTCTGTACGGTATTGATCACCCGTAACGTAGCTGTGGGCGCGGCCATGTCAATGGGCTGTACTTCAGCGGTTTGGCTGCTTCCCGTCTCAACATCCGCGCCTTCGTAGATGCCAGCCAATGAACCGTGGACGGCTAATGTTTCAATAATCCGGCCTTCCGCCGCACTTCGGCTGACGTGTAATACACCTTCTTCGAGAGAAAGATCGCAGATCGCGGCGACAATGGCGGCATCCAGACTCGCGGCGACTGTGCCCAGCACGGCCCGTCCCGGTGCGGCGTCAGATGCCAGAACGACGCGTGGCGCCGCATTGGCAATATCTGCCGCAACCTGTGCCCCATAGGCTTCGATTGGCACGCCGTCGGCAACTTCATACCAGCGTACCGTATCGAAACCGACCGCTGCGGCGGCATCTGCCAGAGCACGGGAGCCGATAACTGCGGCGGTGACGTGCCCGCCAATCTGGCCTGCGGCCGCCGCCATGCCGCTTGTCCGTCGATCATCGACGATAATAATCCAACTGCCTGTATTCACTGCATACCTCCATCCATTTTTGCCGGAAAGCGGCAGTTCACAATACGCCCTGAGTACGCAGCGCACTCAACAGTTCATTTGTTGCCCGCTGCGGATCCGCGCCGTCAATGATATGCGTAGTCGATTCGTCGGGCAGCGCTGTGCCGAGCACAGTGACCGTAGCTGCTGTTGCTTGGTTGAGATCCGCAGAGGCCAACTTGGTGATGATTTTTTTGCGTGCAGCCAGCACATCTTTCATACTCGGCATTTGTTGTTCGGCGCGATTGGCGACCATGGCCACCAGGGCAGGTCCAGTGATCGCGATTTCTTGACTGGAATTGCCGTGCCGACGTGTCGCTAGCCAGTCCTCGCCTTGCCGCCGAATATCCGTAACTCTGTTCAATGTCGGCCAGCCCAGTTGCCCGGACAAGGCGGCCACAACGCCGTAATCCCAAACCGAGTCGCCAATCAGAACCAAGCCTACGTCAGCTATTTCCTTTACTGCCGCCGCTAACATCATGCCGGTGACCATACTATTCGGGACAACCGTCGCATCGCTTATTACCACCGTCTGCGCCGCGCCGCGTGCCGCGGCCCAAGCTGTATCCCCGTCGCCGATGGTCAGACCGATAATTTCATCATCAGCGTTTGCAATTTCTCCCGCCGCCAGAATAGCCGCAGGATCGTCATCACTGACGGCCATTTTTACGCCACACCATTCAAGGGAACCCTCCGCTCCCACCCGCGCATCTTGTGGATTACGCGAACATTTGAATACGACAATTATCTTCATGTGTTCTCCTGTTATGTCGCACGCACCAATGTCGGCACAGGCTCAATGAGCCGTTTGCGCGCCGTCCACCGGAATAACGGCACCCGTAATAAATGACGCCATTGGGGATGCCAGAAATAACACAAGCCCGGCAATCTCCTCTGGAGAGGCAATCCGATTGACTGCATTGAATGATTTGACTTTCTCGCACATCTGCAGATCGACGATCCAGCCACGGGTCATCTCTGTTTCGGTAAATCCCGGACAAACAGTATTGATGCGGATATTACGTTTGGCATATTCAAGCGCAGCGGCTTTAGAAAGCCCCGCAACGCCATGTTTGGCAGCTACATAGGGGCTCATACCCGGATCGGCAACGATGCTAGCCACCGAGCCGCAATTAATGATGGATCCGCCGCCACTCTTCAACATTGCTGGGATCTGGTATTTCATGCATAAGAACACCCCTTTGAGATCGACCGCCAAAATTTGGTCGAAGTCATCTTCAGTCTGTTCTGTCAGATAAGCGGTGACGGGTAATAAGCCGGAATTATTGAATGCCACATCCAATTGGCCATAGGTTTCCAACGTGACATCTACCAAATGCCGCACCTGTGCGGCGATACTAATATCTGTTTGTACGAACTGGGCTTCGTTGCCGTTATCGCGTATGGCTCGCAAAGTGTCATCGGCCTGAGAGCGTCCTGCAATGATTAGCTTGGCACCTTGACGAGCGAATGCCTGTGCGGCGGCGCGTCCGATCCCCGATTTACCACCGGTAACCAGTACCACGCGCCCGGTAAAATCCAGCAATTGCTCCGGCATAATTTTCTCCTAAAAAATTATACCCGTCATACTTCAAGTTGCATGTGCGTTGGCTTTCCTCGCTCACCCCAGTCACTTACTAGAGTAAGCTCCTGGGGATTCACTGCGTCGCCGCCTTCCTGCAACACGAATTATTTAGGGTATATTTGCTATTGCGAATGCCATCTACAGGTAAACAATCAAATAATATTCTGCATGCCGCATCGCGGTTCATAGGTAATGGAAAAATTGGGGGATTTTCCTGCCGGAGTCAAAATTAAAATTAGTTATAAATGGTGTCAACGTATAGATTTTTTATAGAAATGTTTCTTTTAGAGAAATACGTTAAAAGTAGAAATTTTGTATAGTCGCGAATTCAGATAATAAGTTCAACGCTCGGTAATGCGGATGTCGGGACGGTTAGCTACCGATAAGATATCCTGCTCTTCCGACCAAAGATGAGCGAGTAACCGGTAATGATCCCAACTTACTGATTTAGCGTATGATAGTGTTTTTGAGGAGCTTCAGTGGCTTCCGCCTCCGTCTGCTGTCCCTCCTGCTCCGCTACTGAAGGCGTGGTGCGTAACGGCAAAAGTACTGCCGGGCATCAGCGTTATCTCTGCTGCCGTAAAACATGGCAACTTCAGTTCACTTACACCGCTTCTCAGCCCGGTACACACCAGAAAATCATTGATATGGTCATGAACGGCGTCGGATGCCGTGCCACCGCACGCATTATGGGCCTGGGCCTCAACACCATTTTCCGCCATTTAAAAAACTCAGGCCGCAGTCAGTAACCTCCCGGATACAGCCGGGCAGTGACGTCATGGTCTGTGCGGAGATGGACGAGCAGTGGCGTTTCGTCGGGGGGGGGTTGTTTAATAATAGGGAATCATGCTGTTTTGACATGCCTGTTTTGGTGAAAGATGCTTGTAACTCTTGCGTGATCCTTCCAATTCTGACTTTAACCCACTGATTTTACGTTAGGGAAGTCTGACGTCTTTGTAGCTTCGCAGCATAATATCTATTTATTCAACAACGCCTCGTCGGGGCCGAATCGCGTCAGCGATGGCTGTTTTACTCGTATGACAGGATAAGCAGAACGGTGGTGGCACACGTCTTTGGTGAGCGGAGCATGGCAACACTGGAACGTCTTCTGAGCCTGTTGTCAGCATTTGAAGTAGTGGTATGGATGACGGACAGATGGCCGCAGTATGAGTCACGGTTTAAGGGAAAGCTGCGTTATCAGCAAGCGTTACACGCAGCGTATTGAGCGGCATAACCTGAACCTGAGGCTGCATCTGGCCCGGTCGGGCAGGAAGTCGCTGTCATTCTCAAAATCGGTGGAACTGCATGACAAAGTCATCGGGCACTATCTGACGATAAATAATTACCAATAGATTGAAGTCATTACACATTTTCTGGTGCTGCCTCCAATTGGTAGAACATGTATTTCTCGATGAATGAGCCGATGACTTTTTCGTGCAATTCGATGGAACGTGAAAAACATATTGTTTTGCGTGCCAGCCGCTTGATACGGGTTCGGAGGGTCAGGTTATTACGCTCAATGCGTTGTGTGAAAATTTTACCAGTCAGATGTATCTCCTTCGGCACCTCTCTGGCGTAGCTTCCCCAGTTATCGCTCGTTATCATGCCAATGCTGAAGGGAGTCAATAACGCCAGCAGCTCATGACATGTCTCATCGGTGCGTGGGCCGAAGGTATAAGCCAGTACGCCACCCGTTTTAGTATTGTAAGCATACCAGAGCCAGTGCGGGCGGGCTTTACTGCCAACAAAGCCCCACTGCTCATCAAGCTCGCAGATGAGTGCCACATCGCCATGAGCGACAGGAGAAGCGGTTATCCGGGACGGCGAGAGCTTTTTAACGACCGTATGACGGTATTGATACCGACCTTCAGAACTCTGGCGGTATCCCGGACGCCGGCACCGTTGTACGCCAGTTCAACTATCTGTTCTTTTACGCCGGGTTTTCTGGCTTCATAGGTATAAGCCAGCTGGAAAACGCGGCGACACGAGCGGCAACGAAAGCGCTCGTGCCCGGAACAGCTGTGCCCATGGCGATAAACAGAATCGGAATGGCAGCGAGGACAATGAACAGTAATGGAAGCCATAGAAAACCCTAAATACCAGTTGCATATCATGGTTTTCTATCGATTGAAGGCATTACCCATTTTCTTAACCATGAACTCGTTCACATTATCCGAATAATGATTATCTGAATATAATGTTTAGTTTTAATGAAAAAATGGAGTTCAATCTAAACAATAGAGACATTTTGTATATTTTTACTCATGATGTAGATCAAATTGAGAAGAATTTACGTTCTGGTATGTATTGATATATGTCATGGAAAATGTGAATAGGTTGCCGTGACAAGAAAAATGACCCTAACGCATTGGGGGTCTCAAGAAACTTGGGTTCTTGTTCGGAATCCGCCGCCGATATCAAGGGGTACTCTATGACTGCTAACGAATCGCCTTCACTAGGGCAATCCCTGCAAATATTGTTTGATGATGTGTCATTTCAGAAATTACTCAAAATATTTTCGCAAAAATGCATTTCTTGGGACGAATTCCTTTCTCTGAATTTGCCGCCCAACATCAGTCCGCTGGCCATGTGGGATATCATGAATCGTATGAGCCGGTACATGGGTATCGATTTGCCGATCCCGGATTTGAATAATGAGGAATACTGGTACCGGCGTACCCATGAATTGACAGACATTATCAGCATCGTCACTCGTGCTTGTGCCCCCGATTCCCACTTGCATCGCACCATGAACGCTGCCAGCAGTCAGCATTTTCTGATGAATGTCCGCATTTCCGACGTTACCGCGGCTATCCGGCTTGACGGATTATCATTCTCAATTGGGGACGCCGATATCCAGTTATGTCTTGATCGAACGCCACGTAACGCCACCGAACGGTTGGTGGCCAATACGTTTAACGCCATAGATCGCCTTCCGAATATGGTTGACGAGCCTTTTTCAAGCGATTTATTCGTGCAGTTGCGCGATCAGTTGTTGGAAGGCGTGAACATCAGCACAATGAAAACCACCCGAGCTTCGCTGGGTACTGGACTGTTCGAATGGCCTAGAGCCATGACCGAGCAATTTGCCAACCGTCAGATGGACTATATTGCCGCTTATGCTAATCATGAAACGGGGGAGTATGATCATGATGTACTACGTGCGTTGATTTTGAGCGATTCGTTTCGTTTTTATCGACCACTTAAGGAAGTGAGTTACCAAGTTGGTCGGCTGGCAGCTCATCTGTACGCGCTCAAGCATGATCTGCCCGTACTGGGATTGCTACCGATTTCCCGCCTAAAATTGGATTGGGACGAAGGGTGTATCTTGCCTCCGCTGGTTTCATTCGACCGCACCGCTTATGAAAATCTGCGCATTCACACTCCAGGCGATCTGACTTCATTGCAGACTCTCACCGCGCAATTAACCTTACTTGCCTTGCGTATCGTCGAACATTACGTTAACGGTTGGGAAAACTGGGACCGGGCATTGCGACAGACACTAAAAAAAGATATTCAACTCAACGATCGCCAGCGTTCCATCCTTGGACGAGCGCTACGGAAGCCAGAAGCAGAATTTACCCTTCGTTACCACAAGAATAATCACAGCATTGCCTATCCCACTGCCCGTCGCGATTTTCTTGAACTGGTGGATAAAGGATATCTGACATTGCAACAAAGGGGGAAGGCATTTATTTTCATTCCGCATCATGGCTTGCGCGAGATGTTTACAAATCAGGAAACGCTGGCCAAATTGCAAGATTACGCTATTAATAAATCATTTTATGGTAATACCTCCAATCAGTAGAACATAGCACGCCTTTGGCGTGAGCGGCGCTGCTGCGCAGCTTCGGGGATGTTCATGACCGCTGCCCCGTTTTATACTCTGCACCATGTATATCCCCCGCCCCGCAAGGCTGCTTTTCTCCATTGATGACGGCTGGAACGCATGCTCGCCTGCGGCACCACCGCCATGGGCGTCCGCCGTTACTGTTGTTCTTCTCCGGACTGCTCTCACTCCCGTTTCTTCTGCCAGAGCTGTGGCTCAAGAGCCTGCAGCTCCTGCGGATTTAAAGCCACGGAACAGTGGATTGCACAGCAGACCCACATTCTTCCCGACTGCGACTGGCAGCACATCACCCTGACCATGCCCCATCTGCTGTGGCCCTTTTTTAATCACAACTGGCCCCTGCTTAACCACCTCTTCCTGGCGGCCACCCGCGCCATGCTCCGCCATGCCCGTAAACAGGGTCTGGAAATCGGCATCTTCTGTGCCCTGCACACCTACGGTTGCCAGCTGAACCCGCATCCGCATATCCACGTCTCCGTCACCCGGGGCGGGCTCGATATTAAACACGGCGTCGGGAAGAATATCTTCTTTAAGAAGGATAAGGTGGAGGAAATCTGGCGCAATGCCGTCACTGAGATGTTGCGGGAACACTATGAGCAGATTAATCCCGGCGGCCTTGCGGGTTACGGTCATATCCGGGATGAGGAGCACTGGCGGCGCTACCTTCGTGCACAGTGGCAGCGGTACTGGAAAGTTCACTTCGCAAAAAAGACGCACGGTGCCTGGCGGTGCGTGAAATACCTGGGCCGGTATCTGAAACGTCCGCCGGTGTCGGCCTCGCAACTGCGGCATTACAGCGGCGGCGCCGTGGTGCATCACTATTACGACCACCGGACACAGCGGCACCGGCAGCAGACGCTGTCGCAGGAAGAGATGATCGGACGCTATATCAGCCACGTGCCGGAAAAGTATTTTAAAATGGTGCGGTATTACGGATTTTTATCCAGCCGTAAACGGGGCACGCTGCTGCTGAAGGTGTATGAGGCCCTGGAGATGGAAGCGAGGAATAAACCGAATAAGCCCGGCTTCGCCGCGCTGATGAAAGCGTTCCTGCGCACGGATCCGTACAAATGCATTCTGTGCGGCGACCGGCTGCGCTTTGTCAGCGCGCAGGCGGGCAGACACGCCACGGAGTTAGTGGCAGAAAGGCTGCACAGTATCGACCGGAAACGATGGCTTCTGTCACAGGCTGCAGGATAAGTGCGTCTGAAAAACGCATTTCAGGTTAAAAATTAGCCAAAAGGTGTTTTTTTCATCATTAGTTCCCCCACCGCACGCCATTACTGCTCTCCTGACGACCCTGTTCATGGTCTTAAATTTTTTAAAACGCTTTTCCAAATCGCTAAACATCAAGATAAACAATGGGATAGACTGCATCCAGTGGACGATTTTGCCATTCGACAACCTGCTCAATGACAGCATCGGTGACCTTTGAGACCAGGGCCGGTGAGACATCCGCGTCATACAGCTCTTTGAACGCCGCTGCTATCTCACGGGTGGTCATCCCTTTGGCGTACAACGATAAAATCTGGTTATCCATCCCGGTGATCCGGGTCTGGTTTTTCTTCACCAGTTGCTGTTCGAAAGAGCCATCACGATCGCGCGGTGTACGCAGCTCCAGGGGACCATCGCCTGTGATAACCGTCTTTTGAGTATAGCCGTTACGGGCGTTGGTCGCCGGTTTGGGCTGATGTTTATCGTAGCCGAGGTGATGGGTCATTTCGGCGTTGAGCGCCGCCTCGACACTAATTTTTTTCAGCAGACGATCGAACTGGTTGAGATCGTCAGGGGTTTTGAGATTTTTGGCCAGTTCGTTAGCCAGGGCCTGCAACTGTTTTTCGTCCATAAATTAACCTGCTTTTGATGTTGGATTGAACATATCAAAATCAGGCAATTACACAAATCTATGTACAGGCTCAACCATCAAGTCTGAGCTAATACAATTAAAGGCATTACCAAAAAGCGCAGATCCGCTTAATCATCTTTTCGGATCTGCGCGGCAGAAAACCGGCAACGTTATTTAATGCCGTATTTATTTTCAGTCACGAATTTTGGTTCTTTCCAGTTTGGTCCCTTCACTACCTTGCCATTCTGATCCTTAAGCACTCCAGTTCGAAACAGTTTATCGTAAATTGAAGAAAGTTCACCGCTGGAAATAGCCTCAAAGTTATTGTAAGTATACAATCTATCTAGCTTACGGTAATCGGATGTTGGTCCAAGAAACGTTAAAACATCCGTTATACTTTCATTTTTGACAATATCTTTCAGGGACATTATTTTTTTCCTCCAAGAGCATCTTTAAGTTCCTGTTCATATGCAGCCTGAAGAGCATCTTCAGTATAAAGAGCCTGCTCCTTTTCGTTTATTTTGAAATCCTCAAGAGTCGCTGTATGCGTACTGTTCCACACTGCTTTTTGCTCCTGAACGCTTTTAGGAACTTCACCATCTTTGATGCCAAGGTTGCGATAACGCTCAAGCTCTCTTACTTCATGAGTATAAAAACGTTTATCTGTGTCCGTCGCCTGCAACTCACCTTTCAGAATTTTCTCAAGGCGGTCAATCATCACTTTATTTTCTGGCGTTGACTCAAAGCGTCCCGTATGCAGCTTCACCCTGTCCACACCGTCACGGTCAATGGTGGCCCCTTTCCAGTCCAGATTCTGAACGGGACCGCCAGCTTTATCCGTGTTGTAGTCACGCCCGCTGTATTTCCCTTTTGCGTTGGTTTCACCATAGGGTCCGCTGAGCATAACGTAAATCGGCTCAACGCCCGTCCCGGTCGCATCAGGCTGCCAGTAGATGAAGTCCTGCAGAGGCGGAATATCCGCGGTCGGGAACGTGGTGGTGACGATGCTGTCAGCCTGTTTCACCTCCGTCCCTGTGTGCACAGGCGTCACCGGCGCCGGCGAACTGTTGCCGGTATGAGATGGCGCCGCCGGACCGACCGGCACAGGATTCACCAGAATGGTCCTCGACGGCGCACCGGCCACCGCCGGCACCGTGATTTTATCCAGGCCGGTGGTTTTGTCACGTACGGCGCTCAGCACCGGCACCGTGGCCGTAATCCCGCCCGTCCCCGTCCTGACCAGGTTAACCGACTGCCGGCCGTTACCGTCGTTCGAGATATACCCCCTGACCGGCAGGTCAACGGTCTTCATCCCCGGCTTAAACGGTAACCATAGAAAACCCTAAATACCAGTAGCATATCATGGTTTTCTATCGATTAAAGGCATTACCAAATGGAGGATACACTACCTCCATTTTTATTCACGATGTAAAAACGCCACCTCTGAGGATGGCGCAGGTGAGGGAAAATTACGATTACCAGCGTAGTTCTGATGTTGGCATGAATGTAATTGATGTCACATTTTCTTCCATGTCATAATCAATCTGCATATTTACTGGAATGTTGGTATTTTTAATATCAAAGAGATCTGCCCACCCTAAAGCACGCTTCATGACCATTTTTGGTGGAGAGCTTCTGAGGGGGGGGGCAATGTTCTGATGTACCCATTGGCGTGACATTTTTTTTTCTAACCCAAAAGGCAAATTATTAGGGAAAAACCATTTTTTAATATCTGGCCTAAGAATATTTAATGTTATTTCTTGGAGAATTCGTCCTTCACGTTGAAACGAAAGATAAACACCTTCGTTTTTCATATCCAAACTGAGGTCTGTATCTCCAGAAAAACCTGTCGGAGGACTTTTATAAGGTATGAGCTCTGCATTGATCAAATCGTTATACGATTTGCCCAAATTATTTATTAATGCCTCTATGTTCACAGTCATTTGTATAACCCCATGTCTTTGTTCAGTTTGTGCATTTTTGCTCTTGCAGCATCAATCTGAGTTTCGGTGGCCCCGTATTTTTTTAAGGCTGGCTTGATGGTGTCCAGATTGCGATCAAGAGCAGCTCTCAAATTTTTGGAGTCCAGATCTATCTGAGTCGGAGTGTTACGTCCACCATATGTTTCGCTAAGTTTCTGGTGTACATCTTTGGGGACGACTATTGCGGCAACATTGTTGACCATCTCATCCAATAATTGCTTACTCAGTCGTGGATTTTCACGTAATAATGCAGCACGGACGGCAGCGGCAGACGGCATATGATCCGCTTCATATGTACGCTGACGCGAACGCCCTCTGAAGTCGCTATATAGCTCAACCTCAAGGAATTCTACAGGCGGTTTCGCCAGCATCACATAGATGGGCTCAACGCCGGTCCCTGTTGCATCCGGTTGCCAGTAGATGAATGATCTGGTCAAGTTAAACAGGACACTTTTTTCTCAGCCATCTGTTCATATCGCACTGGCGATAAATACCCATTCGAAGCATGGTTTCTGTCAAGATTGTAATAACGCATATAGTCTGCAACATCACGTTTCATACCTGCCCGCGTCTGCTGCGGGATCAACAGCACCCATTCATGTTTCAAACTGCCCCAAAAACGCTCCATTACCGCGTTATCCCAGCAGGCGCCAACATCTCCCATGCTGCTTCTGAGTCCGTAACTGGTTAACAGCGTTTGGAAGCGCTTGCTGGTATACTGCGCTCCACGATCGGTATGGACGACCAGCCCTGTCGGTGGATTGCGCAGGTTGTAAGCCTGCATGAGAGCCCGGCAAACCAGCGACGATGTCATTCTCTTGTCAATGTGCCAACCGACGATCCGGCGGGAATATAAATCCATGATCGCAGCCAGGTACAACCAGCCTTCACCCGTTTTCAGATACGTAATATCACTCACCCATATCTGGTCCGGTCCGGGAGGATTGAAGTTCTGATTCAACAGATTTGGTGCAAAATCAGCCCCTTTCTTCGGTTTCGTTGTGACCTTCCAGGCGCGGCGTTGCCGGCAGAGAAGTCCCTCTTCGCTCATGATTTTTCTAACGCGCCAACGACTTATGGTGACGCCTTCTTCACGGAGCTTTTTAACCAGCGTTCGGCTCCCGGCACTTTCCCGACTGGCAGAGAATAACGCCTTGAGCATCACCCTGACTGCGGTATCTTTCGGCGGGCAGGCTATCGGCTTTTTTCGCCAGGCATACCATGCGGACGGGCTAATGCGCATCACGCGACAAAGCGTCCGTAGCCTGTAATTACCTGCGTTATCGAGGATAAACTGGTATCTCACGACATGTGCTTCGCAAAGAAGGCGCTCGCCTTTTTTAATATTTCCTTCTCAATGCGTAACTCTTTGTTTTCTAGACGTAGCCTTCGGAGTTCAGCTTGTTCATCTTCACTAAGCGGACTTTCATGGCGCTGGCGCGCGGCGGCGACCCAACTGCGCAATGTTTTGGCGCTGATCCCCAAAGAAGTTGCGGCACGCGCAATGGAGTAATTTTGCGTCAGCACCAGGGCCACCGTTTCCTTCTTAAATTCTGGCGTAAATTTTCGCTTCTGATTCACTAAACACCTCCATTTTGGATGTAAGTTTAGTGTCCTGATTATTCGACCACAGCAGAAGTCCTGCAGCGGCGGAAGGTCCGCAGCCGGGAACGTGGTGGTGACGATACTGTCCGCCTGTTTCACCTCTGTCCCGGTGTGTACCGGCATCACCGGAACCGGTGTACTGTTGCCGGTATGTGACGGCGCCGCTGGTCCTACCGGTACCGGGTTAACCAGAATGGTCCGCGACGGGGCGCCCGCCACCGCCGGTACCGTGATTTTATCCAGCCCGGTGGCCTTGTCACGCACGGCGCTGAGGACCGGTACCGTCGCGGACACACCGCCGGTACCGGTTTTCACCAGCATTACCGACTGCCGCCCGTCATCCTCCGTAGTGATAAAACCCCGCACCGGCAGGTTGACGCTCTTCATACCCGGCTCGATACCGCTCTCCGTGAACAAGCGGGCCTGAGCGGCCATCATACTGATATCACGTCCGGGAACCCTGCTGTCATTACCGCCACCGGCACGGGGCGAAAAAAATATCGTTGATGCAGCGGCAACCATGGGGCCCACGGTAGTGGCTGTAGCGGTTTCTGCCACGCCCACAACACCCCGCCACAGGGCTGAGGAAATCCAGCCCGAGAACTCAGCGGTTGCTGTCATTACCGCACCGGCAACGCCAGGCAAAGCCGCCTGAACCCGTGCCGCCAGAGTGGACAGCTGTATCATAGCCGGAGCACGGTTCAGTAACGCCACGCCGGGCATCATCATCGCCCTGGTGGCCGCTTTCACCATTTCCGGCGTGTAAACCGGGGTGTCCTGAATACCCGCCTTCGCAAAAAGGGCCTTTCGGGCCTCTTCAGCCTTCCGGCGTTCCTCTTCAGCCTTCCGGCGTTCGGCTTCTGCTCTGGCCTTCGCTTCAGCGTCGGCTTTTTCAGCTTCCGCCCTGTCCGCCTCGGCTTTCGCTTTCGCGGCGGCTTCCCGTGCTTCAGCCTCCGCCAGTTTCCGGTCGGTTTCGGCCTTCTGTCGTTCAGCCTCCTGCTGAGCCTGCAGGGCCGCCTGATATTCCCTTTCAGCCCGCTCCGCCTTTTTTCTTGCCTCCCGCTCAGCTCTGGCGGCACTGTCATAGGCAGCCGCCGCCGCTAGCGCCTCATTGTTAGCATGGGCAAGGTCAGTGACACTGGGTCCCTTGTTTTTCTGCAGCGCGTTGTTCACCACATCTTTAAGATGCTGTGTGAGCTTATTCCGTGACGCTTTTGCTGCCCGCTGAGCCGCGACAGCAGCACTGGCTCTGGCGGCCTGCTCAGCCTGCATCTTTTTCAGTTGCGCTGTTGACCATCTGGCTGCGGCATGAATGGCTGCTGAATTTTCTGCCTGAATGCGGGAAAGTGTTTTGTTACCCACATCGGCCTGTACGCTGCCGCTACCCGGCACAATATTTGTCGTCCCCCCAGAAAAGCCTGTGCCACCATCCCCACCAACAACGGTCATCTCCTCTTCACCATCTGCGTTAACGCCGAGGGAAACCATTCCGGGAGGAGCGGGAGTAAGTGGAACTGGTTGATTATCCGTCATCATTTGGTCTCCTTTCCGATACGGAGCTCCAGCTCATCCAGACGACGTTCGAGATCCTGTCGCGACTCCTCCTGTTCTTTCATCAGCGCTTCTTTATCTTCCCGGCGGGCCTGACGTTCTTCCTTAAGTGCTTCAATCAGCAGGGCTACTACGCCATTGATGTTAACGGCACGCGCATCCTCAAGAATGCTGTCGTCATTGAGCGTCAGCGTGGTCTGTGTCACGGCCTGTGGCAGTACGGTCTCCACCTCCTGGGCAATCACGCCCGCTTCCGGCACACCCTGTTTGAGGTAGGTGTAACCGCCGATGCTGTCGAGTTTGTCCAGCGCATTACCGATTTTTTCAATATCTGTTTTCATGCGGGCATCGGAGCTGCTGTGCCAGGCGCCGTTGGTGTAGGCATGGCCGTCGTTACGGAATTCATACCAGCCCTGAGCGCCGCCGTTGGCCACATGCAGCCCCAGAAAGTGATTCTGTCCGATACGCTCATAGTGATAGATATCAGTTGATAAATCGCCAGCCCCCTGAATCCATATCCCGTTGGTTTTATGGTCCTTTCCTTTGTTCACCCTGCGGACACCTGACGCGTTTGCTGTGGTCGAATAATCAGGACACTAAACTTACATCCAAAATGGAGGTGTTTAGTGAATCAGAAGCGAAAGTTTACGCCAGAATTTAAGAAGGAAACGGTGGCCCTGGTGCTGACGCAAAATTACTCCATTGCGCGTGCCGCAACTTCTTTGGGGATCAGCGCCAAAACATTGCGCAGTTGGGTCGCCGCCGCGCGCCAGCGCCATGAAAGTCCGCTTAGTGAAGATGAACAAGCTGAACTCCGAAGGCTACGTCTAGAAAACAAAGAGTTACGCATTGAGAAGGAAATATTAAAAAAGGCGAGCGCCTTCTTTGCGAAGCACATGTCGTGAGATACCAGTTTATCCTCGATAACGCAGGTAATTACAGGCTACGGACGCTTTGTCGCGTGATGCGCATTAGCCCGTCCGCATGGTATGCCTGGCGAAAAAAGCCGATAGCCTGCCCGCCGAAAGATACCGCAGTCAGGGTGATGCTCAAGGCGTTATTCTCTGCCAGTCGGGAAAGTGCCGGGAGCCGAACGCTGGTTAAAAAGCTCCGTGAAGAAGGCGTCACCATAAGTCGTTGGCGCGTTAGAAAAATCATGAGCGAAGAGGGACTTCTCTGCCGGCAACGCCGTGCCTGGAAGGTCACAACGAAACCGAAGAAAGGGGCTGATTTTGCACCAAATCTGTTGAATCAGAACTTCAATCCTCCCGGACCGGACCAGATATGGGTGAGTGATATTACGTATCTGAAAACGGGTGAAGGCTGGTTGTACCTGGCTGCGATCATGGATTTATATTCCCGCCGGATCGTCGGTTGGCACATTGACAAGAGAATGACATCGTCGCTGGTTTGCCGGGCTCTCATGCAGGCTTACAACCTGCGCAATCCACCGACAGGGCTGGTCGTCCATACCGATCGTGGAGCGCAGTATACCAGCAAGCGCTTCCAAACGCAGTTAACCAGTTACGGACTCAGAAGCAGCATGGGAGATGTTGGCGCCTGCTGGGATAACGCGGTAATGGAGCGTTTTTGGGGCAGTTTGAAACATGAATGGGTGCTGTTGATCCCGCAGCAGACGCGGGCAGGTATGAAACGTGATGTTGCAGACTATATGCGTTATTACAATCTTGACAGAAACCATGCTTCGAATGGGTATTTATCGCCAGTGCGATATGAACAGATGGCTGAGAAAAAAGTGTCCTGTTTAACTTGACCAGATCATCATTCCCATCGACTGGACCAGGGCGTCCACCTTGCGGGTGGAGACGCCATTTATCCACGCCTCCTGGATAACCGCGTTGAGCGCCTTCTCCGACAGCCTGCGGGCCTCGAGGAAGGACGGGAAGTACGAGCCTTCCCGCAGCTTCGGGATGCGCAGGTCCAGCGTACCGAGCCGGGTGTTGTACTGGCGGTCACGATAGCCGTTGCGGTAGGTCTCACGCTCATCACTGCGCTCATGGGGCTCCGCGTTGATGCGCTGGGTGACATCGGCTTCCATGATGCGGTTGAGCATAAATTCGGTGAGTTCACGCAGAAAGTCCTCACCGCCGGGTTGCATCAGGGTATTGGTGAATGTCATGCTGTTGTCAGCCATCGGTTTGTTCCTTTTGGATAATGTCTTCATAACCATTACCTTACCGGATAAGCCGATGGCTCTCACCATCCTTCCGAATTTACACCACGTCCTAAGACTCTACCTCCCGGACGCCATCAACACGGTGTATCCGGAAGCCCGCATCCAGCTGTGCATCATGCATATGGTGCGCAACAGCCTGCGGTTCGTCTCGTGGAAGGATTACAAAGCTGTCACCCGTGACCTGAAGGCCATCTATCAGGCCCCGACGGAAGAGGCAGGGCTACAGGCCCTGGATGCGTTCTGCGGGGCATGGGACAGTCGCTATCCCCAAATAAGCCGCAGCTGGCAGGCCAACTGGACCAACCTGGCGACGTTCTTCGCTTACCCGACAGACATCCGCAAGGTGATCTACACCACGAATGCCATCGAGTCGCTAAACAGCGTGATCCGGCATGCCATCAAAAAGCGTAAGGTGTTCCCCACGGACGACTCAGTAAAGAAGGTGGTATGGCTGGCAATCCAGGCCGCCTCACAGAAATGGACGATGCCTCTGAGGGACTGGCGTATGGCGATGAGCCGCTTTATTATCGAGTTCGGTGACCGCCTGGACGGTCACTTCTGAGAAAAGGCATTTACACAGAATCATGTACAGGGTCGCAGCGCATCACCCACTGACACTACCGGGTTGCCTGCTGGCGCCCCGTTCTTTACTGATCAACCAGCGCTGATTGACACCAGTTTCCAGTGTTCGTCGTTACTGACGGCCTCCCAGCCACAGCTTTTCAGCAGCGCATTTAACCCGTCAGCCCGGCCGCTAATTCTGGCCGGCACAGGTAGTACCTGCGTCCCGTCATCATTAAAACCGATATCCAGCGCGCTTTTCAGCAGACAGATGCTGTTTACCGATGCCGAAGGCTGAATCTGACGTCGACCGCTCCATTCACTGTCACTGAGGACGTGATACACCCAGTCGTACTGCTTCGCCAGTTCCAGCGCGTAGGTCAGGCGAAAAAGGTCGTTCTGCTCAGACAGTTCCCCCGTGCAACTGCGCCAGAGATAATCCAGCTTATGCCGCAATCGTGCACGAACGCCAAGCGTCCGACCTTGGTTGAGTATCCAGTCAACATCGGAGGCCACGTCGCGTGAAAAGCGGCGCTGTTTTTTCACCTGCGCAAACCAGCGGGTAATAAACAGGTTTTCCTGCGACTCCGACTCCACCAGGCCATCTTCCCGGGCCGTCAGCAGGGCGATAAGTGCACACCATGCCAGGTGGCCTGTTTTATCTGTCAACGTCACGCTGGCTTGCTCCCTCCGGTATTATTCATTTAACACTACAGCTCATACCAGTCACCGTATCTACTGTTCTGGCTCCGTTCTCAGCTTCCAGGTAACACCTCCGAAACAGGTTCCCCCGACAATCTGCTCCCAGCCGCCCTTCTGCTCCAGCTGCTTTTCCAGCGCATGAAAGTCGGCATGGCTGAGGACAATGTCTTCACGTTCGCCGGGCGACTCAAGGACGTAGCCGTCAGGAATGCGAGTGTCTGACTCAGCGGCTTTTCGAGAGGACATACGGTAGAAGGTTTTGATACATCCTCCCCGGATAAGGGCATCGAGGATGATATTTTCGGCAACGCGCATAAAGAACTCCGGCATACAGGGCAACGCTTCCACGGACAACGGCTTCGTCTTATTGCTCCAGTGGACCATCGCATGGCGATTGGGGCACAAAGGGGCCTAACCATGTCAACACAGTCACCTCCCTGAATACCATAAGTGTTATCTGATTTTACCATAACAGTCAGAAGGGTCGAGTCCGTCAAGGTGGTGTAAATTCAGTTGCCGCCTTCCGGTCCGGTAATGGGCCTGTTATGCGCTGACTGGCAGCGCTTCGATTACCCCCCATGTCAGGGTAGTTGTCGCCTCTGAGTGAAAAAAATCGGGGGGGCCGGAGACGACAATGAAAATCTATTCACCTGAGCGTAAAGCGGCTGTGATCGCCAGAATGCTTCCACCGCATAATCAACCAGTCAGCCAGTTATCACGCCAGGAGGAGATCCCAATAAAAACGCTTTACCACTGGCGCTCAGAGGCGGGTATTTCCACTCTGCCGGTATCCGGACAGAAAACACCTCCCAGTGAGTGGTCTCAGGAAGCGCGTTTTGCTGTACTGGTTGAAACGGCCCCGCTTTCTGCCCATGCTATAGCTGAATACTGTCGCCGTAAGGGCCTGTATCCTGAGAAAATTCAGCAGTGGAAGGACGAGTTAATGCAACCCGGTCAGCGAGAAGAAAAAGCCGAAATAAAACGATTAAGAAAAGAAAACCAACAACTTAACCGTGAAATTGCCCGTAAGGATAAAGCGCTTGCCGAAGCTGCAGCGCTGTTGCTCCTGGAAAAAAAGCTGAAGGCGTTGTTCGACGAATAAAACGAGGTCGAATGACGCGCACTGCCGGCAGGCTACGGTTGATGACGATAGTGCAGGAAGCCGTCGCTGGCGGGGCCCGACTGAGTGAAGCCTCCCGCTGCGTTGGGCTGAGCGAGCGGACCCTGCAACGCTGGCAGCAGATACCGGACGATCGGCGAACCTCGACGCCACGGCCAGCCCCGAAAAACAAGCTCAGTGCTGAAGAGGAAAAGCAGGTGCTGGCCATCTGCCATGAACCCCGGTTCGCCAGCCTGCCGCCATCGCAAATCGTTCCGGTGCTGGCTGATGAGAACCGCTATATCGCCAGTGAATCAACGTTCTACCGGGTGCTGCGGCGGGCGGGAGAAACCACGCACCGTGGCCGGCAGAAGGCCCCGCAGAGCAAACCACTGTCGACCTGGAAGGCGACAGCCCCCAGACAGGTGTGGTCATGGGACATCACCTGGCTGAAGTCGCAGACGGCGGGCCACTGGTTCTACCTGTACCTGATAGAAGATGTATTCAGCCGTAAAATCGTGGGTTACGAAGTGTACCTGGTTGAAAGCGGTGAGTATGCGGCAGAGCTGTTGAAACGGACGGTGCTGAGCGAGAGTTGCTGGCAGGTGCTGCAGGTGAAGCTTGCAGAACTAAAGATCACGCCGTCGCACAGCCGGCCGCGGGTGAGCAATGACAACGCACATGTAGAGTCACTGTTCAGGACGCTGAAATACGTGCCGGCATGGCCGGATAAGGGCTTCGCGACGCTGGAAGATGCGCGCGCCTGGGTGGAAAACTTCGTCGGCTGGTACAACGAAGAACACCGGCATAGCGGCATCCGCTACGTCACGCCAGGCCAGCGGCACAGGGGTGAAGATCATGCTCTGCTTGCACAACGGAAATCGGTGTATGAAGCAGCAAAAATGCAGACCCCGCATCGCTGGTCTGGGCCAACGCGCAACTGGAGCCGACAGGATGAGGTGTGGCTAAATCCGGAGCGGGAAACCCTGGCTGCATGAATTAACTGAGGCGACAACTACCTTGACACGCGCCGATTACGTCCTCTTCAGCGGTCTGCTCTATCTCCGCCATGCTGTGTTGTGGCAGGTAGCGGTTCTGCAGCAGCCATTCCTCGTTCTGCTCCGTCAGCACCGCACCCAGCAGCCGCATGATGCTCTCTTCGTTGGGGAAGATACCCACCACATCAGCACGCCGTTTCACCTCTTTGTTCAGACGCTCCAGTGTGTTCGTGGAGTGGATTTTCACCCGGTGCGCTTTCGGGAAGCCGAAGTACCCCAGCACGTCTGCTTCCGCCTCGTCCATCATCTCCGTGACTGCCGGCGCGCTTTTTTCCAGCTGGCCGGCGACCTCACGCCAGGTCGCATGGGCGCTTTTCTCATCGGTCTGCACGAACACCTGTTGCAGCGCCGCGCGCACCACTGACTGGCTGGTCCTGCTGACGCGGCTCAGCACGTTACGCATGAAGTGGACCCGGCAGCGCTGCCAGCTGGCGGTGAACACCTGCTGTATCGCCGCTTTCAGTCCGCTGTGCGAGTCCGATATAACCAGCTTTACGCCCTCAAGGCCGCGCTCTTTCAGACACAGCAGGAAGGCTAACCAGAACGCTTTCGCTTCTGACTCACCGATGCCCATTCCGATAATCTCCCGGCGACCGTCCAGGCTGACCGCGCAGGCGATTATAACGGCCACGCTGACCACCCGGCCGTTCTTGCGGACCTTCACGTAGGTCGCATCCAGCCACAGGTAGGGCCATTCCCCTTCCGGCGGTCGCTGCAGGAAGGCCTGCACACGCTCATCGATGCCGCGGCAGATGGACGACACCTGGCTGCGGGAGATGCCGGTCATTCCCATCGACTGGACCAGGGCGTCCACCTTGCGGGTGGAGACGCCATTTATCCACGCCTCCTGGATAACCGCGTTGAGCGCCTTCTCCGACAGCCTGCGGGCCTCGAGGAAGGACGGGAAGTACGAGCCTTCCCGCAGCTTCGGGATGCGCAGGTCCAGCGTACCGAGCCGGGTGTTGTACTGGCGGTCACGATAGCCGTTGCGGTAGGTCTCACGCTCATCACTGCGCTCATGGGGCTCCGCGTTGATGCGCTGGGTGACATCGGCTTCCATGATGCGGTTGAGCATAAATTCGGTGAGTTCACGCAGAAAGTCCTCACCGCCGGGTTGCATCAGGGTATTGGTGAATGTCATGCTGTTGTCAGCCATCGGTTTGTTCCTTTTAAGATAATGTCTTCGTAACCATTACCTTACCGGATAAGCCGATGGCGCTCACCATCCTGCTGAATTTACACCACATCTTAAGACTCTACCTGCAGTAGCTGTAACTGATAAAACTACCTACTGCTTATAAGCAGATGTTTTCCACAAGGAGAGAAAGTATGAAAAAGGAACGCTGGAGAGCGATACTGACATTGGCCATACTCAGCGCCCCCGCGCTGGCGGAAACAGGCGTTTCATTCATACACAAAGACTGGGAAGTGGTGTGTGATAACACGTTGACCTGCCGGGCGGGTGGGTACAGCGCTGAACAAGAAAGCGGAGGTTCGGTGCTGCTGACCCGCCAGGCCGGAGCGGGCACCGCCGTCTCAGGAGAGCTGATACTGGCGGAGGTGACCGACAGCGACGTTCTGCCGGGCAAACTGACGCTGTGGATCAACGGCCAGCCGGCAGGCGATGTGAAGCCCGCAAAAGAGATCTGGCCGCTGTCGGAGAAACAGGCCCTGGCGATCGTTAACGCCATCAAAGGCAACGGGAAGGTCGAATTTACAGGCGGGGAGGCGCCGTTTGTGCTTTCCGGCGAAGGCGCTTACGCGGTACTGCTGAAAATGGACGATGTTCAGGGGCGAATCGGCACGCCGGGCGCGTTGACCAAAAAAGGCGACAGGCCGGAAAGCAGCGTCCGGGCGGCGATTCCCGCCCCGGTCATTCACCGGGTCATGCCTGAGGAAGCGCAGGAGAGAGCGTTAACTGCGCCTGAGCTGGCGGTGCTCAAGCCGAAGCTTCTGGCCACGCTAAATGACAATGATTCGTGCGATCGCCTCCAGCCGGAGGAGGGGGAGGCTGAATCTATCAGCTTGCAGCCGCTGGATAACGCGCATTCCCTGATTTCGGTCTTGTGCTGGCGGGCGGCCTATAACGAAGGATACGGCTATTGGGTAGTGGATAGCAAACTTGAGAGTAGTCCGACACTTATCACGGTTTCCGGTTCTGAATATGGCGACGGCGAGATTATAATGATGCAGAAAGGGCGAGGGCTAGGCGATTGCTGGGGGACGGCGAGCTGGCTCTGGGATGGCACAACGTTCCGCAAAAGCCGTGAAGCGACCACCGGGATGTGCCGCGATCTTCGCCTCGGCGGGACATGGGATCTCCCTACCTGGGTGACCGAGGTTAAACCGGCAAAGTGAAATCACGTGGTTGCTAAGACCCTGTACATGATTCTGTGTAAATGCCTGATTTTGATATGTTCAATCCAACATCAAAAACAGGTTAATTTATGGACGAAAAACAGTTGCAGGCTCTGGCTAATGAACTGGCCAAAAATCTCAAAACCCCTGACGATCTCAACCAGTTCGATCGCCTGCTCAAAAAAATCAGTGTTGAGGCGGCGCTCAACGCCGAAATGACCCATCACCCCGGCTACGATAAACATCAGCCCAAACCGGCGACCAACGCCCGTAACGGCTATACTCAAAAGACGGTTATCACAGGCGATGGGGTTCTGTCGCATTAACGACAACAGGTCAGCAGAAGTCATGCTGCCTGTTTTTCAGGCAGCCAACAGGTAAAATTGCTCTGCAGGCGACAATCCTTCGCCCGCTGGATGATGAAGCTGTCCTTTACGGAGCATGTTTACCAATTCAATGCCTGCCAACAGGCACCGGGCCCCCCGAAACGATTTGAATCCCAACATCGGTCGCGTCCGTCGTTTGATGTTCCGGTGATCCTGTTCCACAAGGTTGTTCAGATATTTGTTCTGCCTGATAGTGATGCTTTCTTCATCAGATTTGTCGGCATTGAGGATGGCCAGCGCTGCCGTATTGGCACCACTTTTATCAATGGTTACCATTTCTGGCTCACCGTGGTGGCGAATGGCCTTACGAAAGAAACGCAGGGCGGCGGCGGCATCACGCTTCGCCGTCAGCAGGAAATCTACAGTCTGACCATCAGTATCGACCGCGCGGTACAGATATTTCCACTGCCCTCTGACCCGGATATGCGTTTCATCCATTCGCCACCGGCGACCCACAGCAAGTTTATGCCTGCGGAACGCCTTATCCAGCAGGAGCACCATGCGGATAACCCAGCGGTGAAGCGTGGAACGGTCAACTGTGATACCACGCTCTGCCATCATTTCCTCCAGATTACGGAGGCTCAGGGAATACGTCAGATACCAGCGGACACACTGCGCAATAATATCAACGGGATAATGCAGACGTCTGAAGGATTTTCGGATCAAAGACATGGTCAGGCTACATCGTAAAAAAACAGCATGTTACCTGACGGCGTTTTAATGCGACAGAACCGTTTGTGAGCGTGAAGGTACCAGATGCGGTTGGGGTGAAGAGATTAGGTTGCATCGGAGTCCCTCACTTATCAAACTTGGACAACCGTCCTAATTCGATAAATGCTAGGGCATTCGTCCTGGCAAGTCAACACGATGTTCATGTAAAAACTTTCCCAGGGTGCCACGGCTTAACGTGCTTTATTTTCCGTTTTCTGAAGCTACCCCTGGTTGACGTCACCGTCATCCCGGACGACGACATCATGACCCACCGCCGCATGGCAGCGCTGACGCTGCTGCAGAAACACATTCACCAGCGCGACCTTGCCGGCCTGCTTGAGCGGCTGGCCACCGTGCTGCTGACCGGACATCTCACGGGACAGCAGCTGATATCGCTGATAAACTATCTGGTACAGGCCGGCGAGACCGACGACGCCGAAGCCTTTGTACGTCAACTGGCACAGCGGGTGCCGCAGCACGGGGACACACTGATGACAATTGCACAGCAGCTGGAACAGAAGGGCATCGAGAAGGGCCTTGAGCGCGGGCGCATCGAAGGCCGTCAGGAAGGCATTCAGCTGGGCGAGCAGCGCGGTATCGAGAAGGGCAAACGCGAAGGTGAGCACGAGGCTTCCCTGAAAATCGCCCGCACGATGCTGGCTAACGGTCTGGACCGCAGCACGGTGATGAAAATGACCGGCCTGTCCGAAGACGACCTGGCGCAGCTGCGCCACTGAGTTTTTGCCTTAACCTTTTCCTGCCCGGCGGTCAGCCGGTACTGCCGGGGCAGAGCATCACCTTCCGCCATCGCCTGCCAGCTAGCCGCAGGACGCCAGCAGGGTTACCATCCCCTCCGTTCTGCTGGTGATGCGCGCCAGCAGCGGCCCTATCTGTCTGCCGTCCTCATCAAACGCTGCATCCAGGTTCGTGTGCGACAGAACCCTAGATCTGCGTCACGACCCAGACGCGGGCTGATATGAAAGGTGATGTTGCAGACTATATGCGTGATTACAATCTTGACAGAAACCACGCTTCGAATGGGTATTTATCGCCAGTGTGATATGAACAGATGGCCGAAAAAAAAGTGTCCTGTTTAACTTGACCAGATCTCGCGTAGTAGCACACTGGCGGGTATCCATTGTGGCCTGGCTGCTGCGACCCGTTCAAGAATGTAGGGCTTGAACGGGTCAAGCTTGCAGGGTCTGGGTGCGCGAGGCTTATACCGCATATCCGCTACGGGGAATGGGCTACGAATATATCTGCGAACGGTCTCGCTGGAGCATGAAAGCTGGCGCGCGATGGCGCGTATCGACATGCCCTGACGGTGTAAAACACTAATCTCCACTCTGGTCTCCAATGTCATCATTGGCAGTACCTTGAAACTGCCATTTTTACCCTGGGTGGGTCAGATTTACATCGGCAGGTGGGCCAGTTTTACATCGGTAGCGACACCAGTTCAACCAGCATCCGCACATTCATCTGTCCGTCACCCGCGGCGGGCTCAATCTAACACTCCCTGTCTGGCCCTCCCCCCTCAGTAGCGAAGCCAAACAATTAAAACATAAAGGATTGGGAATGTTAAAACGACGGCTACGGTTAAGAAAATAATCCGCCATATAGTGGGGATTGCACGATAGCTAAGATAGACGAATAGGAGGGCACCTATCAACGTCAGAGGCCATCCGAAATAGCCAAGAACCAAGATGTAGACATCGAAGAGTGTAAATTTGGGTATCATATGTGACCCGCTCTACCTTCCACATTTCTGACGCGTCACATTAGTCGCGGCAAATAACGTGCCACCAAGATCGTAATACTGAACAGTGATTATCGCTCCGTCATCAATCTTGGCGGCGAGTTCGTCATCGGAACAAAGAACGTTTGTTGCCGTCAGTTCAAGATGTTTCGGGTTGAGGCCCTCTATCGAATCCACGGTGTAAACAAAAATAAGAGATTTGCCATCAGTGGTGACCGACTGCAAAACGGTTTGATCATCGACTCGCTCAGGTACTGTATACTCCTTGATCAAGCGGGTTAGTTGTTCAGCGAGATCGTCATATTTAGCTTCATGAGCTAAAGCGTTTGGTCCGAAACAAACCAGCGCTATGGTGGTTAGAATTGCGATCTTCTTCAATGCTCGAATCAACATGATTAACTTAAATTGCCTTCTTATCTATAGTCTAAACTCGCGATTTAATGATGTTCTACCTGCGGAGCCTGTCAGCTCAAGTCTGAGCTAATACACCTGACGTGTTGTGGAGGTGAGCATATCACCTCCGATCAGGTGGCCAGTATCAGTGTGCCACTACACAGGGAGATGACGACGCCGGAACGGTAGCAGTCGGCTGGTTTCATTCTGTACTGTAGGAATGTTGTATGGCCGTCATTTTTTCTTCGTGCAAACCTCGCGACTGAACGTTTCCTCATCGGTGTCGAAGGTCTTGGATTTGCAGGATTGCAGACAATAGCGATCAAAGGCTTTCGATGAAAAACCTTGCCTTTCCGCCGCCACGAGAGCGCTGCGACTTGCCGCTGGCAAATACATGACCATGTCTTCGTTGCAGACTTCGCTGTACATGCATGCGGCAGCGGTTTCCCACAAGGAGGTGCAGAGTGAGTCGGACCGGGAGGCTGCACTAGCGGTTTCCTTGCTTGTCACGACCAATATAAACGTAACTATCATCAGGCGCGGTATGGAGAATACTGTCATTGAACCATCCAGAATATTGACTTCAAAAAGAGTCGGTATCGAGCAATTCGGGGAACCATGTGGCGTTCTTTAGAACAATAGACGTTCTTTGATAGTGAAGGCAAGTCGGATTGTCGTGCCGCATGAAAGCGCGTGAAAAATCCGATGGCGGCGGGGAGATCTGCAAGTCCACCATCGCCTCGTTCGGCCGACCAAGTGTCTTATACACCTCCGGGCTCATACCGTCGGGCAAGGCATCGATCCGGCGCTCACTGACGTGAACGAGATAGAGGCGTTCATCGTCAAAACCCTGGAGTTTCGGGAAGAAGAAGGTTTCTCCTACCCACGAAAGCACGCCCGTTTCACTGTCGAGTATGGCGATGCGGTGAGGAACCGCAGGTGGAGCCGCATAGGCAACGGCTGCGATATAGCGGCCATCGCTGGAAACCCGGTGGTCCAGTAACCACTCGCCTTCGAGTGGACGTCCCTGAAACTCGCAGCGATAGACGTGGCGGGAGATGTCCTCATCGATATACAGGAAACGCCAGAGGAGCTTGCTGTCATTTTTTAACGGGGCGCTTTCAACTCTCTCATCGTCGTCTCCATCCGGTTCCAGAGGCAGGATGTGGTGAATGACAGGCATCTGGAATGTCTTCCCGTCGATCTCCAGTGCAGAACCCGTATAGCTGTCGAGTTTTCCGACATTTACCCTGCTCAGGCTCGGTTGCATCAATTCATACTCGAGCGTCATGCAGCTGGTGTTGAGGTTGACGGGGTGACATCCCAAAGCATAGGGAACATTCGTGAGCAAGTTCTGCCGCAGATGGATCTTTCGCCACTTCATTCGATCGTCCCAGAGCCACCAGCCTTTGTCACCGCCGTTTTGCGGAGTTGCTTTACAGGCAAAAGCCCGGCGGTCATCTCTCCAGATGACGACGGGATGTTTCATTGAAATAACGAGACCGCTGTCTGCACCCTCTAACGTGATCTGTCCCTGTGGGTCTAGAAGGGGATCGAGCGGGCTTTTGAGCGCTGTCAGACTTTCGGGAAGGCGCAGCGTCCACTCGATGGATGGTCCGTGGGTGGCAGAAGAACCTGGAAACTCCTTCTCGTGGTACTGTCGTACAGCATCCCAGTACTTCTGAGGGAGTTTTATGTCCGCGACATCGACCATCCTCTCTGTGTCGGCATGGTCGATCAGATCGTCGATCATCGCCATCCAGCTCTGGTTTGAAACGAGCGGGCTGTGGCGTCCCGAAATTGTCATCTGGCCGACCAGATCGATCTCCCAGAATTTGCTGCCGACATCGCAGGTGTGGAGTCGCCGCTTTTTACGGTCGTAGATCATTAATGGCCAGTCCTCGCGCGACGGTGCAGGTGTCACGAAATAGCGGCCATTGGGCGAGAACCCGGTAGAGGCGCCGCCGCCGATAATCACACTGCCGTCCGGCAGAAGGTAATTACAAACCGCAGGCCCGCCCATGACGAATTCTGTGATGGAAAGCAGCCTCACCTTTTCGCCTTTCGGGGTGGAGGGTGCAGGTAAGCTCCAAGCGCTCGGCCCACAGAAGGGAGGAGGACCGACCTTCGTCAGGCGAGGCCCCTTTGGTGGTAGCCTGATTTCGAGCTTTGCCAGCTTCTCCCAGCCCGCATGCAGTGCCATCAGAACGAAGAAGCAGGCAACACCGACGAGCGTTCCCAGAATCGTCCCCGGCACATTATTGGCGACAAGCCCGCTCATGCCGAAACAGCCGCCCAGCATCCAGACGAGGGTTCGGTCGACCTCACCACTCACCCGGTTCTCGATCCATTCGGCTAGATGGGTGATAAGCCAGTAGAGAAGGATGAGTGGGGGCGACAAATAGACCGGAATGACGAAAGGCACGACGAGCAGCGACAGCTCAAGGATCAGTCTGCTAGGAGTGATAACTAACTGCTCGTCTTTGGTCGGATGTCTATCGCTCATGTTTCAAATTCAATCCCCAAATTGCACATAAAGAAGCGGGACCAGGCAAAATCCGGCAAAGAGGATGGCTGATCAGCGCCATTTCTCTCTCCGGGTTTTGCAAAACGCTACGAGCGGGCTGTGCCGCCAGAAAAGATCGCAAACAGCCAGAACGATATGAAGAGAATGATATAAAGGTATATGATGATTGTTCCTGATGGAATTAAAACCTATCCAGAATTTACCGGTTATCCTCTCCCTGACTGTCCTGCGGGGTGCCGCGCTTCTTCGAAGCAAAGCGGGCGCGGATGGCGGCGATTTTCTGCCGGGCATGATGTTCGTCGGACGCGGTGACGACCCCGGCGGGCTCACCGCTGAGGTCCGTGCGCGGGGTGCCGGCAGTGACGGTGCGCAGGTATTCGATGCGGCTGACCACAAAGCGGATAGCCTTCAGCCACTCCTCCTCAGTGAGTCCGCCCTGCGGGTGAAGCGCAATCCACACCCTGACGTCCGCCGAAATCCCGGCCTTCACCGGGCGGAACTGCCCGGCCCCGGCCCCGGCCTCCGGCCAGAGGCGGGGAAAGACCGCCGCCACCTTATTCACGGTAGCCCATGAGCGGGCAGTGCGGCGCTGTTTTTTGCTCAGCGCGGGTTTCGCAGGGGGGACTGACTCAGGCATGGTGTCTCCGTTCAGGGGCCTGTCACTCCCGGTATTTTAGCATATCCTGATGATATTACACACAATTCTGTCCTTTTTTCATGCGCTTCAGCGCATAAAAGGCGGCATGACGAAGTTACATATCGCACCGGAGTTTTCCCGCCGCAGCCCGGCGTCAGCCGGTACGGCCCTGAGCCAGACCCGCTCAAAACCACACAGAAGCGGCTGTGCGCCGTCGGAGTGGTCCCGGCAAGGCGAAGCCGCAGCCGGGGCGTATCTCCGCGTCAGCGGCCCGTGAGGGCCGCCTACGGGCGTGTACATCCGGACCTGAAGCAACACCTCTCACAGCGACCACAAGCCTCTAGTTACAACATCCGTCATTAACAGCGATGCTTTTCCCCGGCCTGCGGCCGGGGGGAGGCGGCGCTGTTCAGTGGCGGGGAGGGGCTCTGAGGTTTCAGGTCTGCACGGACGCTGTTTTCAGGTGAACATTCCGGATGCTGTAACTAACCGGCACGGACGGGGCCCGTTGCGCAGCGACGGGAGGCACTTCCGGTTTTCCGGACCGGCGCGGACGTGAGTCCGCTGTCAGGGCGGGCATTCTCCGGAGCCTGTCCACAGGTCAGGCGACGAACAGGTTATGTTTTTATATGAAGGAGTAAGTATCCTCCGGCAGAGCCGGAGGCTTTAGGGTGAGCGCCTCAAAGGCGCTGACAAACCATGAGCCGCCCAGGGCGGCTGCTATACGTTCAGTTTCATCTGGTCGTATCGTTCGTCTTCTCGTTCATGATTGCGTATGTAAGCCCTGACCGTAGCCTCATCCAGACCAACGGTTGACACAAAATATCCCCGGGCCCAGAAAATCTCGCCGGTGAAGTTTTTACCTCTGCCGAAATGCCGGGCTATTGCTATCGCACTTTTCCCCTTCAGATAGCCGACAATTGTTGATACTGAGTACTTTGGCGGAATGCTGATACACATGTGGACATGATCGCGCATCAGATGCCCCTCCAGAATCTGACAGCCCTCTTGGCTCGCAAGCTCATGGAATATGTTGCCTAACTCACGCCGCAGCGCACCATATAACCGTTGCTTCCGGCGTTTGGGGATATAAACCACGTGATATTTACAGTCCCATTTTGTATGGCTTAAGCTCTGATAGTCTCTCATCACGAATCCTCATATCCTGGCGGAGATTTCAGATTCGCGCGACTGACTTAAAGGTCAAACCTTTCGGAGTCCCCCGGCAAAGCCGGGGGTTTACCGGACTTAATTACCGAAATGGCCTTCAACGGTGCCGGTGTCCGGGATACGGCAAGAACGCTAAAAATCGGCATTAACACCGTCATCCGCACTTTAAAAAACTCGCGCCGAAGCGAATAACATCCTCTCCGGTTGCCCATGCAGATGTGGCTCTTATCTGTGAACTCGATGAGCAATGGGGCTTTGTCGGCAGTAAAGCCCGGCAGCACTGGCTCTGGTATGCCTACAACACCAAAACAGGGGGCGTTCTGGCTTATACGTTCGGCCCCCGTAATGATGAGACATGTCAGGCGCTGCTGGCGTTATTGACCCCCTTCAGCATTGGCATGATAACGAGCGACGATTGGGGAAGCTACGCCAGAGAGGTGCCGAAGGAGATACATCTGACTGGTAAAATTTTCACACAGCGCATTGAGCGAAACAATCTGACGCTGCGAACCCGTATCAAGCGGCTGGCACGCAAAACAATATGTTTTTCACGTTCCATCGAATTGCACGAAAAAGTCATCGGCGCATTCATCGAGAAATACATGTTCTACTAATTGGATGCATTACCGTCTCACGCTCATCAGTTCGCTCATGAGGTTCCGCGTTGATGCGCTGGGTGACATCGGCTTCCATGATGCGGTTGAGCATAAATTCGGTGAGTTCACGCAGAAAGTCCTCACCGCCGGGTTGCATCAGGGTATTGGTGAATGTCATGCTGTTGTCAGCCATCGGTTTGTTCCTTTTGGATAATGTCTTCATAACCATTACCTTACCGGATAAGCCGATGGCGCTCACCATCCTTCCGAATTTACACCACGTCCTAAGACTCTACCGTCACGTGAGCCGGTAACGCCCGCCGCGGCCTCATGACCGAACGTTAGTGAACGAATGAGCGAGGAAGCGTAATGTCACCTGTGCATACAGAGTACCGCGATCACTCCTGAGCCACATATCACACCTGTCACATGAAGCACTTCCCTGAATTCCCACTTCGCCGTAACATACTAAGCCAGTATACTCTCCCCAGGGCTACGTGACTGGTTAAGGGCTGCGCCCCGAAACCAATAATTTCCCGTCCTTCCCGGCGTTATCAGGAGGCCTGATTGTCCGAGAAACGCACCAAAATGCTCACCCTGTGGGTGACGGAAGACGAGCGCCGGCGACTCCTTGAGCGCTGCGACGGTAAACAGCTTGCGGCCTGGATGCGCCAGACGTGCCTTGATGAGAGGCCGGCATGCGAAGCATATTCAGAAAAGCTTGGTGTTGATTTGGTTTCGGAGCCTGATAAAGCTTTAGAGCCTAATAACTCCTTATTTGTTCTCATTGATGGATTCAAAAATCGAGTATTCACAGGGAGGAAACTGACTGATTATGTGAGTGAAAACCAAGTGGATTACCTCAATGCAAGACGGTGCATTAATGGTTTAGATCACGCAGAACAAATCAAAGGATTTGCACAAGATTTTTTAAGTAAGCTGGATGCGGGGGAGTTGATTTGAGAATAAAATCACTATGTATAACCGCAGTTTTGTTCGTTCTTAGCTTTTCTTCTTTGGGGAGCGAATTAAGGTGTGGATGGTTACAAAATCCTAGCCCAGCCAATCAATGGATCAGTGATAAAGACGGAACGTGGGATATATCAAATCAGGGACGGTTTACTTCAAGCGGCATTGAGAAACTTAAGGATTTCCCAGACAAAGAGTATGTAAAAACAAGTGGGAATTATGGGTATGGGTGTGCCTGTATCAGGGCTGATGTGGATTTTGATAAGAAAAAAGTAATCAAAATCTACAGCTCTAAAATACTACCTCTTTCCCGTTGTCAGGGGGATCGGACTCTAAGCGAACCTTGATGGTTAGCGATATGGAAAAGCGTTTTAAAAAATCTGATCCTGTACATAGATTTGTGTAATTGCCTGATTTTGATATGTTCAATCCAACATCAAATACAGGTTAATTTATGGACGAAAAACAGTTGCAGGCTCTGGCTAACGAACTGGCCAAAAATCTCAAAACGTCTGACGATCTCAACCAGTTCGACCGCCTGCTCAAAAAAATCAGTGTTGAGGCGGCGCTCAACGCCGAAATGCCCCATCACCCCGGCTACGATAAAAATCAGCCCAGACTGGCGACCAACGCCCGCAACGGCTATACCCAAAAGACTGTTATCACTGGCGATGGTCCGCTGGAGCTGCGTACACCGCGCGATCGTGATGGTTCCTTTGAATCCCAGCTGGTGAAGAAGAACCAGACCCGGATCACCGGCATGGATAACCAGATTTTATCGTTGTACGCCAAAGGGATGACCACCCGCGAGATCGCCGCCGCGTTCAAAGAGTTGTATGACGCTGATGTCTCTCCGGCGCTGGTCTCAAAGGTTACTGGTGCCGTCATGGAGCAGGTCACCGGATGGCAAAACCGGCCACAGCATACGTCAATTCGGTTGAGGCTTTTGAACGCTTCGAATTACAAAGGCGCATGAGCTCGACATACCTCTTCTAGCCCATCACGCCCTTCAGTGCTTAACATAACCGGCCATCTGGCCGGTTGTGCATTTTCAGCGGCAGATACCCTCTCTGCGCGATGCATCTAACCACTCTCTGAACTCTACCAACAGCTGATCATATAGGTATTCATCGCTCAGACGCTCGTAGTTATCGATCGGGAAGAAGTGGGTGTTATCGACCGGACGTCCGCCGATATTATCGAGTTTTTCCAGAATCCCGTAATTGTTGCCCCCCAGGCCAACGAACTTGAAGAATATCGGGCAACCAGAGGATTCAACGATTTTTTCTTTAATTTCACGCGTCTTGTTTATGCCACCATCTGTGATGAAAACGACATAAACCGGTAATGTTGCATTTCTGAACTCACGAATAATATCAGCCAGCACGGGGGGCTCATTGTTGGTGCCGCCCAACCCCGGCAATATTTCCCACATGTCTTTCTTGCCGTTTTTCTGGATACGTTCAATGTAACCATCCAGATTGTCGAGGGTCACATCTTCATACCGTTTGTGTTTTCCGGCAAAGCCCCAGACTGGCATTGAGCCATCATCATCGAACTGGACAGCCAGCGCTGCAATCCTTTCTAAAACTTTCTGGACATTGCCTTTCTTGAACTGCGCGGTCATTGACCCGGATGCATCCAGTACAAAGGCAACCTGGGCTTTTACGTCTGAAAGACGATGCTTTTCCAGACTGACGCGTATAGGTTTCGCCAGACTGACCAGAGCGGGTGCTTTGGCAAGCTTCTTCTCCAGACTGACAGTCGTATTTGGGGTTTGAACAGGAGCAGCAGAGGGAGCAGGCTCAGGGCTTGCGACATCCACTCCAAAGTGAAGAGCCAGCGGATGCAGGCCACCATCAAATCCCTGACCTACAGCGCGAATTTTGAATTGCCCATTGTGCCGATAGATGTGGGCGACGATCAGCGCTTTCTCACTTCTTCCCTGCAGCGGCACATTAAAAGTATGGCCGTCGACGGTCATTTTAAGCTGCTCAAGCCCATCCAACGTATCCGGGCCATCAATCACGACAGTCAGGGCAATCTTGGCAACTGCGGAAGGAAGAGTGGAGAGGTTGACATTAAAGACGGTGTCACCCTGCTCGGAGCTCATAGTGACGCTGTTATTCGCGTTGCTGTTATTGTTGAAGAAGAGCATGTCTTCATCTGCATGCGTTTTCTCGTTTTCTCCCAGGAGAAAAGCAGATGCATCCAGATCGCTGCGGAACATGGCCTTCTGAGTATTAGAGAGGCGAACCTCAATCTGGCTGGCACCAATCACAGTATTCTGACCGGGTAAAAGATCCATATTAATCCCCCAAATATCACGTCACACCTGCCAACGCAAGCGAAAAAAGCCCCTTCATATTTGATGAAGAGACTGATACAGAGCTTTAATCAGACGCTGACGCCATGCTGTGAAGCCAGAGCGGACAAGCCACCCCCAAATCCCTGACCGACTGCTTTGAACTTCCACTCACCGTTGTGGCGATACAGTTCGCCGAATACCATTGCCGTTTCGGTGCTGGCATCTTCAGACAGGTCGTAACGCGCGATTTCCGCATTGTTGTCTTCGTTGACGATGCGGATGTAAGCATTAGATACCATACCGAAGTTTTGTTTACGGGCTTCCGCATCATGGATTGTGACAGCAAAGACCGCTTTCTGAACGTCAGCCGGTACAGTCGTCAGGGTCATTTTAACCTGCTCGTCATCACCCTCGCCTTCGCCAGTATGGTTGTCACCCTGGTGAACAACCGAGCCATCAGGGCTTTTCGGATTGTTGAAGAATACGAAATGCTGATCGCTCAGCACTTTTCCGTCTGCGCCAACCAGAAAAACGGAGGCATCAAGGTCGAATGCCTGACCATCAGTAACACGAGAATCCCAGCCAAGACCAGCGATTGCTTTGGTCATAGTAGGTGCTTCTTTGGAGAGGTTTACGTTACCGCCTTTCGTCAGATTAACTGCCATCTTTAAATCCTCTTTGCTTTAGGCTAATGCCCGGTCTGGCCGGGCGTAAGATTGTGGGTTCTGTCACATTAACGACAACAGGTCAGCAGAAGTCATGCTGTCTGTTTTTCAGGCAGCCAACAGATAAAATTGCTCTGCAGGCAACAATCCTTCGCCCGCAGGATGATCAAGCTGTCCTTTACGGAGCATGTTTACCAGCTCAATGCCTGCCAACAGGCACCGGACCCGCCGAAACGATTTGAATCCCAACATCGGTCGCGTCCGTCGTTTGATGTTCCGGTGATCCTGTTCCACAAGGTTGTTCAGATATTTGTTCTGCCTGATAGTGATGCTTTCTTCATCAGATTTGTCGGCATTGAGCATCGCCAACGCTGCCGTATTGGCACTGTTCTGGTCAATAAATCAGGACTCTTTTTTATCAGTCATTGGTCGAGTCCGTCAAGGTGGTGTAAATTTAGCTACAGCCTTCCGGTCCGGTAATGGGACTGTTATTCGCTGACTGGCAGCGCTTCGATTACTTCGGTTTCAGCATTCTGGTCTATCTCTGCCATGCTGTGCTGCGGCAGATAACGGTTCTGCAGCAGCCATTCCTCATTCCGCTCTGTCAGCACCGCCCCCAGCAACCGCATGATGCTCTCTTCGTTGGGGAAGATGCCCACTACATCAGCACGCCGTTTCACCTCTTTGTTCAGACGCTCCAGTGTGTTCGTGGAGTGGATTTTCACCCGGTGCGCTTTCGGGAAGCCGAAGTACGCCAGTACATCCGCTTCCGCCTCGTCCATCATCTCCGTGACCGCCGGGAAGCTCTTTTCCAGCTGGCCTGCCACCTCACGCCAGCTGGCATGGGCATTCTGCTCCTCTGTCTGCACGAACACCTGCTGCAGGACGGCACGAACCACCGACTGGCTGGCCCTGCTGACGCGCCCCATCACATTACGCATGAAGTGGACCCGGCAACGCTGCCAGCTGGCGGTGAGGTAGAGTCTTAGGACGTGGTGTAAATTCGGCAGTATGGTGAGAGCCATCGGCTTATCCGGTAAGGTAATGGTTGTGAAGACAATTACCTTAAAAGGAACAAACCGATGGCTGGTAGAGTCTTAGGACGTGGTGTAAATTCGGAAGGATGGTGAGAGCCATCGGCTTATCCGGTAAGGTAATAATGGTATGAAGACATTATCCAAAAGGAACAAACCGATGGCTGACAACAGCATGACATTCACCAATACCCTGATGCAACCCGGCGGTGAGGACTTTCTGCGTGAACTCACCGAATTTATGCTCAACCGCATCATGGAAGCCGATGTCACCCAGCGCATCAACGCGGAGCCCCATGAGCGCAGTGATGAGCGTGAGACCTACCGCAACGGCTATCGTGACCGTCAGTACAACACCCGCCCCGGCACGCTGGACCTGCGCATCCCGAAGCTGCGGGAAGGCTCGTACTTCCCGTCCTTCCTCGAGGCCCGCAGGCTGTCGGAGAAGGCGCTCAACGCGGTTATCCAGGAGGCGTGGATAAATGGCGTCTCCACCCGCAAGGTGGACGCCCTGGTCCGGTCGATGGGAATGACCGGCATCTCCCGCAGCCAGGTGTCGTCCATCTGCCGCGGCATCGATGAGCGTGTGCAGGCCTTCCTGCAGCGACCGCCGGAAGGGGAATGGCCCTACCTGCAGCGACCGCCGGAAGGGGAATGGCCCTACCTGTGGCTGGATGCGACCTACGTGAAGGTCTGATCTGGTCAAGTTAAACAGGACACTTTTTTCTCAGCCATCTGTTCATATCGCACTGGCGATAAATACCCATTCGAAGCATGGTTTCTGTCAAGATTGTAATAACGCATATAGTCTGCAACATCACGTTTCATACCTGCCCGCGTCTGCTGCGGGATCAACAGCACCCATTCATGTTTCAAACTGCCCCAAAAACGCTCCATTACCGCGTTATCCCAGCAGGCGCCAACATCTCCCATGCTGCTTCTGAGTCCGTAACTGGTTAACTGCGTTTGGAAGCGCTTGCTGGTATACTGCGCTCCACGATCGGTATGGACGACCAGCCCTGTCGGTGGATTGCGCAGGTTGTAAGCCTGCATGAGAGCCCGGCAAACCAGCGACGATGTCATTCTCTTGTCAATGTGCCAACCGACGATCCGGCGGGAATATAAATCCATGATCGCAGCCAGGTACAACCAGCCTTCACCCGTTTTCAGATACGTAATATCACTCACCCATATCTGGTCCGGTCCGGGAGGATTGAAGTTCTGATTCAACAGATTTGGTGCAAAATCAGCCCCTTTCTTCGGTTTCGTTGTGACCTTCCAGGCACGGCGTTGCCGGCAGAGAAGTCCCTCTTCGCTCATGATTTTTCTAACGCGCCAACGACTTATGGTGACGCCTTCTTCACGGAGCTTTTTAACCAGCGTTCGGCTCCCGGCACTTTCCCGACTGGCAGAGAATAACGCCTTGAGCATCACCCTGACTGCGGTATCTTTCGGCGGGCAGGCTATCGGCTTTTTTCGCCAGGCATACCATGCGGACGGGCTAATGCGCATCACGCGACAAAGCGTCCGTAGCCTGTAATTACCTGCGTTATCGAGGATAAACTGGTATCTCACGACATGTGCTTCGCAAAGAAGGCGCTCGCCTTTTTTAATATTTCCTTCTCAATGCGTAACTCTTTGTTTTCTAGACGTAGCCTTCGGAGTTCAGCTTGTTCATCTTCACTAAGCGGACTTTCATGGCGCTGGCGCGCGGCGGCGACCCAACTGCGCAATGTTTTGGCGCTGATCCCCAAAGAAGTTGCGGCACGCGCAATGGAGTAATTTTGCGTCAGCACCAGGGCCACCGTTTCCTTCTTAAATTCTGGCGTAAACTTTCGCTTCTGATTCACTAAACACCTCCATTTTGGATGTAAGTTTAGTGTCCTGATTATTCGACCACAGCAGCGAGCTGTCTGCCTTGGCAAGAAAAATTATATCTTCTTCGGGAGCGATCACGGTGGTGAGCGTGGAGCCCTGCTGTACGGTCTGATCGGTACGTGCAGGCTGAATGGCATCGACCCGGAGGCTTACCTACGCCATATCCTGAGCGTTCTGCCGGAGTGGCCCAGCAACAAAGTGGCTGAACTTCTGCCCTGGAACGTGGATCTCACCAATAAATAGCCGTCAATACGGCACTCGCTGAACGCTTACAATCAGTCTATACGGATGCGAAAATGCTGAATCCACACCGCTGGGCAGGGGCAACGAGAAACTGGAACTGGCAGGATGAAGTGTGGCTAAATCCGGAACGGGAAAGGCTGGCCGCATGAATCAACTGAGGCGACAACTACCTTGACACGCACCGATCCTCAACGGACAAAATGGTGGAGCGGACCTGCCTCGGCCCTGTAGGCAGATCGGTGACCGAGGTCCGTTTCTTCCACTTCGCTACGGTTTTCTGATTGATGCCATAGCGTGCAGAAAGCGCTCTCAGGCTCTCTTGACTATTTTGTATTGCTCGACGGACTGCCTCTGTCGTTGTGGCGCTGCCGTGTAAAACCTGGCCCATAGAGCCTCCTTCCATTCTGCTGAGAAAATTGCACCACTAAAACTCGGGACTAAACACCTAGTGTCCTGATTATTCAACCACTACAAGCCTCATCCCGTCCGTCTTCTGTCCTGTGGTCAGTCCGTATACCTGGCCCCGGGCCAGGATCCCCTGAGCCCACCGCCGGTGAGTCGCCGGTTCGCACATCGCTCCCTGAGATTTAAAGACCGCCTGCGTGGAGTTCAGAATACGCAGCGCATCTGAATGCTCGCCAGGCGAGACCTTCAGTGCCCCCTCAATCACACTGATCTGCTCCGGATGAATCGCGGTTTTTCCCACCAGCCCGTGAGCGATATCCATCGCCAGCTCGCGCTCCATGACGCCATGGTCATCAATGTGTTCACATACCGGCGCAGTCAGCGCAAAATCACGGGGTGCAAACACCGAAACCAGCATTTTAATCACATAGCCCATTGGCGTGTCGTAGAGAGTCAGATCCCGTGGCCGTCGCAGAGAGACCACGTTCATCAGGTCATTCCCCCCGATGCGCAGCGCAATAATACGTTCCCGGCAGTCATGATCCGACAGTTCAGAAGCCAGCGCCTGCATTTTCAGCACGTCATAGACCTCTTCTGTTTCAAGCGTCGGCATCATGCTCAACCCGGTACCGGTCATGATGTCCCACCATACCGGCAACGTGGAACGGGTGAACTTCGGCAGCACAAAACCATCAACCGCACTCAGATCCCTGTTTGCAGCCAGCCATCGCCCCATATCCGGATGGCGGGGCCGAATAAAAACCAGCGGCCGCTCGTCGTCTCCATGTTGGAATTTCGCGTCATTCAGCCTTTGCAAAAACAGTGAGAGATTCTGAAGTGCAAAGGGAACATCATGCTCACTGACCGCATCTTCCAGGCAGACCACCAGAGACCGCAGACCGGGTATTTTCCCTTCCAGCACTACTTCGGCAAGATCCATACGGGTTGCTGGCATATACAGCGTTGCACCGAGATCCCAGGGAGTGAATTGTTTTTTCATCAGCGTACCTTTTTGATGATGGTAACCGCACGATACTGGCCGAGAGCGTCCCCGACTTCCGTCACCGTAATTCCTTTCTCTTTTGCCAGACCGACCAGAAGAGCGACATCCAGGTCATCCATCTGCCTGACAAACACATGATCGGGCACTCGGCGCAGAACTGCCCGTGTCGCTTCAGCAATGCCTGGTTTAATCCGGTTAATGTTGTCCACCTCATAACGTTCGGCCAACCCTCCGATGACGTCCCGGCTCAGCTGCCAGCGTGCAGCATTGTGCCCGGCGTCCCAGCCGGAAGCGGGAAGGTCTCTCCCGTCAAGCTGTTCGCGGAAATGCGCTACCGTATTCACCAGCATCTGGCTGCATTCAAAAGACTGAAGGCGATCGCAGACCACACAGCCATGCAGGCCTTCTTCAGCCCACACAGAGCGCGAAATCAGACCTGATACAGGAGCACCCATGATACCGAACGGAATCAACCAGTCATCGTCACTGGCGGCAAGCCAGGCACATCCGCAGGGATCTGCCAGCACAACCAGACGAGGCTGTACCGGATAGCCGGGGCGGTCCTTCAGCGTGCGTGACAATTCGCCGGTAATGGCTCCTTTTCCCGTCCAACCGTCGACAAACACAATGCCCTTTGTGCCATGACGTGATTCGATGTAGTCGAGCGCCGCAGCGTCAATACCCCGATCGCGGATAATGCTGATACCGTAATGGTAAGACCGTTTTCCCATTGCCCGTAGCGCCTGATGGAGCATCACGCCAAGAGGGACACCGGCTCTGACCAGACTGACCAGAACCACGGGGTCATCACCGGCGCGCAAAACCAGTTCACGGCTAAGCTGAGATACCTCCCGCGCCAGCCGTGCTGCCCCCGCGTCCAGCGCACGGGTGAAAAGATCCAGATGCCAGCGGGTTGGCTCAGGCTCCTGACTCAGCATGTCGGAGTAATGCATTTTCCCTGACTGAATCAGTTCTTCCTTCAGGTCAACCGGCGTCATCTCCATGGCAATGGGCTTCAGCAAAAACTGAACATCGTCCGGTTGATACGAACCAGAAAACGAAGTGATGTGAGACATGTTATTTCTCTCCAAAAATATGCTGTGAAATAGCCTCAGCAAACTGGCTCTGGCGTGGGAGACCAAACCAGTTGCACAGTTTCATGAACCGATGGTCACTCAGGCTGTCACCCAGCCCTATCACCGGGAAAACCCCGCGCTCCTGGCGGAGCTTCTCCAGCAACCAGGAAACGGCCAGTCCTTTTTCTACCGGGCAGGGGAGCCAGGCGATGTTGTTACTGTTACGGTGGATGTAAAACCCCTCAGTCGAAAAGACGCGCTCGATCTCGTCCCCGATGGCATTCAGCTCATCCAGCTTCGTGCTGTCGCAGTGCTTCATGACCAGATACACCGGCGTGCCATCATATTCGTAATTGAGCCGCGCCCAGGCATTGACGCCCCGGGCATCCATGAGTTCGGTGATAATGTGTTGCATCGACGTTAAGCGGTCGGCATAGGGGGACAGGCCCTCCAGCATATGGGCTTTCCAGTCGCTGTCTGGCGTTCCATCCGGTCGCAGGATCACCGCGCCATGGGTCGTCACTGCCCAGGAACGGAAGGGGATCTGCACCCGGCTGATTTCTTCCGTGCCTCTGGCCGTCACCGGGATGAGGTCCGCCTGCTCCAGCAGCCAGTCCACCAGCATAGCCTGTTCTTCGGTCATAAAGCTGCGTGGGGTGAGGCTGCGATCCAGTGCACCGGTCCGGAACGGTTCAAGGGCAAGTTCATCCATCATTTTTCGGCGAGTCTGGAACAGGGTGTCATCAAGGTCGCTGAATACGACAGGCTTATTCATAGGTAATAACCTCTACATCAGGAGCGACAGCTGAAAGCGCTTCAAGCAGGCGGGGATCCACACTCGACGCCGGGGTTTCGGTACAAAGCAGGATACGGTCAAATTGCTGGTGGGCGACGTTGTAGACAAAATTCGGGATACCCAAACCGTAGTTATCGCTGAAGGCAATAGCGGACTGGATAGCAAAACCAGTTGAAATCGGTGATCGGGTAGTGGAACTGTAAAGGACCTGAGCGCCCGCCGATTCCAGCCGTTCAGCCAGCAGGAACGGTTCCCAGACGAATTCGCCCGTGCCCAGCACCAGAATGTTTTCCCCGTGCGAAACCTGAACCTGCAGGCCCAGGTCACTGGCCGGTATCTGCATCCCGAGTCGTCCCCAGGACTGTTTGCCGGTAACCGGAACGTTCCCCCTGGAGGTCACATTGACCGGCGGCATCACGGGCAATGGGGCATCCGGATCGGCTGTCCAGCGCCAGTGGCCTGAGATGAGCGATACAGCGTGAATGGGCAAGAGGCTGTTCTGTCTGAGGGCCTCTCCGCTCCAGTCCGTCAGCGTGACAGCAATAACCCGTCGTACCTGCTGGAGTGCCCCCGATGCCCGTAATGAGGCCAGAAGATTGAGAAACGTTTTCCCGGTCGTGGCTTCATCATCCACCAGCACCAGCGTCTGAGCTTCTGCCACTGTGCGCCGCATATCCGGTGTGGAGGGATGGTAGATCAGGTGGTCAGTGGCATGGCTGTGCTCTTCTTTAAACTCACACAGCAGTTCGCCATCTACCGGATGGCGGGTTGATGTCAGATAGACACAGTCAGGGTGATGCTTACGCACCTCATCAAACACTCCCGCCCCGAGGCCGACAGCCGTCTCGGCCATCCCGATAAAGATCACCGGCCCATCCAGAGCCTCAAGGAATTGCTCCGCCAGCTGTGTATAAACGTCGCGCATTACCTGAGGCGAGACAGGAATGTGGCGACCCAGCACTTTACTGACAAACAGGAATGCGCGTTTGGGATTACGCCTTTCGGCGATATCAAAGAGATCAGTAAGGCGATAATCGGTCATCTCGCTGCTCACCTCAATCCGCCCACAAGATAATGTCTTTTGATAAACGGAACATCCATCCATTACTGACATATTTATCTCCATTAATCGATTCTGTTGGTCAATGATGCCGGATAACGGATAACGTCGGTGACAGAGCGCATGACTGCCGGTAAAAAATCACTTTTCGCTGACTGTCTGACCTGATCCTCATCCATCAACCCCAGTGTATGGAAGGCATACAGACCCGGCAGATTCACACCACTGTGCTGCGTATACCCAATTCCCCCTGACGGGCGCATGTTTATTTCAAGCAGCAGGGGATTGCCTTCAGCGTTATGCCGGGTCTGGACGTTGACCATTCCGTCTGCGTTCATTAAGCGGGCGCAGGCTATGGCGAGTTCAATCGCTTCTCCTTCATTCTCCAGATGCTGGAGCACACCCTCCTTACGCCGCCCGACGGCGGCCAGGACCGTCCCCTTACTGACCACCATATCTACGGAGTATTCAGGTCCCGGTAAATAAGGCATCAGAACCTGAGGTGTAAAGGTCTCCATTTCGGCATGTGCGGCCAGATACTGTGACGGACGGATAACCCGGTTATCGGGGTTATTCAGAAACGCGACCGGTGGAATCTCGTCATCAAAACGCCAGAATCCCATGCCATAAATACCGGTTACGGGCTTAATACAGAGACGATCAGAAGGATACGGGGAGTGGCTGAGCAAATGACTCAGTTCATCGGGAGAGTTGACCCGCACAGACGGCACAACCGGGAGTCCATTTTTTGCCATGAACTCCGAGAAAGTAACTTTTTCGTCGGCAAGGTCGAACCATTCGGTCCCGGTCCCGCCGGTCGTCAGCGTGACGGAGGGATGTTCAATTTCCTCCCGATGGGTCTCGAACCATTTACAGTTTCGCCCGGTATGAATGGCATTAATCCCATAATTCGTTGTGACAGAATGAATAAAAGAAAGACGGTCGTCTTCATTTTGGGGTTCGATCAATGCGGAATCGGAAACAGACAGGATCTCATTCCGTTCATTGCGGTGAGAAGAGAAAACAAGAATATCTTTATCGTGTTTATCTGCAAAATATTTCACACCGAGAATAATATCTCGCTGGGAGGACAAACCTTCTGTAAACCAAATCTTATTTTTCATCTGTTATTGTTTTTGCCTGAAGAGAGAAAAAGTTTTACTAATACATGAGTCTAAGAACGCCACCGAACCATGTCAATCATAACATGATAAAGTCTGGCTGCTTATATACTCAAAAAATTTCAAGGTGCAGGATGTACGTTTTGATACCTCTGCCAAAGCAGTTGCATTCTGATGCAACGCAATCTGCAACTTGAAGTATCACGGGTATAAATTTGATATTAACTATACCCATTAAACTTCAAGATGCATGATGTCATCTTGTGAGTCCGTCATAACAACGGCACTCTGTGGCAACACAACATGCATCTTGAAGTATCGTGAGTATATTATTATTTATTATCAGAAAGTTATGTGAATTTATTTAGTTAACGTGGAATGTAATTAAAAGTAAAGAACGAAAACCTACCCGTTTTTGTCTTGCAGGTGAACTTTGTCATGATATGATTCCGATGGTACCTGCTTTACTACTAATTTAATAATGTCTCAGTCAATACCTTTTAAGGAATGAATATGGTTTCTTTAAGTAAAAACCAGACGGTATCACTCAGCAAACAATCATCCGCAATCAGCCAGCTTAAGTTCGGTCTGGGTTGGGATCCGGTAAAGAAAAAAGGGGTATTTGGCAACATTTTTGGCGGCAATGACGCTATCGATCTGGACGCGGGTTGCGTTCTGTTGGACAGCGCCGGTAATAAAATTGACACGATCTGGTTTCGTAAACTGAAATCGACCTGCGGCTCCGTGGTTCATACCGGCGATAACCTGACGGGGGAGGGAGAGGGTGACGATGAGGTCATCAATGTCTATCTCAGCCAACTGCCTGCAAAGGTTGAATATCTGGCTTTCACCGTCAACAGTTTCCGTGGGCAGTCTTTTAATGATGTGGATAACGCTTTCTGTCGGGTTGTGGATCAGACCAACAAAGAACTGGCCCGATACAAACTGACCGAGCAGGGGGCGCATACTGGCATTATCATTGCCTCACTCCGCCGTAATAACGGCAACTGGGACTTTACCGCCCACGGTAAAGCCAGTAGTGGACGCACGATCGATGATATGTACCCTGACATCATTAACACAGTGGTCAGCGGATGAACCTGACGCCAGGGGGAAATGCCCCCGTTCCCGCTCAGGAACTCCGCGTGAGGATCCTTTCAGGTGGCCCCGTTGATGCCTCCGCGTTCCGTCTGTTTAGTGACGGAAAAGTGCAGGGAGACGCGGATATGGTCTTCTACGGTCAGACCCGTAATGATGATAACTCCATCGTCTTCCTCGCTGAGGGAAACAATACCTCTTTTACCGTTGACCTCAACCGATTCAAGCCCGACGTCCAGAAAGTGTCTTTCACGGTAACCTGTGATGGCAATCAGACGGTATCTGGTTTGCAGAGCCTTTCTATTCTGGTTGAAAACGGGTCCTGTCCGCTGGTCAGCGGACAGGTTGAACTGGCAGGCCGTCAGGAAGCCGCACTGATACTTGGTGAGCTGTATCGGCGTAACAGTGAGTGGAAGTTCCGGTTTATTGCCCAGGGGTTTAATGGTGGTCTCAAACCGCTGGCTGAACACTTTGGTGTGAACGTCTCTGATGATGCCACACCATCCTCTCCGCCGTCAGTCACACCGCCTCCGGCTTCTGCGCCAAATAAGGTAAGCCTAAGCAAGGTCTCGTTGACCAAAGAGAAACCGGCTATCAGCCTTGCCAAGAAGGATAACTTTGGCGAGATCCGCATCAACCTTAACTGGCATCGTGGCTCCGGCTCCCGTGGTTTACTGGGAGGGATGTTTGGCTCAGGCAAAGCGATTGACCTTGATTTGGGCGCGTTCGTCAAACTTCAGGATGGTCACAAGTCCGTTATTCAGGCACTCGGCAATGCTTTTGGTCATTATCACAACGAACCTTATGTGCAGCTTCAGGGCGATGATCGTACCGGGGAAGTCTCGGATGGCGAATGGCTGCATATTAATGGTCGGGAGTGGAAAGAAATCAGTCAGGTTTTGATTTATGCCTTTATCTATCAGGGCGTTCCCAGCTGGGATAAAACCGACGGCGTGGTGACGCTCCATGTGCCCGATCAACCCCCGATTGAAACCCGCCTTACTGAAGGGGACAACAAACGGACGCTGTGTGCGATTGCCCGTCTTGTGAATGACAACGGGTCCATTCGCGTAGAACGGATTAACCAGTTCTTCAGAGGCCAGGAGGAGATGGACAGGGCCTTTGGCTGGGGGTTTCGCTGGTCTAAAGGCTCTAAATAACCAAATTGATGAGGAACGGAAAATGAGTTTTTTCGACAAAGTTAAAGGGGCACTGAACTCAGGCCGTGATGAGCTGACCCGCCAGGTTGGCCGTTACAAAAACAAGAAATTTATGCAGGGTACCGTCGCGGTATGCGCCCGTATCGCGGTTTCCAGTGACGGCGTCAGCGCCGAAGAAAAGCAGAAAATGATTGGTTTTCTGCGGGCATCAGAAGAGCTGAAAGTTTTCGAGACGACCGAGGTTATCGAATTCTTCAACAAACTGGTGACCAGCTTCGACTTTGATCTGGAAATTGGTAAAGGCGAGACGATGAAGTACATCCTCGCACTGAAAGACCAGCCAGAAGCGGCTCAGCTGGCAGTTCGTGTCGGTATTGCTGTTGCAAAAAGCGACGGTAATTTTGACGAGGATGAGAAAAACGCCGTCCGTGAAATTACCCGTTCACTGGGCTTCGACCCGACTGAATTCGGCCTCTGATAAACATCCGCTAAGGGTACGCTATGGTTTCCACACACATCGGTTTTCCGACTGAAACAGTGATTGTTTTTATTGCGCTGTCGGTCGGTGCCATCTTTATTGACCTGTTCATGCATCGCCATGACAAGCCAATCTCCCTAAAGAGCGCAGCCTTATGGTCCGTTTTCTGGGTTATCGTTGCGATGGCATTTGCCGGTTTCCTCTATATCCATCACGGTGCAGAAGTTGCCAGCCTGTTTGCCACGGGTTATGCGCTTGAGAAGGTCCTGTCCGTTGATAACCTCTTCGTCATGATGGCTATCTTCTCGTGGTTCTCAGTGCCAGACCGTTATCGCCACCGTGTACTGTACTGGGGGATCGTTGGGGCCATCGTCTTCAGGGGGATCTTCGTTGCCATTGGTACCGGTCTGCTCAGCCTTGGCCCTTATGTCGAACTGGTCTTTGCCGTGGTCGTTGCCTGGACTGCTGTCATGATGCTGAAAAGCGGTGACGATGGCGATGAAATTGAAGACTACTCCCAGCACCTCGCCTATCGCCTGGTCAAACGGTTTTTCCCCATCTGGCCGAAACTGTCCGGACATGCGTTCCTGCTAACCCAGAAAGAAGTTGATGCCGAGCTGGCGAAACCCGAAAACAACGATGTGACCATTGGCCGGGCAAAAAAAGCCGCCCTGTATGCGACCCCGCTCATGCTGTGTGTCGCGGTCGTTGAACTCTCTGACGTCATGTTTGCCTTCGACTCCGTACCGGCAATCATTGCGGTCAGCCGTGAGCCTCTGATTGTCTATAGCGCAATGATGTTTGCTATCCTTGGTCTCCGTACCCTCTATTTTGTGCTGGAAGCCCTGAAGCAATATCTGTCACAGCTGGAAAAGGCAGTTATCGTTCTGCTGTTCTTTATCGCCTTTAAGCTGGGTCTCAATGCCTCAGACCATATCTGGCACCATGGCTACAGTCTGTCTGCAACCACCAGTCTGTATGTCGTACTGGGCGTGCTGGCGCTCGGTATTCTTGCCAGCGTTATCTTCCCTGAAAAACCGGAAGCGGAAAATAAAGAAAGCTGATCTCCGGCTGTTCAATAATAAGTATGTGATTAACGAAAGAGGATAAATTGATGAGTGTTTCACTATCTAAAGGCGGCAACGTCTCACTGAGCAAAGCAGCCCCGACAATGAAAAATGTTCTCGTCGGTCTTGGCTGGGATGCCCGCTCTACCGATGGTCAGGACTTTGACCTCGATGCTTCGGCGTTCCTGCTGGCCGCAAATGGCAAGGTTCGTGGCGATACCGATTTTATTTTCTACAACAACCTGAAATCTTCCGACGGTTCTGTCACCCACACCGGTGACAACCGTACCGGTGAAGGCGATGGCGATGATGAATCCCTGAAAATCAAACTGGATATGATCCCTGCTGATGTGGACAAAATCATTTTCGTCGTGACCATTCACGATGCTCAGGCCCGCCGCCAGAGCTTCGGTCAGGTATCTGGTGCATTCATCCGTCTGGTCAATGATGACAATCAGACAGAAGTCGCCCGCTATGACCTGACTGAAGATGCCTCTACCGAAACCGCAATGCTGTTTGGTGAACTGTATCGCCACAACACGGAATGGAAATTCCGTGCAGTCGGCCAGGGTTATGCCGGTGGTCTGGGTTCCGTTTGTGCGCAGTACGGCATCAGCGCATCCTGATAAAAAGTCACTTTTCTCACTATTTTCACGCGGGGTTGGTCATCCGGCCCTGACGTCAACGATAAGAAGGAGCGATAAAATGGCAGTTTCTCTCGTAAAAGGCGGTAATGTTTCTCTGACCAAAGAAGCCCCTTCCATGAATGTGGCACTGGTTGGTCTGGGCTGGGATGCGCGTGTTACCGATGGTCAGGCATTTGACCTCGATGCCTCGGTCTTCCTGGTCGGCGAAGATGGAAAAGTGCTGTCCGACGCGCACTTCGTTTTTTATAACAACACCACCAGCCCGGACGGCGCGGTTCAGCATCAGGGTGACAACCGTACCGGCGAAGGCGACGGCGATGATGAACAGGTCAAAATCGAGCTGGCTAAAGTCAGTGCTGACGTTAAAAAACTGGTGTTTGCTGTCACTATTCATGAAGCAGAAGCCCGTAAACAGAACTTCGGTATGGTCAGCAACAGCTACATGCGTGTGGTGAACAACGATAACGGCGCTGAGATTGCACGTTTTGACCTGTCTGAAGACGCCTCAACAGAGACCGCGATGATCTTCGGCGAACTCTATCGCCATGGCGCTGAATGGAAATTTAAAGCCGTCGGGCAGGGGTTTGCTGGTGGCCTGGGTGTGCTGGCGCAACAGCATGGCATCAACATCTGATACGTAACCCCGGCCTGTCCGTTTTTTTTCTATCAGCTTACTCAGTGAACATTGCTCAAAATTAAAGAGGGACAAGATGCAATTACAATCAGGACAGAATATTCCACTGCATACTACGGATCTGACGCTCAGACTTGACTATCTGTCGTCGTTCAGTTTCGTAGTGAACCAGAAACCTGCCTGTTTATGCTGAATGCTGACGGGAAAGTCACCGGTGATGCCGACTTGACCAGAACAGTTTCAGGTCATTGACCCTTTTACGATAACTGCAGGCACCAGCTGACTATGCAACTAAACACCCGACAAGAACGAATTTATACTCTGGCAAACTTACTGGGTACGGGGAAACCTGTTTCTGCGGCAAAAATCATCAGCGTTCTTGACTGTTCGGAACCTACCCTCAGTCGTGCCCTGAAGGAGCTTCGGGAGTCCTATGCGGCGGAAATCAAATACAGTAAAGCCGGTCATTCCTATCAGTTAGTTTGTCCCGGGCAGCTCGATAAAAAAACATTACGCCGGATGAATGAAGCACTCACTCAAAATGCAGAACAGAAAGCGCAGGATATTTCGACAAAAGTGGTGCTGGATAAAGATCTGAAGACGACAGTCTCTTTATCCATTCGACGCCGGGTACTCCGTAAAATTGACGAACTGGCGGAACTAACCGGCACGTCCCGAAGTGAGGCGGTAGAGACTCTCGCTGAAACGAAAGTTGAAGACTTTATTAAGGCAATTCAGTTGAAAAATAAACCGGAATAAAATGTACTAGCTTAGACCTGATCTGACAGTTACCGGTTATTTATACAGGTGTCTGTCAGATTAAGAGTATATACCCAATAAACTTCAAGATGCATGATGTCATCTTGTGAGTCCGTCATAACAACGGCACTCTGTGGCAACACAACATGCATCTTGAAGTATCGTGAGTATATATGTAATCTACTGTGTGAAAGTATTTTAATAAATCTAAGATTAGAGCCTATCCCAAAAGGAATTATCGTATAATACGTTACGGTAATTTCTGAGGGGGAATGTATGGCGGGTAGCAAGTGGCAGATCAGCGACGAACTATGGGAAAAAATGGCTCCACTCATCCCGGAGCATAAAACCAGCCACCCACTGGGGACTCATCGTAGACGCGTTGATAACCGTGCTGCCATGGATGCCATATTCTTCGTCCTCAGGACCGGTTGCCAGTGGAACGCCCTGAACGCCACCGGGATATGTTCATCGAGTTCTGCACACCGACGCTTCCAGGAATGGCGCGATGCGGGAGTCTTCGAACGCTTCTGGCAGAACGGTTTGCTTGCCTGCGAACATCTGGACGGCATTGACTGGTCCTGGCTGTCGATGGACGGCTGTATGACCAAATCGCCATTGTCAGGAACAAAAAAACAGGCCGTAATCCCACGGACAGAGGGAAACAAGGCGTAAAGCGTAGCCTGCTGACAGACGCCAACGGGCTTCCTCTGTCGCTGGTTGTTGCAGCAGCGAACACGCACGATATCAAACTGGTTGCAGATACGCTCGATGCACTTCAGACGGGGCGTCCGGGGCAAAAACTCAGACTCTGCCTGGACAAAGGTTACGAAGCTGGCTGGCTGAAAACGTATCTACAGAGCCGCCGCTACGAGCCGCATATCCAGTCCCGTAAAGAGGAGTCTGATGCAGGTAAAAACACCGACTTCAAAGCCCATCGCTGGGTTGTCGAGAGGACTCATAGCTGGATGAATCGCTTTCGCCGGGTTCTGACCCGATGGGAAAAGAAGGCCGAAAATTACGAGGCCATGTTGCATTTTGCCTGCGGCATCATTGTCTGGAACAAAATCCTATTGGGATAGGCTCTAATACTGGGGGCAGGTCACACCCACTGACATTACCGGTTGCCCCCGTGCAGCCCGGTCGCCGCATATTTTTCTAAAACCTGGTAAAACTGTTCAGCCAGCGTTGATGGTCCTACCCGCCCTAAAGAGCGGGTAGGATGTCAAGAGTGAAAACCAACAGTTTAACGCATCCCTGCCATACCTTTAAGTTTTCGGCAGGTTTCTTTCTTGTCTGCCTCGTTCATGGTGGCTATTTTGGCGCGGACAGCATCGTAAGATTTGGCGAATGCCTCATCATAGGCCTCGAGTGAAAACCCGCCCCTACTGAGCACGGCTCTCTGCTGGTTTTTCATTTTCTGCAACTGCTTGGCAGTGTATGAGTTGCACATCTCCGACAACGCGTGCATCTTACCACTTAAAACGGCCATATCAGGTGGTGAGATATCAGATTCAGAGAGAGATGCTATTGTAGATTTATCAGGTATTTGAGAAGTATCAGGTTCTGCAACTTGAGCACAGGCAGAAAAGCTACCGATAAGCGTCATTGCAATGAAAACGAATGCCATTTTTTGAGCAATCATCTAAAAAATATCTCCATTCCATTTACATGTTTTGCGCCAGCGAAAGTTGTTGTGGCATACTGACGTGTAATTAAACTGTACTAAATAACTGTTCCTAATAGTAGATCACTTCCGGGAACTTACACCAAATTGAAGGTACCCCTCAATATTGAATTGTTTAAACGACAATCAAAGATCCAGCTTTTCCAGCAATATCCGTCTGTACACATTAGTCTGCCGTTTGATGAATCCTGTCTTTTTATAAAGCTTATTTGCTGCTACACGTCCTGAACGGGACGTCAGATCAACATAACGTGCTCCGTAGGTACGTGAGTAAACAATAGCAGAATGAAGTAATTCAGAGGCGACCCCTCTTCGTCTGAACCGGGTACCGACAATCACGTCTTCAATAATACACTTCTTACCCGACAGCAGTGTCACGCAAACTAGGTGTTTAGTCCCGGCATTTGATGGATCGGATCCATTCTGAAATGCTCTGGCTCGGATGTCCACTGTTTGCAGATGAATTCGTAAGGTGTCAGGCCCTTGAGCGTCTTGAGTCTTCGCCCGAAGTTGTAGGCAGCAATGAAGTTATCTAGGTGCTGACGCAGTTGAGTATGGTCGTCGTAATGGAAGCGTTTTACGGTGGCCTCCTTGATTGTCCGGTTCATCCGTTCAACCTGACCATTGGTCCACGGGTGCTTGATTTTGGTCAGCCGATGCTCGATGCCATGCTCCCCGCAGACCCGTCCGAAGATGTGTGGGAAGGCATACCGGTCTGAGCTGCGGTTGGCAAATTGGATACCGTTATCGGTCAGCACAGTATGAATGATGTACGGCACAGCATCGACTAAATTGGGTTCTGTCGCATTAAGACATCATCAGGTAACATGCTGTTTTTTACGATGTTGCCTGACCATGTCTCTTATCCGAAAGTCCTTCAGACGCCTGCATTACCCCGTTGATATTATTGCTCAGTGTGTCCGCTGGTACCTGGCGTATTCCCTGAGCCTCCGCAATCTGGAAGATATGATGGCTGAGCGCGGAGTTGTCGTTGACCACGCCACGCTTCACCGCTGGGTCATCCGACTGGTGCCCCTGCTGGATAAGGCGTTCCGACGGCATAAACGCCGGGCGGGTCGCCGCTGGCGAATGGACGAAACGTATATCAAAGTCAGGGGGCAGTGGAAATATCTGTACCGCGCGGTAGATACACGTGGTCAGACCATCGACTTCCTGCTGACGGCGAAGCGTGACGCGGCGGCCGCGCTGCGTTTCTTCCGCAAGGCTATCCGCCACCATGGTGAACCGGAGGTGGTAACCATTGATAAAAGTGGCGCCAATACGGCAGCGTTGACTACACTCAATGCCGACAAACCCGATGAAGAAAGTATCAAGATCAGGCAGAACAAATATCTGAACAACCTTGTGGAGCAGGATCACCGTAACATCAAACGAAGGATAAGACTGATGACGGGATTCAAATCGTTCCGGCGGGCGCAGACCATCCTGGCAGGTATTGAGCTGGTTCACATGATACGCAAGGGGCAGTATCAACATCAGGACGGTGACGGCCTGTCCCCGGCAGACCAGTTTTACCTGTTGGCTGCCTGAAAAGCAACCAATGCACCTTTTGCCGATCTGCTGTCGTTAATGCGACAGACCCCCCCCTGAAGCGGGTGACCACATCAGATACAGTGCTGCACCCGATATTCAGACAGGCCGAGATGCTCCTGTTGGGCAGGTAACAGTCAAATTTAAGGCGCAACAGTTCTTTAATTTTACTCATCCGCGTTCTCAGTCTTGCCATGGCGACACTCCTCCGGAAGATGCGTTATCAGGAGAGAGTGTTGTCCATTGTTTTCAAAGTGAAAAGCGCGGGATTCCGATGACAGGATCACCGATTCCGACAATCCGATCGCGGATTCCGGAGCCAGGATCGGCGCGTGTCAAGGTAGTTGTCGCCTCAGTTAATTCATGCAGCCAGGGTTTCCCGCTCCGGATTTAGCCACACCTCATCCTGTCGGCTCCAGTTGCGCGTTGGCCCAGACCAGCGATGCGGGGTCTGCATTTTTGCTGCTTCATACACCGATTTCCGTTGTGCAAGCAGAGCATGATCTTCACCCCTGTGCCGCTGGCCTGGCGTGACGTAGCGGATGCCGCTGTGCCGGTGTTCTTCGTTGTACCAGCCGACGCGCGCATCTTCCAGCGTCGCGAAGCCCTTATCCGGCCATGCCGGCACGTATTTCAGCGTCCTGAACAGTGACTCTACATGTGCGTTGTCATTGCTCACCCGCGGCCGGCTGTGCGACGGCGTGATCTTTAGTTCTGCAAGCTTCACCTGCAGCACCTGCGACTTCATTGGCGCACCGTTATCTGCATGCAGCACCAGCGGCTCCTGCCAGCAACTCTCGCTCAGCACCGTCCGTTTCAACAGCTCTGCCGCATACTCACCGCTTTCAACCAGGTACACTTCGTAACCCACGATTTTACGGCTGAATACATCTTCTATTAGGTACAGGTAGAACCAGTGGCCCGCCGTCTGCGACTTCAGCCAGGTGATGTCCCATGACCACACCTGTCTGGGGGCTGTCGCCTTCCAGGTCGACAGTGGTTTGCTCTGCGGGGCCTTCTGCCGGCCACGGTGCGTGGTTTCTCCCGCCCGCCGCAGCACCCGGTAGAACGTTGATTCACTGGCGATATAGCGGTTCTCATCAGCCAGCACCGGAACGATTTGCGATGGCGGCAGGCTGGCGAACCGGGGTTCATGGCAGATGGCCAGCACCTGCTTTTCCTCTTCAGCACTGAGCTTGTTTTTCGGGGCTGGCCGTGGCGTCGAGGTTCGCCGATCGTCCGGTATCTGCTGCCAGCGTTGCAGGGTCCGCTCGCTCAGCCCAACGCAGCGAGAGGCTTCACTCAGTCGGGCCCCGCCAGCGACGGCTTCCTGCACTATCGTCATCAACCGTAGCCTGCCGGCAGTGCGCGTCATTCGACCTCGTTTTCTTCGTCGAACAACGCCTTCAGCTTTTTTTCCAGGAGCAACAGCGCTGCAGCTTCGGCAAGCGCTTTATCCTTACGGGCAATTTCACGGTTAAGTTGTTGGTTTTCTTTTCTTAATCGTTTTATTTCGGCTTTTTCTTCTCGCTGACCGGGTTGCATTAACTCGTCCTTCCACTGCTGAATTTTCTCAGGATACAGGCCCTTACGGCGACAGTATTCAGCTACAGCATGGGCAGAAAGCGGGGCCGTTTCAACCAGTACAGCAAAACGCGCTTCCTGAGACCACTCACTGGGAGGTGTTTTCTGTCCGGATACCGGCAGAGTGGAAATACCCGCCTCTGAGCGCCAGTGGTAAAGCGTTTTTATTGGGATCTCCTCCTGGCGTGATAACTGGCTGACTGGTTGATTATGCGGTGGAAGCATTCTGGCGATCACAGCCGCTTTACGCTCAGGTGAATAGATTTTCATTGTCGTCTCCGGCCCCCCCGATTTTTTTCACTCAGAGGCGACAACTACCCTGACATGGGGGGGGATCACGGATTCCGACGGATGGCCAAATCTGGCCGGAACAAATCGGAATTCGTGGTCGAATTAAATCGGAAAGTACGATCGGATTAAATCGGAATCAATGGTCGGTTTGGAGCGGAATACGCATACGTGAAATCTGACGTGCTTACCCCCTTCATTTTTCCCAGATTTTACGTAGCGCATCCGGTCTGAAACCGAGCTGAAAAGTTACTTTTTTGCCCTTGTTAGTGGATGTATCGAACCACTCTCTTCATATTCATATATAGTTAACATATGGAATAAATGTAATTATTCGAAGTGTTAAATTTTGATTGATTTTCAGTCAAATGGATTCCCGATCTCCAAAATCCTGCAAATTTGAATTTATCTTTACGATCGGAGGTCGATTCTTTTTATGGAATGGCTTTTCATTTTTAAAAAGAAAACAATAAGGTTATTATTTGCATGCTATCTGATTCCATGTAAATGGTTCCGTTGTAAAACTATACGGCTTCAATGTTTATGTGACACTGTCACGTTAAAATCAAAAAAAATGAAAAAAATTTGGCAGCTTTGTCGTGCTAAACGAAATGGTCAGGTATTGATATGAAATCATCCAGCGTCAGAGGTATTGGGTTCAGCCCGGATGTGTCAAACTGGCAAAGGTCGAATGCTCCACATTAAACAACTACATTCAACAAATCACCCTGTTCTGGTCAAGTTAATCAGGACACTTTTTTATCAGTCATCTGTTCATAGCGTACCGGGGGGAGTTCTCCGTTAGCACTATGGTTTCTGTCAACGTTGTAGTAGCGGATATACGTCGCCACATCCTGTTTCATGCCCGCCCGCGTCGGCTGAGACACAAGCAGCAGCCACTCATGTTTCAGACTGCCCCAGAAGCGCTCCATTACCGCATTATCCCGGCAGGCGCCAACGTCCCCCATGCTGCTTCTCAGACCGTAGTCACTCAACTGCCGCTGGAAGCGATGGCTGGTATACTGAGAACCCCGATCTGTATGCACTACCAGACCCCGTGGGGGATTGCGCAGGTTGTATGCCTTCATCAGCGCCTGGCAGACCAGTGACGTCGTCATCGTTTTGTCTGCGTGCCAGCCCACTATCCGTCTGGAGTAGGTAGAGTCTTAAGACGTGGTGTAAATTCAGCAGGATGGTGAGAGCCATCGGCTTATCCGGTAAGGTAATGGTTACGAAGACATTATCTTAAAAGGAACAAACCGATGGCTGACAACAGCATGACATTCAGCAATACCCTGATGCAACCCGGCGGTGAGGACTTCCTGCATGAACTCACCGCATTTATGCTCAACCGCATCATGGAAGCCGATGTCACCCAGCGCATCAACGCGGAGCCCCATGAGCGCAGTGATGAGCGTGAGACCTACCGCAACGGCTATCGTGACCGCCAGTACAACACCCGGCTCGGTACGCTGGACCTGCGCATCCCGAAGCTGCGGGAAGGCTCGTACTTCCCGTCCTTCCTCGAGGCCCGCAGGCTGTCGGAGAAGGCGCTCAACGCGGTTATCCAGGAGGCGTGGATAAATGGCGTCTCCACCCGCAAGGTGGACGCCCTGGTCCAGTCGATGGGAATGACCGGCATCTCCCGCAGCCAGGTGTCGTCCATCTGCCGCGGCATCGATGAGCGTGTGCAGGCCTTCCTGCAGCGACCGCCGGAAGGGGAATGGCCCTACCTGTGGCTGGATGCGACCTACGTGAAGGTCCGCAAGAACGGCCGGGTGGTCAGCGTGGCCGTTATAATCGCCTGCGCGGTCAGCCTGGACGGTCGCCGGGAGATTATCGGAATGGGCATCGGTGAGTCAGAAGCGAAAGCGTTCTGGTTAGCCTTCCTGCTGTGTCTGAAAGAGCGCGGCCTTGAGGGCGTAAAGCTGGTTATATCGGACTCGCACAGCGGACTGAAAGCGGCGATACAGCAGGTGTTCACCGCCAGCTGGCAGCGCTGCCGGGTCCACTTCATGCGTAACGTGCTGAGCCGCGTCAGCAGGACCAGCCAGTCAGTGGTGCGCGCGGCGCTGCAACAGGTGTTCGTGCAGACCGATGAGAAAAGCGCCCATGCGACCTGGCGTGAGGTCGCCGGCCAGCTGGAAAAGAGCGCGCCGGCAGTCACGGAGATGATGGACGAGGCGGAAACAGACGTGCTGGTGTACTTCGCCTTCCCGAAAGCGCACCGGGTGAAAATCCACTCCACGAACACGCTGGAGCGTCTGAACAAAGAGGTGAAACGGCGTGCTGATGTGGTGGGCATCTTCCCCAACGAAGAGAGCATCATGCGGCTGCTGGGGGCGGTGCTGACGGAGCAGAACGAGGAATGGCTGTTGCAGAACCGCTACCTGCCACAACACAGCATGGCGGAGATAGACCAGACTGGTGAAACCGAAGTAATCGAAGCGCTGCCGGTCAGCGCATAACAGGCCCATTACCGGACCGGAGAGCTGGAACCGAATTTACACCACCTTGACGGACTCGACCGACGGCTTACGCCAGAATAAAGGGTATTGAAGTGATGCGGGCACTACGCAAAGGACAGGCCTCATCATTTTATTATGGAGATCCCCTGGGCGAGATGCGCCTGGTGAGCAGAGCATTTGAAATATAAGGCCTTTCAATAAAACTACAGGCTACCTTATCGCGAACTTTGCAACAGTGCCCGCAAATGTGAGTTTTCGTTCCACTGAGCTTCAAACCCCTACTACTGGTCATCCCTTCAAATTTTGAGATATCGCAATGTTTTTAATTCCTCATTTGAGTGTTTACTCATTTAGTATATGATTTGAGTAAATGAGTTTTTGCGTGAATGTGTGTTTTTGCTTTTACTCATTGGAGGGGGTGATAAACTCAAAAACTCAGAAGAGTAATTGAGTAAATGCACAAAGGAGTTTTTGAGTATGAAGGTGATTTCTTTTCTTAACCCTAAAGGCGGTTCAGGTAAAACCACTGCAGTTATCAACGTAAGTACAGCAATGGCTCGTGCGGGATACAACATCGCAGTTGTGGATACAGATCCGCAGATGAGCCTGACAACCTGGAGTAAATCAGGGAAGGCTACATTCGATGTGTTTACAGCCGCTTCAGAAAAAGATGTATACGGCATTAGGAAAGATCTTGCTGAATATGATTTCGTCATCGTTGATGGCGCCGGTTCGCTTTCCGTTATTACGTCTGCTGCGGTAATGGTCAGCGATCTGGTTATAATTCCAGTCACTCCTAGCCCACTTGATTTCTCCGCAGCGGGAAGCGTTGTAACTGTCCTGGAAGCACAAGCATATAGCCGTAAAGTTGAATCTCGTTTTCTCATTACCCGAAAGATCGAACAGGCAATCATGCTTAGTGTTCTAAAAGAAAGTATCAGGGACACTGGAGTGAAATCGTTCCGCACGGCTATCACCCAGCGTCAGATTTACGTCAAATCAATCCTTGATGGTGATAGCGTGTTCGAATCTAGTGATGGCGCTGCTAAAGGTGAGATCGAAATTCTTATAAAAGAGATAGTTGGTATTTTTTGAGTAATTGTGATTTTACTCATATACTCAAGTGAGTGATTGGTGATAGGCGTAAATATATGGCACTTGAAAAAGCCCATAGTGGCAGCAAAAAAATGACATTCGGTGAGAACAGGGACCTTGAGAGGGTGGTGACTACGCCAGCCCTGTCTGGAAAAATTAAGCGTGTAAACGTCAATTTTGATGAGGGTAAACACACCAGATTTAAAGCCGCCTGCGTGCGAAATGGAACGTCGATAACGGATGTAATCAATCTGCTTGTAGATGGTTGGCTCAAAGAAAATGAATAACCGTCATTTAAGCAGTGATATACACCGCACTGCTTAAACAGTCAATGCCGGGAAGTACTGCTCACGTCCTCTTCAGGCTGTGGAGCTAGACCAGTTGCATTGAACGTTATGGTGATGATCTTTCTGGGCAGTCCCTGAGGCGTCCGGTTACTGTCTGCTGCTGTTCCCGGTTCATGGTCAGGAAACTCAATCGGCCCTTATTGGGTTTCCTGACCATGAACAATGGCAAGGAAGAACCCCGTATGGTGAGGGCTGTTGCAGAGTAATACTGAAAAATGCCAGTTTTGCCATATTCTTGAGTTAAAAACCATTTTTCAGGCGCACTTATCCAGAGAAGAGGTCTGAAGCCATCGTTTTTTAGACATCCGCTGTAGCCTGTCAGAGAGCATTTTGGTGGCGTGATCGCCCGCCACGGCGCCGGCAAAACGCAGCCGGCCCTTGCACAGGATGCACTGGTACGGGTCGGTGCCCAGGAACGCTTTCATCAGCACTGCGAACCCCGGCTTCTGCGGTTTCTCGCGCGGCGTCATCTCCAGCGCTTCGTAAACCTTCGGCAGCAGCGTGCCGCGTTTACGGTTGGCCAAAAAGCCGTAGTAACGCACCATTTTAAAGTGTCGGGACGGGATGTGGCTGACATAACGCCACAGCATCTCCTCCTGGCTCAGTTTCTGGCGTTTGTGCTGCTGCGTATTGTGGTCGTAGTACTGGTGCACCACCGAGCCGCCGCGGTAATGACGTAACTGCGACGCCGCCACCGGCGGGCGTTTCAGATAGCGGCCCAGGTATTTCACGCTGCGCCAGGCGCTGCGGGTCTTTTTGGCGAAGTGGACCTTCCAGTGGCGCTGATATTGCGCCTGCAGGTAGCGCTTCCACTGCTTCTCGTCGCGGATATGACCCAGGTTGGGCGGCTTGCCGGGATTGATACGGTCGTAGCTGGCACGCAGCAGACGGATAACGGCACCGCGCCAGATGGTTTCAACCTGCTGTTTTTTGAAGAACAGACCGCGCCAGACGCCGTGTCTGGTATCGAGGCCACCGCGGGTGATGGAGACGGCGCGTGTCAAGGTAGTTGTCGCCTCAGTTAATTCATGCAGCCAGGGTTTCCCGCTCCGGATTTAGCCACACCTCATCCTGTCGGCTCCAGTTGCGCGTTGGCCCAGACCAGCGATGCGGGGTCTGCATTTTTGCTGCTTCATACACCGATTTCCGTTGTGCAAGCAGCGCATGATCTTCACCCCTGTGCCGCTGGCCTGGCGTGACGTAGCGGATGCCGCTGTGCCGGTGTTCTTCGTTGTACCAGCCGACGAAGTTTTCCACCCAGGCGCGCTCGCGAAGCCCTTATCCGGCCATGCCGGCACGTATTTCAGCGTCCTGAACAGTGACTCTACATGTACGTTGTCATTGCTCACCCGCGGCCGGCTGTGCGACGGCGTGATCTTTAGTTCTGCAAGCTTCACCTGCAGCACCTGCGACTTCATTGGCGCACCGTTATCTGCATGCAGCACCAGCGGCTCCTGCCAGCAACTCTCGCTCAGCACCGTCCGTTTCAACAGATCTGCCGCATACTCACCGCTTTCAACCAGGTACACTTCGTAACCCACGATTTTACGACTGAATACATCTTCTATCAGGTACAGGTAGAACCAGTGGCCCGCCGTCTGCGACTTCAGCCAGGTGATGTCCCATGACCACACCTGTCTGGGGGCTGTCGCCTTCCAGGTCGACAGTGGTTTGCTCTGCGGGGCCTTCTGCCGGCCACGGTGCGTGGTTTCTCCCGCCCGCCGCAGCACCCGGTAGAACGTTGATTCACTGGCGATATAGCGGTTCTCATCAGCCAGCACCGGAACGATTTGCGATGGCGGCAGGCTGGCGAACCGGGGTTCATGGCAGATGGCCAGCACCTGCTTTTCCTCTTCAGCACTGAGCTTGTTTTTCGGGGCTGGCCGTGGCGTCGAGGTTCGCCGATCGTCCGGTATCTGCTGCCAGCGTTGCAGGGTCCGCTCGCTCAGCCCAACGCAGCGAGAGGCTTCACTCAGTCGGGCCCCGCCAGCGACGGCTTCCTGCACTATCGTCATCAACCGTAGCCTGCCGGCAGTGCGCGTCATTCGACCTCGTTTTCTTCGTCGAACAACGCCTTCAGCTTTTTTTCCAGGAGCAACAGCGCTGCAGCTTCGGCAAGCGCTTTATCCTTACGGGCAATTTCACGGTTAAGTTGTTGGTTTTCTTTTCTTAATCGTTTTATTTCGGCTTTTTCTTCTCGCTGACCGGGTTGCATTAACTCGTCCTTCCACTGCTGAATTTTCTCAGGATACAGGCCCTTACGGCGACAGTATTCAGCTACAGCATGGGCAGAAAGCGGGGCCGTTTCAGCCAGTACAGCAAAACGCGCTTCCTGAGACCACTCACTGGGAGGTGTTTTCTGTCCGGATACCGGCAGAGTGGAAATACCCGCCTCTGAGCGCCAGTGGTAAAGCGTTTTTATTGGGATCTCCTCCTGGCGTGATAACTGGCTGACTGGTTGATTATGCGGTGGAAGCATTCTGGCGATCACAGCCGCTTTACGCTCAGGTGAATAGATTTTCATTGTCGTCTCCGGCCCCCCCGATTTTTTTCACTCAGAGGCGACAACTACCCTGACATGGGGGGTTACTGCTTCGCAAATGGCCTCGGCATCAGCCTCATCATTTTTATTCGTTTCAACATAGGGCTTAACGAACTGAGGTGCCATTAACTTTACATCGTGACCAGGGTTACGCAGCTTACGTGCCCAGTAATGCGCGCCTCCACAGGCCTCCATAACAATGCAGCAGGGAGGAAGATTGACAAAAAACATCAGCATGACATCACGGCTTAGCTGTTTTTTGAGCACTGTTTTTCGGTAATGCCTTCAATCGATAGAAAACCATGATATGCTACTGGTATTTAGGGCTTTCTATGGCTACCGTTACTGTTCATTGTCCTCGTTGCCATTCCGATTCTGTTTATCGCCATGGGCACAGCTGTTCCGGGCACGAGCGCTTTCGTTGCCGGTCATGTCGCCGCGTTTTTCAGCTGGCTTATACCTGTGAAGCCAGAAAACCCGGTGTAAAAGAACAGATAGTTGAACTGGCACACAACGGTGCCGGCGTCCGCGATACCGCCAGAGTTCTTAAGGTCGGTATCAATACCGTCATACGGACATTAAAAAGCTCTCGCCGTCCCGGATAACCGCTTCTCCTGTCGCTCATGCCGATGTGGCACTCATCTGCGAGCTTGATGAGCAGTGGGGCTTTGTTGGCAGTAAAGCCCGGCAGCACTGGCTCTGGTATGCTTACAATACCAAAACGGGTGGCGTACTGGCTTATACTTTCGGCCCACGTACCGATGAGACATGTCGGGAACTGTTGGCCCTGTTGACGCCCTTTAGCATCGGCATGATTACCAGCGATAACTGGGGCAGTTATGCCAGAGAGGTGCCGAAGGAGATACATCTGACTGGTAAAATTTTCACACAGCGCATTGAGCGAAACAATCTGACGCTGCGAACCCGTATCAAGCGGCTGGCACGCAAAACAATATGTTTTTCACGTTCCATCGAATTGCACGAAAAGGTCATCGGTGCCTTCATCGAAAAGTACATGTTCTACTGATTGGAGGCATTACCAACGTGGGCATACCACATCAATCTTTGCCATCAGAAATCCAAAAAGCAAAGCATACTACAACACTAAATTTGAGTCATGACCGCCGAATTTACACCACGTCCTAAGACTCTACCCTCATTCATCGAGAAATACATGTTCTACTAATTGGAGGCATCACCTGTTTTTCCTTGTGCATTAATGCCATGGAGCTGAAATACATTTTTTGCCAAATCGATACCGATAGTTGTAATCTTCATGATGGACGCTCCCGGTTATTAAATGGTCGTGTTTGACGCACTTCCATTTTGGCACACTGATGCCGTTTAAGTTGGGGGCGTCCATTCCATTAGAACTTCACGCCCCCCGTACGCCCGCCGGATTTTCCTGGTTATTTAAATGGATATGCTTCTTTCTTGCTAATCTGAACTGAATGTTTTTCAGTAAACGCTGGCCAGCTGTATGACTTAATGATGAACTTCCACAAGTAAAAATTCTCAGCATCATCTATGATTTTGAGATTGAGTGTGCTCCAGCTTTCATCATGGCAATGTTTATGTTTTGCATAATCTTGTTCTGTAAAGCAAGCTCGAATCATCTCTCTTGATGAAAAAGGGATATTCTCAAATGCTTTTTTATATGTTCCATCATCATTAATCATCATGAAATTCGCAACTTCTTCTTCGCTGCCACCTCCAGAATAACCTGTTGACCACCTGTAAACCAAAGCAACAGCCTGCGTTGTCTTATTCAGAGGATACAATGCCGGATATATAAATGTTTTATCCCTTGATAAATCATCAAATTGTACATTATCATTTTTTTCTTCTTTAGAAAAGTTCCAGCTAGAGGTTTTTATATACTTAACACCTTTTGATTGTATTTTAATTAGTTTAAGCCCTGGAGATATTAAGTAATATGTATTATTAGATTTATTTTCCTTCCATATAACAGAGTCATCTACACATTCATTTTTTAATGAATTACATATATTAGAATGTAGAGCGCTATTTTTCTTCAACGCAATCAATGCAGTAGGTCTTAATGTTTTTTCGGCAATACCAGCCATTGTAGAAAAAGATATAATCGTCATAAATAATATCATATTTTTCATTACGTTACCTTTTAAATTTCTGTCGCCATTTTTAAAATCAATGACTCGTAAAGAAACGTTTTGCTTTTGCTATCGGATGTTGCGTAATGATATCATTTTTTCTTCCGGGTCAAAAGATCTGCAGCCGTCTGATAAAATGGGAGTTACTATTTTTTGCACAACACCCTGTGTGAACCTATCCACGTAATGTGGACACAACCCTATGCGAGTTTCTGGTTTTTAAACTGTTCCGGGCTGAGGCCGCCACAGGCACTGTAATGGAAGGCCGCTTCCGTCTGTCGCCAGAGGGATTTTGGTGCCAAAACCACCGCGAGAGCGACCCAGGCTGTTATCTCCGGTGATATCGGGATGTTTTTTTGCGCGCCGGCGGCACATCTGAGCGCTCGGATATTACTGCCATCCAGCGCCGTCGCTGACCAGTCAACAAGGCCATGAGCGTCAAGAGGTGATAGTAACTTATTGAAAATAATGTTAGTAAGTATCCTCCGGCAGAGCCGGAGGCTTTAGGGTGAGCGCCTCAAAGGCGCTGACAAACCATGGGCCGCCCAGGGCGGCTGCTATAGGTTCAGTGGCACTGTTGCAAAGTTCGCGATAAGGTAGCCTGTAGTTTTATTGAAAGGCCTTATATTTCAAATGCTCTGCTCACCAGGCGCATCTCGCCCAGGGGATCTCCATAATAAAATGATGAGGCCTGTCCTTTGCGTAGTGCCCGCATCACTTCAATACCCTTTATTGTGGCGTAAGCCGTCTTCATGGATTTAAATCCCAGCGTGGCACCGATTATCCTTTTCAGCTTGCCGTGATCGCATTCAATGACGTTATTGCGGTACTTAATCTGTCGGTGTTCAACGTCTGACGGACACCGGCCTTCGCGTTTGAGCAGGGCAAGCGCACGGCCGTAGGTGGGCGCCTTATCCGTGTTGATAAATGGCGGGATCTGCCACTTCTTCACGTTGTTGAGGATTTTACCCAGGAACCGGTATGCAGCTTTACGGTTACGACGCGGGGAGAGATAAAAATCGACGGTGTGCCCCCTGCTGTCTACGGCCCTGTAAAGATAAGCCCACCGGCCATTCACCTTCACGTACGTTTCGTCAATGTGCCACGGGTTCAGATCGGAAGGGTTACGCCAGTACCAGCGCAGCCGTTTTTCCATTTCAGGTGCATAACGCTGAACCCAGCGGTAAATCGTGGAATGATCAACGTTGACACCGCGTTCGGCCATCATCTCCTGCAGTTCACGATAACTGATGCCGTATTTACAGTACCAGCGTACCGCCCACAGGATGATGTCGCGCTGAAAATTCCGGCCTTTGAATGGGTTCATGTGCTGCTCCGTCAGCAAAAAGGTGAAGATGAGTTTATCACCAGCAGATTTTTGCAACAGTGCCGTCTTTACTCTGAGTATGGTTTGCCGGGTAGTATTAAATTCCCGGGCAATGGCGCTGATACTGATCCCGGCTTTAATCCGTGCAATCACCGTGGTTTTCTGCTCTTCATTCAGCACTGAAGGACGTCCAAACCGCTTTCCGGATGCTTTTGCCCGCGCAATACCAGAATGCGTACGCTCTAGCAGCAAATCCCGCTCAAACTCAGCCACGGCTGAAATCACCTGCATTGTCATTTTCCCTGCCGGACTGGTCAGGTCCACGCCACCCAGCGCCAGGCAATGTACCCGAATGTCAGACACTGCAAGTTGTTCGACGGTTTTTCTTATATCCATCGCATTGCGGCCAAGGCGGTCAAGTTTGGTGACAATCAGTACATCACCATTTTCCATGCGATCAAGAAGCCTGATAAATCCCGGTCTTTCGCTGGCCGCGACTGACCCACTGATGTGTTCCTCAATTATTCGCTGGGGTCTGACAAGGTCGAGTCCGTCAAGGTGGTGTAAATTCAGTTGCCGCCTTCCTCTCTGCCATGCTGTGTTGTGGCAGGTAGCGGTTCTGCAGCAGCCATTCCTCGTTCTGCTCCGTCAGCACCGCACCCAGCAGCCGCATGATGCTCTCTTCGTTGGGGAAGATGCCCACTACATCAGCACGACGTTTCACCTCTTTGTTCAGACGCTCCAGCGTGTTCGTGGAGTGGATTTTCACCCGGTGCGCTTTCGGGAAGGCGAAGTACGCCAGCACGTCTGCTTCCGCCTCGTCCATGGTTAGCGATTTGGAAAAGCGTTTTAAAAAATTTAAGACCATGAACAGGGTCGTCAGGAGAGCAGTAATGGCGTGCGGTGGGGGAACTAATGATGAAAAAAACACCTTTTGGCTAATTTTTAACCTGAAATGCGTTTTTCAGACGCACTTATCCTGCAGCCTGTGACAGAAGCCATCGTTTCCGGTCGATACTGTGCAGCCTTTCTGCCACTAACTCCGTGGCGTGTCTGCTCGCCTGCGCGCTGACAAAGCGCAGCCGGTCGCCGCACAGAATGCATTTGTACGGATCCGTGCGCAGGAACGCTTTCATCAGCGCGGCGAAGCCGGGCTTATCCGGTTTATTCCTCGCTTCCATCTCCAGGGCCTCATACACCTTCAGCAGCAGCGTGCCCCGTTTACGGCTGGATAAGAATCCGTAATACCGCACCATTTTAAAATACTTTTCCGGCACGTGGCTGATATAGCGTCCGATCATCTCTTCCTGCGACAGCGTCTGCTGCCGGTGCCGCTGTGTCCGGTGGTCGTAATAGTGATGCACCACGGCGCCGCCGCTGTAATGCCGCAGTTGCGAGGCCGACACCGGCGGACGTTTCAGATACCGGCCCAGGTATTTCACGCACCGCCAGGCACCGTGCGTCTTTTTTGCGAAGTGAACTTTCCAGTACCGCTGCCACTGTGCACGAAGGTAGCGCCGCCAGTGCTCCTCATCCCGGATATGACCGTAACCCGCAAGGCCGCCGGGATTAATCTGCTCATAGTGTTCCCGCAACATCTCAGTGACGGCATTGCGCCAGATTTCCTCCACCTTATCCTTCTTAAAGAAGATATTCTTCCCGACGCCGTGTTTAATATCGAGCCCGCCCCGGGTGACGGAGACGTGGATATGCGGATGCGGGTTCAGCTGGCAACCGTAGGTGTGCAGGGCACAGAAGATGCCGATTTCCAGACCCTGTTTACGGGCATGGCGGAGCATGGCGCGGGTGGCCGCCAGGAAGAGGTGGTTAAGCAGGGGCCAGTTGTGATTAAAAAAGGGCCACAGCAGATGGGGCATGGTCAGGGTGATGTGCTGCCAGTCGCAGTCGGGAAGAATGTGGGTCTGCTGTGCAATCCACTGTTCCGTGGCTTTAAATCCGCAGGAGCTGCAGGCTCTTGAGCCACAGCTCTGGCAGAAGAAACGGGAGTGAGAGCAGTCCGGAGAAGAACAACAGTAACGGCGGACGCCCATGGCGGTGGTGCTGCAGGCGAGCATGCGTTCAACGGAGAGCCGGGTCCACGGGCTGACGGTATCACCGAATTTTTCGAGGAACTTGTTCCAGCCGTCATCAATGGAGAAAAGCAGCTTTGCGGGGCGGGGGATATACATGGTGCAGAGTATAAAACGGGGCAGCGGTCATGAACATCCCCGAAGCTGCGCAGCAGCGCCGCTCACGCCAAAGGCGTGCTATGTTCATCTTCACTAAGCGGACTTTCATGGCGCTGGCGCGCGGCGGCGACCCAACTGCGCAATGTTTTGGCGCTGATCCCCAAAGAAGTTGCGGCACGCGCAATGGAGTAATTTTGCGTCAGCACCAGGGCCACCGTTTCCTTCTTAAATTCTGGCGTAAACTTTCGCTTCTGATTCTATTCGACCACAGCACCGTTGCGGTAGGTCTCACGCTCATCACTGCGCTCATGGGGCTCCGCGTTGATGCGCTGGGTGACATCGGCTTCCATGATGCGGTTGAGCATAAATTCGGTGAGTTCACGCAGAAAGTCCTCACCGCCGGGTTGCATCAGGGTATTGGTGAATGTCATGCTGTTGTCAGCCATCGGTTTGTTCCTTTTGGATAATGTCTTCATAACCATTACCTTACCGGATAAGCCGATGGCTCTCACCATCCTTCCGAATTTACACCACGTCCTAAGACTCTACCCCTGTGTATAGGAATGGCTGATTAAAATCGCTCAATTTATAAGGTTCGTCAGGCGCGGAACTCATCGGGGCGCGGGCATACACAACCCATTCAGACGCCGAATAGATTCATGCAAGCCAACAATATTTTCAGTATCGGTATTGCAAAAACGGGAGTGACCATAGATTCCGTTTTCCAAGCGGACCCCAAATTCAGCTACAGCCTTCCGGTCCGGTAATGGGACTGTTATTCGCTGACTGGCAGCGCTTCGATTACGTTGTCTTCAGCATTCTGGTCTATCTCCGCCATGCTGTGTTGTAGCAGGTAGCGGTTTTGTAGCTGTTACTACTGATGTAGACTATACTCTCCCAAGGTAAAAGGCACTGCTAATGATGACATTGGAGACCAGAGTGGAGATGAGCGTTTTACACCGTCATGGCATAACAATCTTCAGCATAGCCGCGGCCAAATAAAATGAAGTTTCGCCAATTGCAACGTCAGTTATATCACTTAAATGGAAATGTCATTACCTTAATTCTGTTTTTTCTATCAGCATTATTTCTGCCTGCATCAGCAGTTTCTGCTGCGGAACAAAATAATGAATGTGGTGCTGATGCTGAAAAAATAATCAGGCTGGCCTACCCGTCAGCGATTGCCGTGTCAGACAGGACATATGCCATAGCTAAAGGGACGATCATTCTGCCCGTGCCAGAAAACAATGCCATAAATCCATATGAAGTTGTCTGTCGCTATTGGCCAGCAAACCCTGATAAGCTTCTTGTAGCCGTGACTATAATGAGAAAAGAAAGTAGTGATGGCGTTAAAGAAGGTGATCTTGATCTTCTCATCCTCGATAATGGTGTTTCAAAAATATATACGCGGTTGTATCTTTCTGACTTTATAACCGAGGATGCGGTGACTCTCCAACAGATTGCCTTTGATACTGCACCCTATCGACTTGTTTCCGGGCGGATTGCTTTCGGCGTTCGAAAATCTGTCGAACATAATTCCAGTGCGCTTCCATTTTCCCAGACAACGTTACGACTTTACGATCTTATAGCAGACAGGTTGCGCCCCATCACAGACGATATTGTTGTTGAGGAAAGCCACGGGGAATATTCAGATAACTGCTCGGGCGAATATCATCATGTTGTAAGAAAACTGGCTGTCTATTCAGACCGGCACAATAAAGCAGCGGATATTGTCATTACATCGCGGGAAAAAAACTTGATTACGTCCTACAAGGAGGATCGATGTGTGGACGAAGACAGGCAATTAACATCGGCATTTCGGTTGAAATTCGACGGGAAAATATACAATGTACCTGAGGAATTGAAATCTAAAGTTTACTAAATAGCTTTGCTAAATAAGAGGTCTGAAGCCCAATCGTACGAAGAGGTGATGCCTCCAGTAAGTATCCTCCGGCAGAGCCGGAGGATACTTACTTTTTTCAGCAGACGATCGAACTGGTTGAGATCGTCAGGGGTTTTGAGATTTTTGGCCAGTTCGTTAGCTAGGGCCTGCAACTGTTTTTCGTCCATAAATCAACCTGCTTTTGATGTTGGATTGAACATATCAAAATCAGGCAATTACACAAATCTATGTACAGGCTCCCGTAAACCCCCGCCCGCATTGGGCGGGGGTTTACGGGGCGTTTGCTAAGCCACGCTAAGCGGTTCAGGAAGTAGCCTTCTCTATCTGGTGTCTGTCAAACCATAAATCAAGAATACTGTCCGCATTGATTTTGCAACCCGTTCTGATGTCATAGTGGCTGCCGTCCGTCAGGTGAATTCTCAGACAGTCATAGGGTCCGCCCCGGTCTCTAACCTCGTCTTCAGTGTCGAGTTCAAATTCAGTTATCTCTCCGGCCAGCCAGCGGACACTCCAGGGGCCGGCGCTGAAACCCTGAACATCCCCCGCGCACCAGAAGGTGACACGTACGTCGTCAGCAAGCGGGTCAAGGCGTGGTGAAATATGTCCTGCTTCACTGTCTGAGTAATATATATCACAGGGAACCAGGTCCGGCCTAAGTATCTGCCCGGGGACCGGCGGATTTTTCTCCGGAAAACCGGTATGTAACCATGCCAGGTACGCTGAGGTGGAAAATGCAATCCAGCCCTCCCCGTGTCCACCGTCGCCGAAATACAGTTTCACTTCCAGATTGTTTCCCTTCCATTCAAGTAATTTATGCCAATCTGGATTGAGTTCATATGGCGGCTCAGTCTGTACCGGTCTGAGGTGACTAACTATGCCCGCTACTTTTTCCTGGGCCTGCTTTCCGTTAACGCCGGAAAAAGTAAAGCGGATACTTTGCGGTGGATAGGCTTCAAAGGGTTTCTTATTATCATTTTTTCTGGCGTCCTGTATCTCCAGAGGTCCCAGCCTCAGTGTGCCGCTGGCGCCTGCCTGCAGCCAGTCCTGAAGTTGACGGGCCATGGCCTGAGAGTCCAGCCGGACTGAGTACCTTAATTTCAGAACCGGCGGGCGGGTCCACAGCGTGCAGTAACAATTTCGCTCAGCACACAGGACTTTTTTTATGGCGGTCATGGCGATCCCGAAGCGCTGCGACAGAAACGAATACAGGGGGGCATCAGCTGAGTGTGGGGCGGGAATATGCCTCTCATCTCCATTTTTTATACCAAGAGTGAGGTGAAGGTGTGGTCTGTCATGCCGCAGCACTCCAGTCCAGCATTTGCGTATTCCTATGTAACAGATTCCAGCCAGCGGGATAACGCGATCATCCCATTTTAAGGTTTCTGCGTCGAAGGTGAAGGAAATGTAGTGCCGGGCAATAAGAGTCTATCCCAATAAGGTTTTATTCCGGACAATGATGTCGCATGTAAAATGCAGCATCGGCTCATATGTATTAAGGTATTAGCTCAGACTTGGCCTGACAAAGCGCAACGCTACTGAAGTGACAGTTTGATTCTACCCACGTAATGTGTTCTGGCCAATAAATCAGGACACTTTTTTCTCAGTCATTCGCTTATAGCGCACCGGCGACTGAACCGCCCCGGCAATCCTGGAGTGTTTTTAGTCCGGCAACTCAGGCTGCCAGATCCTTATTACCGATGGAAGCGTAATATGCCTGTTCGGCTTCTGCCGGTGGGATATGACCCAGCCTTTCCAGCAACCGGCGATTGTTGTACCAGTCCACCCACGTCAGTGTAGCAAGCTCAACCTCTGATCTGGTTTTCCAGTTTTGACGGTCGAGTCCGTCAAGGTGGTGTAAATTCAGTTACAGTCTTCCGGTCCGGTAATGGGCCCGTTATGCGCTGAGTGGCAGCGCTTCGATTACTTCGGTTTCACCAGTCTGGTCTATCTCCGCCATGCTGTGTTGTGGCAGGTAGCGGTTCTGCAACAGCCATTCTTCGTTCTGCTCCGTCAGCACCGCACCCAGCAGCCGCATGATGCTCTCTTCGTTGGGGAAGATACCCACCACATCAGCACGCCGTTTCACCTCTTTGTTCAGACGCTCCAGTGTGTTCGTAGAGTGGATTTTCACCCGGTGCGCTTTCGGGAAGCCGAAGTACCCCAGCACGTCTGCTTCCGCCTCGTCCATCATCTCCGTGACTGCCGGCGCGCTTTTTTCCAGCTGGCCGGCGACCTCACGCCAGGTCGCATGGGCACTTTTCTCATCGGTCTGCACGAACACCTGTTGCAGCGCCGCGCGCACCACTGACTGGTTCGCCCTGCTGACGCGCCCCATCACATTACGCATGAAGTGGACCCGGCAGCGCTGCCAGCTGGCGGTGAACACCTGCTGTATCGCCGCTTTCAGTCCGCTGTGCGAGTCCGATATAACCAGCTTTACGCCCTCAAGGCCGCGCTCTTTCAGACACAGCAGGAAGGCTAACCAGAACGCTTTCGCTTCTGACTCACCGATGCCCATTCCGATAATCTCCCGGCGACCGTCCAGGCTGACCGCGCAGGCGATTATAACGGCCACGCTGACCACCCGGCCGTTCTTGCGGACCTTCACGTAGGTCGCATCCAGCCACAGGTAGGGCCATTCCCCTTCCGGCGGTCGCTGCAGGTAGGGCCATTCCCCTTCCGGCGGTCGCTGCAGGAAGGCCTGCACACGCTCATCGATGCCGCGGCAGATGGACGACACCTGGCTGCGGGAGATGCCGGTCATTCCCATCGACTGGACCAGGGCGTCCACCTTGCGGGTGGAGACGCCATTTATCCACGCCTCCTGGATAACCGCGTTGAGCGCCTTCTCCGACAGCCTGCGGGCCTCGAGGAAGGACGGGAAGTACGAGCCTTCCCGCAGCTTCGGGATGCGCAGGTCCAGCGTACCGAGCCGGGTGTTGTACTGGCGGTCACGATAGCCGTTGCGGTAGGTCTCACGCTCATCACTGCGCTCATGGGGCTCCGCGTTGATGCGCTGGGTGACATCGGCTTCCATGATGCGGTTGAGCATAAATTCGGTGAGTTCACGCAGAAAGTCCTCACCGCCGGGTTGCATCAGGGTATTGGTGAATGTCATGCTGTTGTCAGCCATCGGTTTGTTCCTTTTGGATAATGTCTTCATACCATTATTACCTTACCGGATAAGCCGATGGCTCTCACCATCCTTCCGAATTTACACCACGTCCTAAGACTCTACCCGATTATGTCGTCCGATAGCACCTTCAATGTAACTGTTTAAGACAGGGATTATTTGAAATGGCGAAGGGATCATATGGCGTACAATCCTATACGGCTGTGTATTTAAAATGTATTGTCATCGTATTTACACTGTAAATATATTGTATTTTATTGCTTTCATGACTACCAAATTTTTGAACAGTGACATCTCGAATTTTTGTTATTCACTTTGTATAAATATCCAGTAATAGTTAACAACACAGGATATAACTATGCAGCTCTTTCATGGCACCAGACAGCGGTTTGAAAAATTTGACGTTTCATTCATGGGGACGGGGGAGGCCGGTGAGATACCCGCTTGCTGGTTTACTGACAATTTTAAAGGTGCGAGGCACCACGCCCTGCGTGTCAATCACAATCCCGGACAGGCGCTTGTTTATCAGTGTGGTCTTAAACCGGGGGCGATTATTGCCGATTACAGCAAACCCCTGACAGAACAACCTGCAGTTTATGACCGTTTGATCGCGGGATTACCTGTGATTATTAGTAGCAACCTCAGTACCGGCAGGGACTGGCACCTACTGAACAGTCCTTATTACGGCAACCATAAAGGCCGGGTGTGGTATCAAGGAATCAGAGGCAAGGGCGACGCAACCATTATTAATCTTTTCAGAAAATGGGCATTCATGGAGTTCATGACTGGGAGCTTCATAATACTGATGCGCATTATCAGGGACCAACGATTGTGATTTTTGATACTGAGGTACTAGAAATTCAGGACATCGTTGAGGTTAATTACTGAGGTTTAATTACCCGGGCAGCAGTCAGGAAAATCAATGGGCTATTGATACATATGAATGGGTAAAACGTATTTACATTGTATTGTTGTAAATACGTTATATGGCCCAGTTGAGTTAATTGAAGTGACAACTAAGGTTCTGATTTATATGGGGTTAACGCATTGATAATGATGCCTTTTATATAAAACGTAGTGTACATACAATGTATTGCACGAGGCAATTAAATAACAACTAACTTACTGTGTACATACATTGTAATTACAACTTTGCAGCTTCCAGTAACCAATGATTTTTGGTGTTTTCATCCATATGCTGCCAGGCAGCAAGAGCCGCTTTTAAAATATCGGTATTTCCCTGCCCAGTTCTGGCCGCATCGGTTTCCATGATGTCAATGAACACAGGGTTAAGCCGATACGTTCTTGATACACTCTTACCACTTTTGGTTGGTCTTTTATCTCCGTCAGCTATGAAGCGAGCCATTTCTTGCGCGGAAGGGGTGTCCGTAGTGGTAGTGGGGATTTTAGGAGTTTTAATTTTAATGGACATGTCATTACCTTGTGAACACGTTAAGAATACAGCGTAAATACATTGATGTAGTTACACTATATTGTCAAGTTGGTATTTACAGTGTATTGCTATATTAATCCAGCCTCGATGGCGTAAAGTTCTATTTGACCTTTTGCTTTACCCAGACTTGGGCCTCGCTGCAGATCGTGTACCCCTGCCCCTTCATTACAAGCGCTCTCAAATACATCAAGTGCTGATAGCCGTGTTTTCAACGGTTGTATCCAGACTTGATCAGAACGGAGTACTTTATCGAGCTCGACAGCATCTTTGACCTTGCTGGCTTTACTGGTTTCAATACGAGTGAACAATACCCAGGGCTGTAATTTGGGGTTAACCGTTTGTACCTTACGAACGCGCTCAGTCAGATCGGTCAGTGTATCCCTCTCAAAACTCGATGAGGGTTTAATGAGAGTAATGAGTATATCAGCTACCGTAAGCGCACTACGAAACTCCTGACTATCGTGACCAGCGCAGTCTGCCAGCAGATAATCATACCTTGGTGCCAGTTTTTTGATTTCTTTACTGATATCACCGTAAGCTTCGTGGATCGGGATAGGGGTAAGTCCATTCTCCTTTCGTCTTTCATTCCAGTTGAACAGATCATTGTTCTTATCCGATTTGAGAATGCCTACAGTACGTCCCTTACTGACTAACATCGATGCAGTGTTCGTCACAGTAGTCGTTTTACCGACGCCACCCTTATCAGAACCAAAAACCGCAGTTTTACCCATATCTGTTCCCTCTGCTTGAAATACCATGTATTTACGCTATGAATACACATGTGTGTTTATGGTGTATGTACAATGTATTCTATATTGTGTGTTTCTGTTGTCAATACATCGTATGTACTAATGTGTATTTACGGTGTAAATACGATGTAAGTGCAATAGCGGCTTTAATGATAGTGAAGCCCCGTAAGCTATTGATACTGCACTAACAGAACTACACTGGTTGCACGCTTAAACGAGCTAACGAATTATCCGCATATTGTTGCGCCAGGGCACACTGGAGCTATCCTCAGAGCGAGAGACGATATCGGTTTGTGTGGTGTAATCGAACAGGGGTGATCAGAATGACAGATTATGCACAGCGTGCTACGTGAAATCTGCAAAGTTTAGTGGAGAAAGGCACTCAGTTTTTAAACTCAGCATCACCTTTACATGACGGCTTTCACAGCTGCGCTTTGGTGGATTCTTCGCCTTGCTGGTAACACATACAGAGAGGGGACTCAACCTCGAATTAACACTGAGATATTTACTGAATCTGTACCGAATCTGACTAGGCCAGGAAGATATTAACAAGAGCATACGGGCAGGGAAGGGCAGACTAAACTGAAAGGGCGAGCGTGTAAATACATCATATGGTAGGGTTTAGAGGTTAATAAGACACAACATATTGATTATCCACAGAAGCTGGGGATAACCATGTTAGTAATAGTCTGAAAGGGTTACAAATAACCCTTTGACCCTGTACATGATTCTGTGTAAATGCCTTTTCTCAGAAGTGACCGTCCAGACGGTCACCGAACTCGATAATAAAGCGGCTCATTGCCATACGCCAGTCCCTCAGCGGCATCGTCCATTTCTGTGATGCCGCCTGGATTGCCAGCCACACCACCTTTTTCACCGCGTCGTCTGTCGGGAATACCTTCCGTTTCTTGATTGCATGCCGGATCACGCTGTTCAGCGACTCGATGGCGTTGGTCGTGTAGATCACCTTGCGGATGTCTGCCGGGTAAGCGAAGAACGTCGTCAGGTTGGTCCAGTTTGCCTGCCAGCTCCGGCTTATCTGCGGGTAGCGGCTGTCCCAGGCACTGGAGAACGCTTCCAAAGCCTGCAAGCCGGCCTCTTCCGTGGCAGCCTGATAGATGGCTTTCAGGTCACGGGTCACTGCTTTGTAGTCCTTCCAGGAGACGAACCGCAGGCTGTTGCGCACCATATGCACGATACACAGCTGAATGCGGGCTTCCGGATACACCGCGTTGATGGCGTCGGGGAAGCCTTTCAGCCCGTCAACACAGGCGATGAGGATATCGTTCAGACCACGGTTTTTCAGCTCTGTCAGCACATTAAGCCAGAACTTCGCACCCTCATTTTCGGCCAGCCACATACCCAGCAGTTCTTTCTGGCCTTCGATATTGATACCCAGTGCCAGGAACACAGATTTGTTGATAACGCGGCTGTCCTGCCGGACTTTCAGGACGATACAGTCAAGATAAACAATGGGATAGACTGCATCCAGTGGACGATTTTGCCATTCGACAACCTGCTCAATGACAGCATCGGTGACCTTTGAGACCAGGGCCGGTGAGACATCCGCGTCATACAGCTCTTTGAACGCGGCGGCGATCTCACGGGTGGTCATCCCTTTGGCGTACAACGATAAAATTTGGTTATCCATCCCGGTGATCCGGGTCTGGTTTTTCTTTACCAGTTGCGGTTCGAAAGAGCCATCGCGATCGCGCGGTGTACGCAGCTCCAGCGGGCCATCGCCAGTGATAACTGTCTTTTGGGTATAGCCGTTGCGGGCGTTGGTCGCCGGTTTGGGCTGATGTTTATCGTAGCCGGGGTGATGGGTCATTTCGGCGTTGAGCGCCGCCTCAACACTGATTTTTTTGAGCAGGCGATCGAACTGGTTGAGATCGTCAGGGGTTTTGAGATTTTTGGCCAGTTCATTAGCCAGAGCCTGCAACTGTTTTTCGTCCATAAATTAACCTGTTTTTGATGTTGGATTGAACATATCAAAATCAGGCAATTACACAAATCTATGTACAGGCTCAACCCTTTATCTTTCTTCATTGGTTTTTTATTTAACAAAGTCTTCTGGGTTGAGTTTCGACTTCACTTCCTTCTCTTTATGCTGGTAAGCGCGCCAGGGTGATGCCTCTAATTAGTTGAATGATGTATAATGCCCGCTTTTGAGGTTTTCTCATGGCCAGCGTTAACGTTCATTGTCCCCGTTGTCAGTCTGCTCAGGTTTATCGCCATGGTCAGAACCCTAAAGGCCGTGACAGATTTCGCTGTCGTGACTGCCACCGCGTGTTTTTACTCACCTATACCTATGAAGCCCGTAAGCCGGGTGTCAAAGAGAAAATTACCGAAATGGCCTTCAACGGTGCCGGTGTCCGGGATACGGCAAGAACGCTAAAAATCGGCATTAACACCGTCATCCGCACTTTAAAAAACTCGCGCCGAAGCGAATAACATCCTCTCCGGTTGCCCATGCAGATGTGGCTCTTATCTGTGAACTCGATGAGCAATGGGGCTTTGTCGGCAGTAAAGCCCGGCAGCACTGGCTCTGGTATGCCTACAACACCAAAACAGGGGGCGTTCTGGCTTATACGTTCGGCCCCCGTAATGATGAGACATGTCAGGCGCTGCTGGCGTTATTGACCCCCTTCAGCATTGGCATGATAACGAGCGACGATTGGGGAAGCTACGCCAGAGAGGTGCCGAAGGAGATACATCTGACTGGTAAAATTTTCACACAGCGCATTGAGCGAAACAATCTGACGCTGCGAACCCGTATCAAGCGGCTGGCACGCAAAACAATATGTTTTTCACGTTCCATCGAATTGCACGAAAAAGTCATCGGCGCATTCATCGAGAAATACATGTTCTACTAATTGGATGCATTACCCGCGCCAGGTAGTCATATACCAAAGGCATATCAGCATGACGCCTACCGTAAGGTATATCCAAAGTGTGAAAAAGCTTATAGTTTCTGTAGCACACAGTGTTGCCTCTACACAATTGTCAGATACCGAGGGTTTAACAAAATATTTCATCAACCCGTAAATAATGAGAGAAATACCGAGACATAATTCAAGAAACATAAACAACCAAGTTAATTTTTTCCTCATAATGATGTAGCCCCCTGAAACACCGGACAGTAGCTGTATCTCCAGATAAGAGATAGGCTTAAATATATGTCTAACAACCATGTTAATTTTGAGATGACCGGGATCCTGTTAGGGCAAGAAGCCCGTAAGCGTAAGACTCCGCAAGAGAAAATTGCCATCATCCAGCAAACAATGGAGCCGGGTATGAATGTCTCCCACGTTGCTCGTCTGCACGGTATTCAGCCCAGTCTGCTGTTTAAATGGAAGAAGCAATATCAGGAAGGTAGCCTCACCGCCGTTGCGGCCGGAGAGGAAGTGGTTCCGGCTTCGGAGCTGGCGACTGCACTCAAACAGGTCCGGGAACTACAGCGTCTCCTGGGTAAGAAGACGATGGAAGTTGAGATCCTCAAAGAAGCGGTGGAGTACGGCCAGTCGCGAAAATGGATAGCGCACGCGCCCTTGTTGCCAAAGGACGGGGAATAGCTCTGGTTAGTCGCACCATGAGCGTGTCGCGTGCGCAGTTATCACTGCGGGTGAGCCGCTCTGCCGACTGGCAGGACAGGCGCAGCAACCGGCGTAATGACGAAGCTGATGCAGAGATACTGTCGGAGATCCTCGGCATCATCAGCGACATGCCCAGCTACGGTTACCGGCGGGTGTGGGGTATCCTGCGTAAGCAACGCCGTGTAGAGGGACTTCCACCGGTGAACGCCAAACGGCTTTACAGGATAATGAGCGAACATAATCTGCTGTTGTTGCGTGATAAACCAGAGCGTCCGAAGCGGGAGCATAAAGGCAAAATCGCGGTAGCGGAAAGCGATATGCGCTGGTGTTCAGACGGCTTCGAGTTCGGTTGTGACAACGGCGAGAAGCTTCGGGTGACGTTCGCACTGGACTGTTGCGACCGGGAGGCCATAGACTGGGCAGCGAGCACGGGAGGCTACGACAGTTCAACGGTACAGGATGTGATGCTGAGGTCAGTGGAAAGGCGCTTCGGTAGCACGCTGCCGGGTAAACCAGTGCAGTGGCTGACAGATAACGGTTCAGCGTACACCGCGCATGAAACGAAGAAGTTCGCGCGAGAACTGAATCTGGAGCCGTGTACAACAGCGGTGAGCAGCCCACAAAGTAACGGCATGGCCGAACGGTTCGTGAAAACGATGAAGGAAGATTACATCGCGTTCATGCCAAAACCAGATGTGGGAACAGCGCTACAGAACCTTGCAGCGGCGTTCAATCACTAGAATGAAAATCACCCGCACAGTGCGCTGGGATATCACTCTCCGAGAGAGTACCGGCGGCAGCGGGCATCGTTAACTTAAGATACAAAAGCTGTCCGGAGATGGCGGGTCAAGATCAATTTTTTCCTCATAACCCCCGTCCTTATTTCATACGTTCACTCGCCAGTGTATAAACGTCACTTCGCTCCCGTTTGCCTACAGCCACAATAGCAATTATAAGTTGATTATCTATGACCTGATAGACGAGGCGAAAACCAGATGCTCGCAGTTTTATTTTATAGCAATCCTTTATACCACGTAGTTTTGCTGAAGGAATGTGTGGGTTTTCACAGCACTTTTTAAGTTTCTTTGCAAACTGCTGCTGAATAGTCTTATCCAGCTTGTTCCATTCTTTTAGCGCATCTTCCCTGAATTTGACGGTATATGTCATAGGTACTTATCCAGGTCCACATCAAACAGCGGTTGATTACTGCGTTCTGCAACCAGTTTAATGAGTTCCTGATCATCCAGCGCATCAAGCATCTTTTCGTAGAGTTCCGCAGGCACGCAATAGAAAGCTGGCTGGTTCCGGTTAAGAATCGCTACTGGGAACCCGTCACCTGCGCTGACAGTGGCCATCGGGTTTTTTTTCAATTCACTGACGCTGGCAGTCGTGTCACTCAGAATGATATGTGGCATTGTTAAACCTCTTAAGACCTGTTAAACAGTCTAAATATTAGTCTTTTTAAGACCTGTTAACAAGTCTTTTTGGCGCCATGATATGAATGTTTAGTTCAGAACCGGGCTACAGGTAATTCTGATCTGGTCAAGTTAAACAGGACACTTTTTTCTCAGCCATCTGTTCATATCGCTCTGGCGATAAATACCCATTCGAAGCATGGTTTCTGTCAAGATTGTAATAACGCATATAGTCTGCAACATCACGTTTCATACCTGCCCGCGTCTGCTGCGGGATCAACAGCACCCATTCATGTTTCAAACTGCCCCAAAAACGCTCCATTACCGCGTTATCCCAGCAGGCGCCAACATCTCCCATGCTGCTTCTGAGTCCGTAACTGGTTAACTGCGTTTGGAAGCGCTTGCTGGTATACTGCGCTCCACGATCGGTATGGACGACCAGCCCTGTCGGTGGATTGCGCAGGTTGTAAGCCTGCATGAGAGCCCGGCAAACCAGCGACGATGTCATTCTCTTGTCAATGTGCCAACCGACGATCCGGCGGGAATATAAATCCATGATCGCAGCCAGGTACAACCAGCCTTCACCCGTTTTCAGATACGTAATATCACTCACCCATATCTGGTCCGGTCCGGGAGGATTGAAGTTCTGATTCAACAGATTTGGTGCAAAATCAGCCCCTTTCTTCGGTTTCGTTGTGACCTTCCAGGCACGGCGTTGCCGGCAGAGAAGTCCCTCTTCGCTCATGATTTTTCTAACGCGCCAACGACTTATGGTGACGCCTTCTTCACGGAGCTTTTTAACCAGCGTTCGGCTCCCGGCACTTTCCCGACTGGCAGAGAATAACGCCTTGAGCATCACCCTGACTGCGGTATCTTTCGGCGGGCAGGCTATCGGCTTTTTTCGCCAGGCATACCATGCGGACGGGCTAATGCGCATCACGCGACAAAGCGTCCGTAGCCTGTAATTACCTGCGTTATCGAGGATAAACTGGTATCTCACGACATGTGCTTCGCAAAGAAGGCGCTCGCCTTTTTTAATATTTCCTTCTCAATGCGTAACTCTTTGTTTTCTAGACGTAGCCTTCGGAGTTCAGCTTGTTCATCTTCACTAAGCGGACTTTCATGGCGCTGGCGCGCGGCGGCGACCCAACTGCGCAATGTTTTGGCGCTGATCCCCAAAGAAGTTGCGGCACGCGCAATGGAGTAATTTTGCGTCAGCACCAGGGCCACCGTTTCCTTCTTAAATTCTGGCGTAAACTTTCGCTTCTGATTCACTAAACACCTCCATTTTGGATGTAAGTTTAGTGTCCTGATTATTCGACCACAGCACTGCCGGATAAAGCAGAGCATGAGTCGTCGGGGTAACTGCTGGGATAATGCGCCAATGGAGCGGTTCTTCCGAAGCCTGAAGACAGAATGGGTGCCGACGAAGGGCTACAACAACTTCAACGAGGCTCAAAGCGCGATAATCTGCTATATCACGGGCTATTACAGCGCCGTACGGCCTCACTGGTACAACGGCGGCTTGACGCCAAATGAATCGGAGCGACTGTACTACATACAGTCTAATGCGGTGGCCAGTATTAGTTGACCACAACAACGATACGGGTCAGTAACTCCGTGCTCCAGCGAGAGCGCAGCCAGCCGAAATCCTTCGAAGAACGTTGAACCAGCAAGGGAAGTATGCGCTGGATATCGTCGACCGGCCAGCAAGGTGCACGGCCGGGCCTGAGACTCCTGAGTCCTTCAACACCCTGTAAAGTAAACCAGTTTACCCATCTTCCGACGGATGAACGTGCAGCGCAGAGCAGCCTGGCAACTTCGGTGACGGTCATTCCCCGATGCAACATCAGCATGGCAATGAGTCGTCTGGCATAATTTTTATCACGGGTTTGTTGGGCTTCTTTGCACATCAGTTGTCGTTCTTCATCAGGGATTGCTGCTATGATCGGCATCGCTCAGTCCGGTTAGTGATTTGGGATGTCTGGCGATTGATCAGATCGCTCAACCCGGACTGAGTTCCCTTCAAGTGATCTACTATTTTGCGAAGCTATTTAGATTTCCCGCATTCAGGCACTATACTCAAAAAACTTCAAGGTGCAGGATGATGTGGTCGATGTATGTTTTGATACCTCTGCCAAAGCAGTTGCATTCTGATGCAACGCAATCTGCAACTTGAAGTATCACGGGTATATACTGACGAGCAGAAAACGGATGATTTGGGTTAAGTTGTGATTGTTGTATGATGCCAGTGAGTATAACCGCTTATATATTGAGGTATTAATGATGGCAAGGGCGTTGACCTGCCTTAGTGATAAAACAAGTTACGGCGAAATTATTTCAGCGACTGCGTCCTGGTTCGAAGGAAGTAAATCAATACCCTGGACCGGCGATAAGGCATCATGCTGCAAATGTAACGTATATTTTGAAATCCTTGCCTTGGCACAGGACTGAGGCAGAAGGAGGCAAAGCGTATGCTGCCACAGGTGACAGAGTGCTGTACCGTTCCAGAACACGATGTTTACGGTTCAGCCACGCAGTCTACCAGCACAGGTACTGGCTCCCTGACCTCCCGCAATACCAGTCAGTCGCCTTTAGCGGCGCAGCAGGCACAGGACTCCGGCGCCTGTAACTGTATTCGCTTTCAGTGTGTCAGTGACAGAACCCAATAGAAGGTCAGGCTCAAATCCGTTAAATATTCTTATCAAGGAGTGATGATGACCCTTTACCAGATAAAGCCCGCGTTTCAGGCACTGTTAAGACCGCTGATGTTCTGGCTGAACAGGCGCGGCGTCACCGCTAATCACGTTACACTGTCCGCGATGGTGCTTTCCCTTATCACGGGCGCGGCGCTCATCATTCATCCTCAGCCCGGATTATTCGTCCTTCTGCCCGTGGTGTTGTTTATACGGATGGCGCTCAATGCGCTGGATGGCATGCTGGCGCGTGAATGCAACCAGACATCGCGAATGGGGGCCATCCTCAATGAGACGGGGGATGTGATTTCCGACATCGCGCTTTATCTGCCCTTTATGCTGCTCCCGCAAAGCAGTGTACCGCTAGTGTTGAGCATGGTGTTTTGTGCGCTGATGACCGAGTTTTGTGGCGTGCTGGCACAAACCATTAACGGCGTGCGCAGCTATGCCGGTCCGCTGGGCAAAAGCGACAGGGCGCTGGTCTTTGGTGCGTGGGGGCTGGCGCTGTCGGTCTGCCCGCGGCTTGTCGCCTGGAATAATGCTGTATGGGGTGTGGCAACACTGTTGTTGTTATGGACGGTTGTTAACCGTTGTCGCAGGGCATTGAGTGAGGAGGGAGTGAAATGACGCTACTTGAAAAATCACTGGCCGCTATTTTTGCCCTGCTGCTGATTGCCACTGTGATCAACGGGTTGCTGGTGTGGCTGCATCCGGCTAAAGACTGGCGCGAACTGACATTACGTATTCGCACCTGGTGGGTGATCATCGTCCTGTTTTCTCTGGCGTTACTCAGCCCGAACTGGCTGGCACTGACGTTCTTTGCGCTGGTCAGCTTTATGGCGTTAAAAGAGTTTCTGACGCTGGTGCCTTCCCGCCAGTCCGACCGCATGCCGCTGTTGTGGATGTTTATTGCTATTCCCCTTAATTACTGGCTGATAGGTATCGGCTGGTACGGCATGTTTGTGGTGTTTATCCCTATTTATGTGTTCCTGTTTTTACCGGCACGGATGGTGATTGTGGGGGATACACAGGGCTTTTTGCGTACCGCTTCCCAGCTGCACTGGAGTCTGATGACCACCGTGTTTGCTTTCAGTCATGTCGCGTTTTTACTGGTGTTACCGACGGATGGAATGCAAACCGGTGCGCTGTTGGTGCTGTTTTTGGTCGGCCTGACCGAATTTAACGACATTGCGCAATACCTGTGGGGCAAGTCGCTCGGTCGCATCAAAGTGATACCGAAGGTCAGCCCGAACAAAACCCTGGCGGGACTGCTGGGTGGGGTAGCGACAACGGCGCTGGCGGCGACAATATTGGGGCCACTGCTTACGCCGTTAAGTTGGCCGATTGCGCTGTTGTCCGGGGGCATTATCGGCGTTACGGGGTTTTGTGGCGACGTGGTGATGTCGGCGATCAAACGTGATATCGGCGTCAAAGACAGCGGTACGCTGCTGCCCGGCCACGGTGGCATTCTTGATCGGCTGGACTCGTTGATTTTTACCGCGCCGGTCTTCTTCCATTTTGTTCGCTATTTCTGCTACTAACCTATGATGACACGACTGCTCCGTACCTTGTTTACGCTGTGTATCGTCTGGCCGGTCATCTGGCTGTGGCTTGGGCTGCGCGTCCGCCACCGCGAGCGCCTGCCGAAGGATGGTCCTTCGATAATCGTGGCAAATCACAACAGCCATATGGATGTGTTCGCCCTTCTTTCGCTCTTCCCGGTGCGTTACCAGGCTTCTATTCATCCGGTTGCCGCCGCCGATTATTTTCTGCGTGATAAACGCATGGCCTGGTTTGCGCTGAATATCCTTAACATCATTCCGATTTCAAGAAAGGGCGGTGACGCCGATCCGCTGGCGCAATGTGAACAGGCGCTGCGTGAAGGTAAAACACTGATCCTGTTTCCGGAAGGGACGCGCGGTGAGCCCGGCGTCCTTGCACCATTGAAGTCCGGAGTGTGGCATTTGAATCAGCGTATGCCGGAGGTGCCCATTATCCCCGTTGGGTTGCGCGGTACGGAGCGTGTGATGGCGAAAGGTAGTCGTATCCCTTTGCCGCTGTTTATTGATGTCAATATTGGCGATGCGCTGAGTACGCATCCGGAGAAGAAAACGTTTATGGACGACCTGGAGCAAAGACTGACGGCGCTTTTACAACCCACGCAAGGAAATCATCCCCATGACTAACTCCCGCATACCCGACGAACGGCATTTTTTGACCAGTGATAATACAGAACTTTTTTATCGCCACTGGCCTGCACCAGAAGCCAGCTCAACGCCAAAAGTGATGGTTCTGTTTCATCGTGGGCATGAGCACTCCGGGCGTTTGCAACACATTGTTGATGAACTGGCGATGCCGGATACCGCGTTTTATGCCTGGGATGCCCGAGGTCATGGTCGCTCACCGGGTCAGCGCGGTTCCAGTCCTTCGCTTGCTCGTTCGGTGCTGGATGTCGACGAGTTTGTGCGTTTCGCCGCCGCTGATAGCCAGGCCGGGATGACGGATCTAGTCGTCGTGGCGCAAAGCGTCGGGGCGGTTCTGGCGGCAATCTGGGTGCATGATTATGCCCCGGACATTCGTGGCCTGGTGCTGGCGTCACCTGCGTTTAAGGTTAAATTGTATGTACCGTTTGCCCGCCAGGGGCTGGGGTTGATGTACCATCTGCGTGGCCTTTTCTTCGTTAACTCGTATGTGAAAGGCAAGTATCTGACGCACGACCCCGAGCGGGTGGTGAGCTTCAAGAAGGATCCGTTGATTACCCGGCCGATTGCGGTGAATATTCTGCTCGAACTCTACAAAATGGCTGAACGGATCGTCAGCGATGCCAGCGCCATTACGCTACCTGTGCAGTTGTTGGTTTCCGGAGAAGATTACGTCGTACACCGCCAGCCGCAGATTGATTTTTACCAGCGCCTGCGTAATCCGCAGAAAGAGCTGCATGTGCTGCCGGGTTTTTTTCATGACACCTTAGGCGAAAAAGAGCGGCTCATAGCATTCGATAAGATGCGCTGTTTTATTGATACCTTGTATGCCCGGCCCGTGCAGCGTTTTGATTACAGCCACGAAGATCGCTGGAGCCCCGGCGCCGATACCTGGCGCATGTTGAACGGCGGCCCTGCGCCGTATTCGCTGGATGATCTGTCTCACCGCAGTTTGCGCTACGCGATGAAATTGCTAGGCACGCAGTCCATGGGGGTGCGTCTGGGATTTGAGACCGGTTTCGATTCCGGCAGTACCCTGGACTACGTTTATCGCAATCAGCCTCAGGGCAGCAGCGCCTTGGGGCGTCTCATTGATAAAAACTACCTGAATAGCGTAGGCTGGAAGGGGATCCGCCAGCGTAAAATTCATCTGCAGATGTTAATTCAACTGGCTGCTGCACGGTTAACAGAGCAGGGCAACGCGGTACGGGTCGTGGATATCGCCGCCGGACACGGACGCTATGTGCTTGATGCCCTGGAAGGCGAAGCGGCAGTGAGCGAGATCCTTCTGCGCGATTACAGCGAATTAAACGTGGCGAAAGGTCAGGAGATGATTGCTTCTCGCGGTATGACGGGCCGTGCGCGATTTGAGCAGGGTGATGCCTTTAATCGCGATGAGCTGGCGGCTCTGGAACCGCGTCCGACGCTGGGGATCGTGTCCGGTCTGTATGAACTGTTCCCGGAAAACGGGCCGGTACGAGATTCGCTTGCCGGGCTGGCTGAGGCGATTGAACCGGGAGGTATCCTGATTTACACCGGTCAGCCCTGGCACCCGCAGTTAAAAACCATCGCCTGGTCGCTAACCAGCCATAAAGATGGCAAAGCTTGGGTCATGCGCGTACGTACTCAGGGTGAGATGGACGCGCTGGTCCGTGACGCCGGTTTTGATAAGTGCGCGCAGCTGATTGATGAAATGGGCATCTTCACTGTCTCCATGGCGGTACGACGTCAACCATGACAACACGGCATGCGGTGATTATTCAGGGTATTAGCTGGCTTTTCATGCTGGCCCCGTTTTTCTTCCTCACTTATGGCATGGCGAATCAATTTACCGCCGGGCGAGAAAACATTGGCAGCCTGGTGTTTAGCTGGGAGCAGCGGATCCCATTTATACCGCTGACGATTATTCCCTACTGGAGCCTGGATCTGCTTTACGGCTTATCGCTGTTTATCTGCTCTTCACTGAATGAGCAGCGGCGTCTGGTCTGTCGGCTGGTGTTGGCTTCTCTTATTGCTTGCGCCGGTTTTTTACTGTTTCCGCTGCGTTTTACCTTTATCCGTCCGGAAATGACCGGTCTGGCAAGTTGGTTGTTCGGGCAACTCGAACAATTTGATTTGCCGTACAACCAGTCGCCGTCCCTGCACATTATTTTATGCTGGCTGCTGTGGCGGCATTTTCATCGCCATTTTTCTGGTTTCTGGCAGAAACTGAGCACTGGCTGGTTCCTGGTTATCGCAGCGTCGGTTTTGACCACCTGGCAGCATCATGTTATCGATGTTATGACGGGGTTGGCTGTAGGGTTGGTTATCGACTGGTTAATCCCCCAAACCGGAACGTGGCGCTGGCGAATGGCCTACGGTAAGCGGCGCAAACTCGCCGGATACTATTGCTGCGGTGCGTTAATGTGCCTGGCCGGCACGTTCCTGACCTCATGGTTCTGGTGGCCCGCTCTGGCGTTGACCCTTGTCGCACTGGCTTATGGTGCGGCTGGCGTCGACGCATTGCAGAAAGATGAGCAGGGGCGGTTAACACCGGCGGCATGGCTGCTGTTGCTACCCTGGCGAGCCGGGATGTGGCTTTCAATGCGCCTGTACACTCGCCATCTCCCTGCGGTTAGCATCCTGATGGAGGGGGTGTATTTAGGTGCCTACCCGAGAGGGCGACTCGAACAGCGTGCGGTACTGGATCTGACCAGTGAATTCTCACGTTCATCGGTGGTCGATAATGTTGCATATCGATGTGTGCCGATGTTGGATTTGGTAGATCCAGATGACAGCGCTCTGCAGCGGGCGGTTTGCGAGCTGGAACAATTGCGCACCACGCAGGGAAGTGTTTTGCTTCATTGCGCGCTAGGGCTTTCCCGCAGCGCGCTGGTTGCCGCCGCCTGGTTAGTGCAGCGTGACCCGGACTTGACTGTAGCCCAGGCGATTGCCATTGTACGTGCAGCGCGCCCGGCGGTGGTTTTTACTGCGGAACATACCAAGCAGCTGAATAAATGGAAAACGAAACGGACAGCATAATCGACGGTGAACATTTGCAGATGAGCCTGTTGCTACGCACTCTGAGCAGTTGGCGGTTTCTGCTGCTCTTTACTTTCCCGCCGATAACTTGGGTGTTATTTGCCGCCTCACCTGGTGCTATCCGCGCTGCAGTAGCACTATTGTGCGCCATCGTCTGGTTTGGCTGCTGGCGACTGTGGTTGGATGGACGCTATTTCGCACTGATATCTGTGGACAACAATACCCAAGCGGGGGATGCACTGAATTTTATCTGGCAACGGGAAAGATTAAAGCAATTGAGTCTGGTAGAACGCCAGCATAGGGCGATAAAACAACTTCGGCGAATGCTAATTGTGGCGACAATAACGTGGGGAGTATGGCTTGTTGCGCTAGGGTTTGTTGCTTGATGGTTAGGAATCTATGGTCACTCCCGTTTTTGCAATACCGATACTGAAAATATTGTTGGCTTGCATGAATCTATCCGGCGTCTGAATGGGTTGTGTATGCCCGCGCCCCGATGAGTTCCGCGCCTGACGAACCTTATAAATTGAGCGACCTTAATCAGCCATTCGGTAATGTCTCCAATTAGTAGAGCATGTATTTCTCGATGAATGAGCCGATGACTTTTTCGTGCAATTCGATGGAACGTGAAAAACATATTGTTTTGCGTGCCAGCCGCTTGATGGTTAGGAATCTATGGTCACTCCCGTTTTTGCAACACTGATGCTGAAGATATTGTGGCTTGCATGAATCTATCCGGCGTCTGAATGGGCTGTTCACCCGCGCCTCGATGAGTTCCGCGTCTGACGAACCTTATAAATTTGATCTGGTCAAGTTAAACAGGACACTTTTTTCTCAGCCATCTGTTCATATCGCTCTGGCGATAAATACCCATTCGAAGCATGGTTTCTGTCAAGATTGTAATAACGCATATAGTCTGCAACATCACGTTTCATACCTGCCCGCGTCTGCTGCGGGATCAACAGCACCCATTCATGTTTCAAACTGCCCCAAAAACGCTCCATTACCGCGTTATCCCAGCAGGCGCCAACATCTCCCATGCTGCTTCTGAGTCCGTAACTGGTTAACTGCGTTTGGAAGCGCTTGCTGGTATACTGCGCTCCACGATCGGTATGGACGACCAGCCCTGTCGGTGGATTGCGCAGGTTGTAAGCCTGCATGAGAGCCCGGCAAACCAGCGACGATGTCATTCTCTTGTCAATGTGCCAACCGACGATCCGGCGGGAATATAAATCCATGATCGCAGCCAGGTACAACCAGCCTTCACCCGTTTTCAGATACGTAATATCACTCACCCATATCTGGTCCGGTCCGGGAGGATTGAAGTTCTGATTCAACAGATTTGGTGCAAAATCAGCCCCTTTCTTCGGTTTCGTTGTGACCTTCCAGGCACGGCGTTGCCGGCAGAGAAGTCCCTCTTCGCTCATGATTTTTCTAACGCGCCAACGACTTATGGTGAGTAAGCGTTCAGCGAGTGCCGTATTGACGGCTATTTATTGGTGAGATCCACGTTCCAGGGCAGAAGTTCAGCCACTTTGTTGCTGGGCCACTCCGGCAGAACGCTCAGGATATGGCGTAGGTAAGCCTCCGGGTCGATGCCATTCAGCCTGCACGTACCGATCAGACCGTACAGCAGGGCTCCACGCTCACCACCGTGATCGCTCCCGAAGAAGATATAATTTTTCTTGCCAAGGCAGACAGCTCGCAGCGCGCGTTCTGCCACGTTGTTATCAGGCTCTGCCAGGCCATCATCGCAGTAGTAGCACAGCGCATCCCACTGGTTCAGGGCATATGCGAACGCCTCCCCCAGCCGGGATTTTTTCGACAGCGTTGCGCTTTTCTCCTCCAACCACACATGCAGGGATGCCAGCAGCGGCTTACTCCGGGACTGCCTGGCTGCCAGCCGCTCAGTTGCCGGGAGGCCGCGTATTTCCTCTTCTACCGCGTACAGTTCACCGATACGTTTCAGGGCTTCCTCTGCTGTGACCGTCTGAGTACTTATATAGACGTCGTGGATTTTTCGGCGCGCGTGAGCCCAGCAGGCTGCTTCTGTTAGCGGGCCGCCGTCACGCTCTGCACTGAACAACCTGTCGTAACCAGCGAAGGCATCGGCCTGCAGAACGCCATGGTAATGGCGAAGATGTTGTTGAGGATGTTTCCCCTGCCGATCCGGCGAGAAGGCGAACCACGCTGCGGGCGGGTCTGACGACCCCGCGTTCCGGTCATTGCGAACGTACGTCCAGATGCGCCCGGTTTTCGTCTTCTTTCTGCCCGGTGCCAGTACCGGCACCGGAGTGTCATCCGTATGCAGTTTGCGGCAGTCCATCACGTAGCGGTAAAGAGCCTCATCCAGCGGGACCATCAACCGGCAACAGGCATCCACCCAGTTGGAGAGCAGAGCCCGGCTCAGATCCACGCCCTGACGGGCAAAGATTTCGCACTGGCGATATAGCGGCAGGTGTTCACAGTATTTGGCCGTTAACACCCGGGCCAGCAGACCCGGACCGGCGATACCCCGATCGATAGGGCGTGATGGCGCAGGCGCTTCAACGATGCAGTCGCATCGGGTGCAGGCCTTTTTCACCCTGACCGTGCGGATCACTTTCAGAGCGCTGGAGACCAGCTCCAGTTGCTCTGCGCTGACTTCTCTGAGGTATGCCATATCGCTGCCGCAGTCCGGACAGCAGGTTTCGGCGGGCTCCAGCCTGTTTATTTCGCGTGGAAGATGGTCAGGCAGAGGACGGCGATGGCGCGACTGTCGAAGCTGACGCGGAACCTGCTGATCGTTATCCCGGCCGTTGTAACGATCGCTTTGCTGCTCCTGCTGTTTCAGCAGGGCTTCGGCGTCTTCAACCTGTCGGCGAAGTTTTTCGGAGCGGGTACCGAACAGCATCCGCCGTAGTTTTTCTATCTGTGCCCGCAGATGCTCTATTTCGCGCTCTTCGTTCTCTATTTTCTCTTCTGCGCGGGCCAGCGCAGAACGCAGGAACGACTCAGTCTCTGCAACGAGGCTGAGCCGACTGTCTTTCTGGCGAAGCGCGTCTTCCAGCGCGGCGATACGGGCGATATAGTCCTGACTCATGACCTCATTTATAATGCGGTCATGCTCTTTTTACAACATTGTCAGTGAGTTAAGTCGGGCTGTTTTTGGCTGACGCCAGTCCAGCTTATCGAGGAGCATGGCGAGTTGTGAGCGGGTGATGGCGATTTTACCCTCGCGTACAGCAGGCCAGATGAACTGGCCTTCCTCCAGCCGTTTGGTAAACAGGCACAGACCGTCAGCATCAGCCCAGAGGATCTTCACGGTGTCACCTTTGCGGCCACGGAAGATAAACAGGTGCCCGGAGAACGGATTTTCATCAAGTGCATGCTGTACCAGCTCGCCCAGTCCATTGAACGATTTACGCATATCCGTGACGCCAGCAACCAGCCAGATACGGGTGCCTGACGGGAGGGATATCATTGGCTTCTCCCGGTCAGCTCGCGGAGCAGCACGGCCAGCAACTCCGGTGACGGGTTCTCAAGCGTCATTTTGCCGTGGCGGAACTCGACGCAACAGGAGGAGGCGTTCAGCGCTGAGAACTGAGCTGGCTCAGTGTTCATCCTGCCAGATGGAGTCGGATCAGGTACAACCTCAACAGGTAGTATCGTTGGTAGTGATGAAGTCACTACGGTAGCCGGAAGGCGGCGCGATATGCGGCCTTCATTCTGCCAGAGCCGCAGCCATTTGAAGATGACGTTATCATTAACGCCGTTTTCACGGGCAATCTGAGCAACGCAGGCGCCGGGACGGGAAGCCAGTTCAACCATACGGAGCTTGAAGTCATTCGAATAATTCTTGCGGGGTTCTTTTCGCCAGTATTGGGATTCCATACTTAGATGTCCGTCTGTAACAAGTGGGCGTCTAAGTTACCAGTACTGGTTTAATGGCTACATACGGCACTGGGTTTACGCTTACTCACCAACTCCTTTTTATCTGGGATTGGTATGCATTCCACGCTCTTCGAAAGAAATATAGTCAGCAGTTTATCTGCATGCCCTGAGTATTCGTTAGCGAACGTGGAGCACTTACTGGCTCGAAAGCAAAGCGGCAATCATCAAATTACATGATTCTGGCACAATATTCGTAACCAGTAAGCGCATACCCTGAATCACTTAAAAGTGTAACTCTCAGGGTGCGAATGACTATATCTGGCACATAGCAGACCGTACAGCTGAGAACTCAGGGTCATGACTGCCCAGTCTTTACTCTGAGTATGGTTTGCCGGGTAGTACGCCCGGAGAGACCAGAACAGCAGGGAAGGGGACCGGCCCCGTGATACTGGCCCTGCTTTGAGGAGTCCGGTTGCGGTCTGCGGCAGTTCCCGGTTCAGCGCCGGTGGTCGGACAAATCGATTACCTTCCGCTCCGGCCCAATCACTCCAGTCCGGTGAATCCGGCGCTGTTGTGTCTTATGGCATTCGGCTGGTAGTTATTGTTCAAATACGTCCGTGTCTGGAAATGGAGCGACAGATAAGGATGGTTTCTTCAGCGCACATTGCGGGGAAGGCGCATTTTTGCATGCACGTCTGTAGATTGATGTAGGTATCTCTATATCCTTCGTCAGCTGGCAGGATGCTGATTGTTCCGGTGTTGAACATTTTGTATTAAATCCCATAAGACTGGCTTGAATCCATTGAGATACAAGGGGGTAGTACTTATCTGCGGCTGACTGATTGACGGTGTAAAAAATAGCCCTGGGAGGAGAGGAGTATGCAGACTTTTCATCAAGTAACTGATTATATTCTTGTATGTTTTTAACCTTGGCACCGCTTTGCCATGAATAAATCCGGGGTATGTTGTCAGCAAGACCAGCCATCACAATGGTACCGGAATTGTTGAAGACCACCACGGATTGAAAAAAAGCCTGTCCCTCCTGCCAGCCCCATGCGATTATCCCACCATCAGGCAACAATGTGAATCTTGGCGGATCCTGTTCAAAGCCGGAGATTATACGACTGACTGCCTTTGTCGAACTGCCCGTTTCAGGGTCCTGCAGAACGGAACTGTCGCCAGAGAAAAATAAGTGCAGCTCATTGATTATCTTCTGCTGATTGATTTTTTTTAGTGTGTGTGATTTTGGGTTCATGTGAACGTTATCAGTCACTGTCGATGACTGTCTTGCTTCTGATGCACTGGAGCACGCCATAAAAGCGATTGTTATTACTAAATGAGTAATAATACCGGGATATGTTTTTTTTGACATAACAGTGGCCTCGTGAAATTTGTTATGATCTTGACCCGCCATCTCCGGACAGCTTTTGTATCTTAAGTTAACGATGCCCGCTGCCGCCGGTACTCTCTCGGAGAGTGATATCCCAGCGCACTGTGCGGGTGATTTTCATTCTAGTGATTGAACGCCGCTGCAAGGTTCTGTAGCGCTGTTCCCACATCTGGTTTTGGCATGAACGCGATGTAATCTTCCTTCATCGTTTTCACGAACCGTTCGGCCATGCCGTTACTTTGTGGGCTGCTCACCGCTGTTGTACACGGCTCCAGATTCAGTTCTCGCGCGAACTTCTTCGTTTCATGCGCGGTGTACGCTGAACCGTTATCTGTCAGCCACTGCACTGGTTTACCCGGCAGCGTGCTACCGAAGCGCCTTTCCACTGACCTCAGCATCACATCCTGTACCGTTGAACTGTCGTAGCCTCCCGTGCTCGCTGCCCAGTCTATGGCCTCCCGGTCGCAACAGTCCAGTGCGAACGTCACCCGAAGCTTCTCGCCGTTGTCACAACCGAACTCGAAGCCGTCTGAACACCAGCGCATATCGCTTTCCGCTACCGCGATTTTGCCTTTATGCTCCCGCTTCGGACGCTCTGGTTTATCACGCAACAACAGCAGGTTATGCTCGCTCATTATCCTGTAAAGCCGTTTGGCGTTCACCGGTGGAAGTCCCTCTACACGGCGTTGCTTACGCAGGATACCCCACACCCGCCGGTAACCGTAGCTGGGCATGTCGCTGATGATGCCGAGGATCTCCGACAGTATCTCTGCATCAGCTTCGTCATTACGCCGGTTGCTGCGCCTGTCCTGCCAGTCGGCAGAGCGGCTCACCCGCAGTGATAACTGCGCACGCGACACGCTCATGGTGCGACTAACCAGAGCTATTCCCCGTCCTTTGGCAACAAGGGCGCGTGCGCTATCCATTTTCGCGACTGGCCGTACTCCACCGCTTCTTTGAGGATCTCAACTTCCATCGTCTTCTTACCCAGGAGACGCTGTAGTTCCCGGACCTGTTTGAGTGCAGTCGCCAGCTCCGAAGCCGGAACCACTTCCTCTCCGGCCGCAACGGCGGTGAGGCTACCTTCCTGATATTGCTTCTTCCATTTAAACAGCAGACTGGGCTGAATACCGTGCAGACGAGCAACGTGGGAGACATTCATACCCGGCTCCATTGTTTGCTGGATGATGGCAATTTTCTCTTGCGGAGTCTTACGCTTACGGGCTTCTTGCCCTAACAGGATCCCGGTCATCTCAAAATTAACATGGTTGTTAGACATATATTTAAGCCTATCTCTTATCTGGAGATACAGCTACTGTCCGGTGTTTCAGGGGGCTACATCAGTAAAAAATATGCTTTGTTAATGTGATCTGGATCACTTAACTACTTAGGGAATAACCACAAAATAATTGTGGTCTATCAATAAGGGGAATTAGCATGTTTAATCTTCAGAGAATCGAACCCGCTTTTACTGATGATGCATATGGTTTTACCCAATCTTTGCTCGCCTACATTAATGGAGACAGCAGTGTCATCACTGAGAAGGAAAAACTCGGTGTTATACTTGAGCATGCATACGATCGCCACTCTGCGAGCGATCAGAAAATTATTCAACATGCTCTTTTTCTTATTTATCAAAGCGTACTTGCTTACCCATTATCAACGCCAGCTGCCAGGCAATATGATACTGATATTCTTGAAATTAAAAATGCCATTGAACAAAAATGGCTCGAGAGTGAATTTGCTGGTCTGGTGATCCCACCAGAAGTCGACATCGCGGAACATTATGGAGATTATTTAAAATCAGTCTGGCACGCGCATAATGCATCTCATCACCCGGTTTTTGAATTTCTGGGAAAAGATGCCTCGACGAAACAACTCTATTACTTCTTTAAAAGCGACAGTGCATTAAATTTGATTTTTTTTGACCTCGTCGCCTACACATTGATTGGTTCCCAACCCGAAACTAGGGGAACCATCAGTGAAAACCTCTGGGATGAAATCGGCCATGGGGATAAGGTATTTACCCATGTCAATCTCTATAAGGATGTTCTTGCCCGACAGAATATTGCATTGCCAGGAAACCACTATATAGATATGTACGGTGTTGAAGCACTGGCAGGCCACAACGCATTCATGATTGGCTCCGTCAACCGCCAACATTACTACAAATTACTGGGCGTCATGGCAATGACGGAAGTACTTGACCCCCCGCAATACGAAAAGCTGGTGAAAGGGTGTATCCGTCTTGGGCTTATTGATAGGGATGTAAAATATTATACCGAGCACATCACTATTGATATCAAACACGGTGATGACTGGCTTTATAATGTTATCGATGTCATTGCTAAAAAATATCCGGAAACACGCAAAGAATTTTATATTGGTAGTTTGCTCAGGTTACGCACAGCAGAGCGCTATTATGATCAACTGATGCATAAGTTGAATTCGATAGTCTGAAAAGACTGCTCCCGGTTCATACTTTCAGGGACAGTCTTTGTGAAAAAAAGAGGTGATACTTGGCGTATTTACTACTGACTCTGGCTGCCATTTTCTGGGGAGGAAATTATGTCGTCGGGCACATTCTGGTTCAGCATGTTGATCCTTACGGACTTAGCCTGATACGTTGGGCCGGAACGACACTCCTGATGCTCGCGTTTTACTGGAAGACCTTTTCCCGTGATTTTTCCACATTAAGACAGAACCTCGGCATCAATACCCTACTCTCATTTCTTGGTCAGGTCAGTTTTCCCTTAAGTCTTTATATCGGATTGCAGTACACCACCTCACTCAACGCCGCCATTTATATTTCTGGCACTCCCTGTATGGTGCTCTTAATCAATTACTTTATTTTCCATGAGCGGATCTCAGCCCGGAATGTTGCCGGTGTAATTGCCAGTACGGCGGGCGTAATCTACCTTGCATTTTCCAGTGCCAACGGTAACGGCAGTATGAAAGCATTTGGCTGGGGGGATGTACTGACGATTATTTCCGCCCTGAGCTGGGCGTTTTACTGCGCTTTTTTGAGGCTCAAAAATACATCGGTGAAAAATACGTCTTTTGTCGCTTTCAGTTCACTGACTGGTACTCTCATCCTGATCCCTATGTTCTGTCTGCACGCCGCACTGTCGCCCGGTTATCATGGCATCATTTATACTGCCAGCCCTTCAGTGATTACCGGTATCCTTTACCTGATCATCTTTCCGTCGTGGTTATCCTATGTTTTCTGGAGCAAAGGGGTTTCACTGATCGGTACAACACGCAGCGAAATTTATACTCATCTGATACCGGTTTCCGGTGGGCTCATGGGGATCCTCTTTCTTGGCAACACGCTCAGGACATACCACATCATCACATTGATACTGATCGTCTTCGGTATTGTATGTTGTTCTGGCAAAAAAATGGCAATCGCAAGCCGCCAGCCCGATTAAGTATCGCGTCGCGACGTTTAGCTCTTAGGCAGAGTGCGTATGGTTGAGTGATTTCTGAATGCAGCAGCTATGGTGGCTGCATCAAGTCGTGCATCCTGCACCTTGGCGTTTATTGGGTCTAAATGTCGCATTTAGTAGCTTCGCTCTCACTGAACCTATTACGATTGTATTGGTGAGTATTGACCATAAGGTAGGTGGAGTATTGCCAGTAATAACGTGAAATCGTAAATCCTCGTTCAGTTGTTCCCACTGATCCTACCTGTAGAACGAAATTGACCGCCCCCTTGAACGATACAGACCCGTTCGCACTAACCGTTTCAATACAAAAAACTTCACTTTTCCTTAGCGGGTGTTATTGCAGAAATGACCAAGGAACCCCAGTATATCCATCGCCTCAAGCTCGCCTGATAAAAATTCAGGACTGGTGTCCCACAGGCGGTCAGGAAGGATGAGCGCCTCTGCCGGACAGGGCGCTGTCTGTTCAGAACGCATCATGGTGAGAGTTCCCGGTATTGCAGCGCCGTGAGCCGGGCAGCATGCAGTGAGGCCACCGTACAGCTGAATCGGTGACTCAGGTCGCGGGCGCTGAGATGAATATACAGCAGCGTTGACTGGATACGGCGGTGACCGGCAAACGCGGCAATCTCATGGATATCCCAGCAGGCGCGGGCCAGTTCCGTCAGGCAGAGATGCCGGAAGGTGTGGGTGCTGATGAGTGGCTGACCGGCCTCAAGGGCCAAGCGGCGCACCACCTTTGACCATGTCCAGCCGCTGACGGGTTCCGCCCGGTTACGCGGTGAGTGCGACAGAAAAAGCGGACCGCTGGATGCACTGAGCTGACGCCGCTCAGCCAGCCAGGCCGCATAGAGCTCACCGGTCACCGGCGAATAAGGCACCACCCGGCCACAGCGGTTCTTGGTGTTTTCAGCACGCACAGTGAGCAGCCGCCGGGCCGGATCGATATCGCCGGTAGCAACCTTCGCTGTGGTCGAATAATCAGGACACTAAACTTACATCCAAAATGGAGGTGTGCTGTGGTCGAATAATCAGGACACTAAACTTACATCCAAAATGGAGGTGTTTAGTGAATCAGAAGCGAAAATTTACGCCAGAATTTAAGAAGGAAACGGTGGCCCTGGTGCTGACGCAAAATTACTCCATTGCGCGTGCCGCAACTTCTTTGGGGATCAGCGCCAAAACATTGCGCAGTTGGGTCGCCGCCGCGCGCCAGCGCCATGAAAGTCCGCTTAGTGAAGATGAACAAGCTGAACTCCGAAGGCTACGTCTAGAAAACAAAGAGTTACGCATTGAGAAGGAAATATTAAAAAAGGCGAGCGCCTTCTTTGCGAAGCACATGTCGTGAGATACCAGTTTATCCTCGATAACGCAGGTAATTACAGGCTACGGACGCTTTGTCGCGTGATGCGCATTAGCCCGTCCGCATGGTATGCCTGGCGAAAAAAGCCGATAGCCTGCCCGTCGAAAGATACCGCAGTCAGGGTGATGCTCAAGGCGTTATTCTCTGCCAGTCGGGAAAGTGCCGGGAGCCGAACGCTGGTTAAAAAGCTCCGTGAAGAAGGCGTCACCATAAGTCGTTGGCGCGTTAGAAAAATCATGAGCGAAGAGGGACTTCTCTGCCGGCAACGCCGTGCCTGGAAGGTCACAACGAAACCGAAGAAAGGGGCTGATTTTGCACCAAATCTGTTGAATCAGAACTTCAATCCTCCCGGACCGGACCAGATATGGGTGAGTGATATTACGTATCTGAAAACGGGTGAAGGCTGGTTGTACCTGGCTGCGATCATGGATTTATATTCCCGCCGGATCGTCGGTTGGCACATTGACAAGAGAATGACATCGTCGCTGGTTTGCCGGGCTCTCATGCAGGCTTACAACCTGCGCAATCCACCGACAGGACTGGTCGTCCATACCGATCGTGGAGCGCAGTATACCAGCAAGCGCTTCCAAACGCTGTTAACCAGTTACGGACTCAGAAGCAGCATGGGAGATGTTGGCGCCTGCTGGGATAACGCGGTAATGGAGCGTTTTTGGGGCAGTTTGAAACATGAATGGATGCTGTTGATCCCGCAGCAGACGCGGGCAGGTATGAAACGTGATGTTGCAGACTATATGCGTTATTACAATCTTGACAGAAACCATGCTTCGAATGGGTATTTATCGCCAGAGCGATATGAACAGATGGCTGAGAAAAAAGTGTCCTGTTTAACTTGACCAGATCACTTACAGAGTTCTTCCCTGCGCAGCGCGCAGTCGTAAGCCAGTGCCAGCATAAAGCGGGTACGGATGTCAGCCTGGCCCGCCACCCTCAGAAAACGCAGCCAGTCTTCATCATCGGGGATCCACGGCATCCTCCGCTGCACCGGCACGATGCCCGGTATTCCCCTTCCGCTGCTTTTCCAGACACCCCGCCTGACGGGATTCTTCTCCCGCACTCCCTCCTCGCACAGCCAGTCACAGTAAAGCCGCACCACCGTCAGCCGGTGGCGGATAGTGGCAGCTGCCAGCTGGCGACCGGTATGCAGGCTGCGGACATAGAGTGCGACCGTATCACGTCCGGCGACAGCAGCCGTCAGTGCAACAGAGTGGCAGAATGCGAGCCAGTCATTGACGGCACGGGCATAGGCATCGATGGTGTTTGGAGCACGTAGCAGGTCCTCCTGCAGGCACATCCACCGGCAAGCTGAAGGATCGGCCGCCAGGAAAGGCAGCGCATCCAGCAGTTTCTTCTGCACAGCTTCCCCCCCTTTTCGATACCAGAATATGTTGTATGAAATATAGTCAATTCCAAATAACATAGAGTCAAAAATGCTGAAAATCCCGATGGGCGCCCCCTGGTTTAAGGTGAAGGCGCTGGCGGAAAAGCACAACGTGGCGGTGTTCTCCAGCAATTATTCGCTGTACCACAGTATGTCAGAACGTGTGATGCGCTGTCTTGAGGACCTGTCACCACGCGTGGAGCAGTACAGTATTGATGAGATGTTCCTCGACGTCGCCGGTATCGACAACTGCATCGCCTTTGAGGATTTCGGTCGTCAGCTGCGTGAGCATGTTCTCCGCCATACCGCGCTGACCATCGGCGTCGGGATGGGCCCCACGAAAACACTGGCAAAATCGGCTCAGTGGGCGTCAAAAGAATGGCCGCAATTTGGCGGCGTACTGGCATTAACGGCAGGAAATCCCCGCCGGACGGAAAAACTGCTCTCGCTGCAACCGGTGGAGGAAATCTGGGGCGTCGGACGCCGCATCGGGAAGAAACTCAACACAATGGGTATCACCACAGCGCTGCAGCTGGCGCGCGCGAATACGGCCTTTATCAGAAAAAACTTTAACGTGGTGCTGGAGAGAACGGTCCGGGAGCTGAACGGAGAGCCCTGTATTTCGCTGGAAGAAGCCCCTCCCCCAAAACAGCAGATTGTCTGCAGCCGGAGTTTTGGTGAACGCATCACGGAATATGACGCGATGCGCCAGGCGGTCTGCCAGTACGCGGAGCGGGCGGCTGAAAAGCTGCGCGGTGAGCGGCAGTTCTGCAGGCATATCGCCGTCTTTGTGAAAACGTCACCGTTCGCTGTGAGCGAACCGTATTATGGAAATCTGGCCAGCGAGAAGCGGCAGACCCCCACGCAGGACACCCGTGACATTATTGCCGCAGCCGCCAGGGCACTGGACCGGATTTGGGTGGATGGCCACCGTTATGCAAAAGCGGGTTGCATGCTCAATGATTTCACGCCAACAGGGGTTTCGCAGCTTAACCTGTTCGATGATATTCAGCCCCGAAGCAACAGCAGCCAGCTGATGAAGGTTCTCGACGGTATTAACCACTCAGGGCTGGGGAAAGTGTGGTTTGCGGGACGAGGCATAGCCCCGGACTGGCAGATGAAGAGGGAAATGCTATCGCCGTCATACACTACCAGCTGGAAAGACCTACCTACAGCTCGACTGTAAATCTTTTGAATACCTTAAGAATGCATAACACACCCCCAACATGCACACATCGAGTATACAAAAGACATTCAATGGATATACGAATTATTTATTATAACGCGCCGTCACGCTCTAGTTTTTCACGTATTGCTTCGAGTATATACGCGCTGAAATCCAGGGAAGTTTTGCTGCTCGATTTTAGACGAGCATGCGCATCAAAGTACGTTACCGGAACAGCACGTAAGTTCTTTGCCTTTTTTAAATCAGCATTAACTGCCGCAGGTGAAGCCAGGGCCTCACTCGCCCCCCCCTGTTGGGCATCTGCTTCAGATTGAGCCCCCGTAGTTTTTAGCCGAGCTGATCCCATCAGACTCTGTAGTTTTTTAGTCTGAGTAGCAAGATTAACCTTGGAAGACACTGTAGACTCCTTATACATACAAAAAACACACTAAGTATACCTGTAGTAATCACAATGAGTATACATCAGATACTCTTTAGACATTTATTTATCATTTTTTCCTACAATCAGCCGATTAATTTCCTGCACCATTGCAATGATTTCTTTACCACCTGCGGTACTTCTTCCATGAAGAGACTCAGTAATTCCCACCCCACTTTCCAGCGACTCTTCAAACTCTGTCCGATAAGAAAGTCTACTTTGCATCAGTCTAAGGTGCTTCAATGATGGGAAGATAGCCTCAAGTTTTGGGAATTTTTTCTTATTCGGGTTCACCTTGCACAGGAAAACATGGGCGATGATGTCTGTACCCATTATTTCGCTAATTTCATCCAGTAGCTGATCGAAGTGCATCAATCCTATGCGTTCAGTCAAGGAGTCTTTCGCCGGCACCAGAACACAGTCAGAAAAAGCAACTGCTGTACGAGTCAGGTCAGAATCGAATCCCCCGCAATCAATGAAAAGAATATCGGCGCTTTCTTTATAAACCGTCATTAAGTCAAGTAGTTCTTCAGCAGAAGACGGAACCCGAACAGGAATGTGTTTTTCTTCCGGGCGAAGCCCGAGAATTAACGACAGTCCAGTCAATAGGTCAAGATCGACTGACTCAGCCGGATTAATCTCCCCTATCAAATTAGCTGAAGATGTTGTCTTTCCTGTACCGCCTTTGGGATGAGCCACACTAATCACAGTCACCGCATGCTCCTTGTGTTCATAATGGATACCTAATGTATATACAATAAATACTCAAAGAACATACTTAGTGCATACAATTGAGTTTATACCAGCTGTAAAGCAGGAATCAACAAAAAACACAACGTATATACATTAAATACCCAAAGTGTATACTTAAACATCTAATAAAGGTCTATAAAAAACTTAAGACATTCATGGTGAGGAGACCGGTATCCACCCGCAGCCAGGCAACATCCGCCAGAACAGGCAGCACGGCAGCACGGCAGGATTGGGGTATCTGGTATCCGTAAAACCATTTTTATGGTCTTTATTTTTATAAAACGCTTTTCCAAATCGCTATACAAAACCGAGAGTCTGCTCAGAACTTGCTTCTAAGCAAGGGAGGGGTTGAACAAGCCAGGCGGGCGCGTCAGTCGGTCACATTTGGGTATACTTCATGTATACCACCCATAAACAGGACTTCACATATTATTGTGACCACATAAGTGATACCATGAATACCAATACCACTTAAACGTTACCACAAGGCAAAAAAATGTTCGTTTTCGGTTATCTTCGGACATCGACATCAGAGCAGGATGCTGGTCGTGCAAAAAATACACTGAAAGCATTTTCAAATCAGTATCGCCACCATATTACTGGCTGGTATATTGATAATGTCTCTGGCACGACAATTCACATCCCCCCGGAATAACCGTCCAGGTTCGCCAGAATACACAAACAAAGCCAAAAACAACCTGCTGTGGTCGAATAATCAGGACACTAAACTTACATCCAAAATGGAGGTGTTTAGTGAATCAGAAGCGAAAGTTTACGCCAGAATTTAAGAAGGAAACGGTGGCCCTGGTGCTGACGCAAAATTACTCCATTGCGCGTGCCGCAACTTCTTTGGGGATCAGCGCCAAAACATTGCGCAGTTGGGTCGCCGCCGCGCGCCAGCGCCATGAAAGTCCGCTTAGTGAAGATGAACAAGCTGAACTCCGAAGGCTACGTCTAGAAAACAAAGAGTTACGCATTGAGAAGGAAATATTAAAAAAGGCGAGCGCCTTCTTTGCGAAGCACATGTCGTGAGATACCAGTTTATCCTCGATAACGCAGGTAATTACAGGCTACGGACGCTTTGTCGCGTGATGCGCATTAGCCCGTCCGCATGGTATGCCTGGCGAAAAAAGCCGATAGCCTGCCCGTCGAAAGATACCGCAGTCAGGGTGATGCTCAAGGCGTTATTCTCTGCCAGTCGGGAAAGTGCCGGGAGCCGAACGCTGGTTAAAAAGCTCCGTGAAGAAGGCGTCACCATAAGTCGTTGGCGCGTTAGAAAAATCATGAGCGAAGAGGGACTTCTCTGCCGGCAACGCCGTGCCTGGAAGGTCACAACGAAACCGAAGAAAGGGGCTGATTTTGCACCAAATCTGTTGAATCAGAACTTCAATCCTCCCGGACCGGACCAGATATGGGTGAGTGATATTACGTATCTGAAAACGGGTGAAGGCTGGTTGTACCTGGCTGCGATCATGGATTTATATTCCCGCCGGATCGTCGGTTGGCACATTGACAAGAGAATGACATCGTCGCTGGTTTGCCGGGCTCTCATGCAGGCTTACAACCTGCGCAATCCACCGACAGGGCTGGTCGTCCATACCGATCGTGGAGCGCAGTATACCAGCAAGCGCTTCCAAACGCAGTTAACCAGTTACGGACTCAGAAGCAGCATGGGAGATGTTGGCGCCTGCTGGGATAACGCGGTAATGGAGCGTTTTTGGGGCAGTTTGAAACATGAATGGGTGCTGTTGATCCCGCAGCAGACGCGGGCAGGTATGAAACGTGATGTTGCAGACTATATGCGTTATTACAATCTTGACAGAAACCATGCTTCGAATGGGTATTTATCGCCAGTGCGATATGAACAGATGGCTGAGAAAAAAGTGTCCTGTTTAACTTGACCAGATCAACCCTCAGATTTCTTGATCTGCATCTTTAATGAAAAGGAATATATGCCTTTGATAATCCGCATTAGCTTATCAGTACTTGCCGCCGCACTCCTTTTCATAGAGCCTGTCCATGCCTCTAATCATGATAACGACTGTGGATCAGGAGCAGAGCAAATATTGAAAGCACTGTATCCCCGAGCTGAAAAAACGGGATCTAATTATACCGTTGGTAGCGCGTCTGTAACGATTTCCGCTAACCACCATCTTGGCGACCCCTATACGATGATCTGCCGACAATGGCCGGCTTATCCCAGGTTTCTGCTTGTCGCTTTGCCGTTACTGAAAGAACAAGGCGAAGGCCGCGCGGTTGGCGATATCGAAGTCGCAGTGCTGAACCATGACAACTTTAAGCCTGTCGCGCGCCTCCGTCTCGTGAACATACTTGATGAGGACGCCTTTAGTCTGAACCAGCTTGATTTGGACACAGCAGCTTATCGGTTGTTTGATGATCGCCTGGCCTTTGGTCTTCGTATGTCGAGAAAGGGCTCGTCCAGCGTAAACCCTTTTGAACAGACAAGCCTATGGTTGTTTGATATGAACGGCTCTTCACTTCATCCTGTGCTTAAAAGTCTGGAGGTTGCCAGGTATGGAGGTGAGACGGACGGCAACTGCAATGGGCATTTCGAAGACATAGGCCGCACACTCGTCATTGACAAGGAAAAAAATAATGGGGCTGCCAACATCATGGTCACGACCCGAACGAAAAAAACTGGGGCTTTTACAAACAAGGAGGGTCAGTGCGACTCAATTGATAATGGTAAAGATATCAGCCGTAGTCTCCTGCGATATGACGGTCATCGTTATATCGTTCCCGGGGGAATGCAGTCAATAAGGTAATCTGTCTGTCAGAGCAGACTGGTAAACGATTTGGCCGCCTCCGGCGCTGAACCGGGAACAGCAGCAGACAGTAGCCGGACGCCTCAAAGCGGGGCCAGTATCAGCACTGTTGCCCGCTAATCCGTCATCTCACGGTAAACCATTATGCGCCTGTGTGATGGCACAGTACGCCCGGAGAGACCAGAACAGCAGGGAAGGGGACCGGCCCCGTTACAGCCCCTGAAGCTGTCAGCTTGATGATGTTCAATGATACCTCACAGAATATGTCCGAAATCGGTCGGTTTCGTACACCAGTCTGACAATGTGTCCGAAAGTCAGTAAAATTAATTTCGTACATACCTTATAATTCGGACATCCATTTCGTACGGAAAGTTTCCTATGTCACGTGTTTTTGCTTACTGTCGGGTCTCCACTCTGGAGCAAACAACTGAGAACCAGCGCAGAGAAATCGAAACCGCCGGTTTTGCTGTCAGACCCCAGCGAATAATTGAGGAACACATCAGTGGGTCAGTCGCGGCCAGCGAAAGACCGGGATTTATCAGGCTTCTTGACCGCATGGAAAATGGTGATGTACTGATTGTCACCAAACTTGACCGCCTTGGCCGCAATGCGATGGATATAAGAAAAACCGTCGAACAACTTGCAGTGTCTGACATTCGGGTACATTGCCTGACGCTGGGTGGCGTGGACCTGACCAGTCCGGCAGGGAAAATGACAATGCAGGTGATTTCAGCCGTGGCTGAGTTTGAGCGGGATTTGCTGCTAGAGCGTACGCACTCTGGTATTGCGCGGGCAAAAGCATCCGGAAAGCGGTTTGGACGTCCTTCAGTGCTGAATGAAGAGCAGAAAACTACGGTGATTGCAGGGATTAACGCCGGGATCAGTATCAGCGCCATTGCCCGGGAATTTAATACTACCCGGCAAACCATACTCAGAGTAAAGACTGGGCAGTCATGACCCTGAGTTCTCAGCTGTACGGTCTGCTATGTGCCAAGAGCGGGCGTTGTCGATATAGGTGATGTATTACGGGATCAGGCTGTGCAGAGAAAAAGCAATTAGCAACATCCCGCCCGCAATGTTGACGTATCTTTTGAGCATTAATGGGTTGGCTTTTTTTACTGAAAAGATCAGTATTTGGCTTACAGCGTAAAGCCAAACGCTCATGACGACTACATGTACTGATGCCAGTGTCAGATAGTTGCAAACACCTCCCTGTATCCCTGCGAACTGCGAAACGACTGTCAGATAGAAAATGATGGCTTTAGGATTCAAAACATTCGCTATCCAGGCCTCTCTTAAAGTCACCGAATGCTTCGTATCAGCAAACCCTTCTGGGTTTGCCCTTATGCCGTTACGTATGAGCATCGCTCCTAACCAAAGCAGATAGGCGGTTCCGAAAAATTTCAACACAGCAAAAGTTGCTGGAGACGATATGAGCACAGCGGTAATACCAAACCCTATGAGAACTGCGTGGGTATAAATGCCCAAAGCTGTTCCGGCAAGAGTCCGGAACAGTCCTTTGTGACCGCCTGCCAGAGCACCGCTCATAACAAGAGTGAAGCTTGCTCCGGGGGAGAGTGCAACAGGGAGTAGTGCTGGCATAAAGCCAAGAAGGTTTAGATCCATAGATTTTTGATAGTCATTGACGCTCTACTGTATTGCCAGTCAAGGCGCTTCGGAAATGTTGTATTTAACGCAATGAAAACATATAGCCACCATGAATGAAAGGTCCGCTCACAGCGGAGATGCCAGCCCACTGGACTGGCCGCTTCTGTGCCAGGTATAGTCATTCGCACCCTGAGAATTACACTTCTAAGTGATTCAGGGTATGCGCTTACTGGTTACGAATATTGTGCCAGAATCATGTGATGTGGTCGAATAAACCGGACACTAAACTTACATCCATAACGGAGGTGTTTAGTGATGAAAAAGAGAACATTTACCCCAGAGTTTAAAAAGGAAGCCGTGGCCCTGGTCAGTGAGCAGGGTTATACCATCGCCAAAGCCGCAGCGTCGCTGGGGATCAGCGACAGAACGCTGAGGGGATGGGTTGTTGGCACCCGTCAGCAGAGTGAAAGCGAACTCAATGAGAATGAGCGGGCAGAACTTAAACGCCTGCGCAAAGAAAACAAAGAGTTACGCCTTGAGAAGGACATTTTAAAGAAGGCGAGTGCCTTCTTTGCGAAGCACATGTCGTGAGATACTTGTTTATCCGCGATCTTGCCGGTGAGTTCGGTGTCAGGCGGCTTTGCCGGGTGATGCGGGTCAGTGCTGTGGTCGAATAATCAGGACACTAAACTTACATCCAAAATGGAGGTGTTTAGTGAATCAGAAGCGAAAGTTTACGCCAGAATTTAAGAAGGAAACGGTGGCCCTGGTGCTGACGCAAAATTACTCCATTGCGCGTGCCGCAACTTCTTTGGGGATCAGCGCCAAAACATTGCGCAGTTGGGTCGCCGCCGCGCGCCAGCGCCATGAAAGTCCGCTTAGTGAAGATGAACAAGCTGAACTCCGAAGGCTACGTCTAGAAAACAAAGAGTTACGCATTGAGAAGGAAATATTAAAAAAGGCGAGCGCCTTCTTTGCGAAGCACATGTCGTGAGATACCAGTTTATCCTCGATAACGCAGGTAATTACAGGCTACGGACGCTTTGTCGCGTGATGCGCATTAGCCCGTCCGCATGGTATGCCTGGCGAAAAAAGCCGATAGCCTGCCCGTCGAAAGATACCGCAGTCAGGGTGATGCTCAAGGCGTTATTCTCTGCCAGTCGGGAAAGTGCCGGGAGCCGAACGCTGGTTAAAAAGCTCCGTGAAGAAGGCGTCACCATAAGTCGTTGGCGCGTTAGAAAAATCATGAGCGAAGAGGGACTTCTCTGCCGGCAACGCCGTGCCTGGAAGGTCACAACGAAACCGAAGAAAGGGGCTGATTTTGCACCAAATCTGTTGAATCAGAACTTCAATCCTCCCGGACCGGACCAGATATGGGTGAGTGATATTACGTATCTGAAAACGGGTGAAGGCTGGTTGTACCTGGCTGCGATCATGGATTTATATTCCCGCCGGATCGTCGGTTGGCACATTGACAAGAGAATGACATCGTCGCTGGTTTGCCGGGCTCTCATGCAGGCTTACAACCTGCGCAATCCACCGACAGGGCTGGTCGTCCATACCGATCGTGGAGCGCAGTATACCAGCAAGCGCTTCCAAACGCAGTTAACCAGTTACGGACTCAGAAGCAGCATGGGAGATGTTGGCGCCTGCTGGGATAACGCGGTAATGGAGCGTTTTTGGGGCAGTTTGAAACATGAATGGGTGCTGTTGATCCCGCAGCAGACGCGGGCAGGTATGAAACGTGATGTTGCAGACTATATGCGTTATTACAATCTTGACAGAAACCATGCTTCGAATGGGTATTTATCGCCAGTGCGATATGAACAGATGGCTGAGAAAAAAGTGTCCTGTTTAACTTGACCAGATCACAGTTCCTCAGCCTGGTATGCGTGGCAAAAAAGACCTGTTGTCACCTCCCCAGACGATGTCGGTATCCGGGTCAGACTGAAAGCCCTGTTTGCCGCCAGCAGAGAAAGTGCCGGCGGCCGGACTCTGGTTAAAAAGCTTCGTGAAGAAGGCGTCACAGTCAGCCGCTGGCGGGTGATGAAACTCATGCAGGAAGAGGGACTGGAATGCCGTCAGCGCCGGGCTTATAAAGTCACGACAAAGCCTCGTGCAGGAGCAGAGGAAGTTTGGTCGAGTCCGTCAAGGTGGTGTAAATTCAGTTACAGCCTTCCGGTCCGGTAATGGACCTGTTATACGCTGACCGGCAGCGCTTCGATTACTTCGGTTTCACCAGTCTGGTCTATCTCCGCCATGCTGTGTTGTGGCAGGTAGCGGTTCTGCAACAGCCATTCCTCGTTCTGCTCCGTCAGCACCGCACCCAGCAGCCGCATGATGCTCTCTTCGTTGGGGAAGATGCCCACTACATCAGCACGCCGTTTCACCTCTTTGTTCAGACGCTCCAGCGTGTTAGTCGAGTGGATTTTCACCCGGTGCGCTTTCGGGAAGGCGAAGTACGCCAGCACGTCTGCTTCCGCCTCGTCCATCATCTCCGTGACCGCCGGGAAGCTCTTTTCCAGCTGGCCTGCCACCTCACGCCAGGTGGCATGGGCATTCTGCTCCTCTGTCTGCACGAACACCTGCTGCAGGGCGGCACGAACCACCGACTGGCTGGCCCTGCTGACGCGCCCCATCACATTACGCATGAAGTGGACCCGGCAGCGCTGCCAGCTGGCACAGAACACCTGCTGTATCGCCGCTTTCAGCCCGCTGTGCGAGTCCGATATAACCAGCTTTACGCCCTCAAGACCGCGCTCTTTCAGACCCGGCAGGAAGGCTAACCAGAACGCTTTCGCTTCTGACTCACCGATGCCCATTCCGATAATCTCCCGGCGACCGTCCGAGTTGACCGCGCAGGCGATTATGACCGCCACGCTGACCACCCGGCCGTTCTTGCGCACCTTCACGTAGGTCGCATCCAGCCACAGGTAAGGCCATTCGCCTTCCAGCGGTCGCTGCAGGAAGGCCTGCACGCGCTCATCGATACCGCGGCAGATGGACGAGACCTGGCTGCGGGAGATGCCGGTCATTCCCATCGACCGGACCAGGGCGTCCACCTTGCGGGTGGAGACGCCATTTATCCACGCCTCCTGGATAACCGCGTTGAGCGCCTTCTCCGACAGCCTGCGGGCCTCGAGGAAGGACGGGAAGTACGAGCCTTCCCGGAGCTTCGGGATACGCAGGTCCAGCGTGCCGAGGCGGGTGTTGTACTGACGGTCGCGGTAGCCGTTACGGTAAGTCTCACGCTCATCAGTTCGCTCATGAGGTTCCGCGTTGATGCGCTGGGTGACATCGGCTTCCATGATGCGGTTGAGCATAAATTCGGTGAGTTCACGCAGGAAGTCCTCGCCGCCAGGTTGCATCAGGGTGTTGCTGAATGTCATGCTGTTGTCAGCCATCGGTTGACTCCTTTTAAAGATAATGTCTTCGTAACCATTACTTTACCGGATAAGCCGATGGCGCTCACCATCCTGCTGAATTTACACCACGCCCTAAGACTCTACCCCGAATACATGGGCAAGAACGCGCTTATTGATTCGGTCATACGCGTAAAACAACCAGCGCGGATTGCCCTTGCAGCGCACGTAAGAGCACTGTTCATCGGCCTCGCAGCAGATATCGCCCTCTGCGCCATTCCGGACAGTCTGAGTAACGCTCAGTGGCGTGAGTTTTTTAAATGCCTGAGAACAGTGTTGAGGCTTATCCCGAGAACTCTGGCGGTATCCCGACATCCGGAGCCATTCATCGCCATATCAATAACGGTTTTGTGTGTGTCAGGTTTAGCCCCGTTGTAGAGGTAACTGAGCTGGAAGGTTTTGAGGCAGTGCTTACAGCGATATAACTGAGCACCGGAAGCCGAATGCCCGTTACGAATGACATTCTGTGTTCTGGTACAACGTGGGCATACCACATCAATCTTTGCCATCAGAAATCCAAAAAGCAAAGCATACTACAACACTAAATTTGAGTCATGACCCTTATTTCAGGGTTAGTATTTACGGGCTGTTAATAAAGCTGTCAATTTGGCTAATCGTCACACTATTTACTCTATATCTATGTTACTAGATGGTAGATGGATTTGTTGAATAAATCGAACTTTAAGGTGATTAGCGGATCTGATCGCTACATTTGTTTCAACATAGGGTCCCTATGACAAAGCAAAAATTTAAAATCACCAACAGGTCCGCCAACAACAAGACTCTCAAACAGCGCGGTTCACTGACGGTCTGGCTTGATGAGTCTACTATTGCTGCATGGAATGAAAAGGCTCAGCCTGAAGGTCGTGGCCGACCGCTTCACTACACTGATATGGCCATCACCACGGTCCTGATGATGAAACGCGTGTTTAACCTCTCGCTCCGGGCTTTACAGGGCTTCGTTGACTCGCTTTATAAACTCATGGACCTGTCATTGCGCTGCCCGGACTACTCTCTGGTCAGTGTTCGGCGGGCAAAAACTGTCAATATCAAAACGCCGACCCGGGGCAATTATCACACCTGGTCATTGACAGTACCGGTCTGAAAGTTTTCGGCGAAGGCGAATGGAAAGTCAGGCAACAGGGGCCGACAGACGCAGGGTGTGGCGCAGGCTTCATCTGGCTGTAGACAGTGCGACGCACGGATTATCTGTGCCGGTTTATTGCTGAGCGGTACGACAGATGCTCAGCCCTGCCGGCGCTGATTAACCAGACCCACCGGAATATCAGGGAAGCTTCATCAGACGGCGCTTATGACGCATGCTACTGCCATGATGCGTTACTGAGGGAAAAAATCAGGCTGCTTATCCCGCCACAAAGCGGTGCGCAATACTGGCCGGACAAACACCATGAGCGTAACCACGCGGTGGCGAATCAGCATCTGAGCGGCAGTAATTACATCTGGAAAAAGAAAGTGGGCTACCACCGGCGTTCGATAGCGTAAACGGCGATGTACAGAATCAAAACCTTGCCGATAGACCATCTGAGCCTGCGGGACTATGACGCGCAGGTGGGTGAAGTGATGGCGATGGTCAAAGCGCTAAACCAGATGACGTTGTTGGGTATGCCAGAGAGCGTCAGGATCGCATAACAGATGTAGCAGAGAGGACCATTCTGTCGGCTAACCCTGATTTATTCAACAAAGCCTTACCAGATTATTACCCGACAATGAGCAGGATGGTGCTATGGATGATAATTTTTATGTCAACAAAGCTTCACGTTCAGGTGAAGAACAGACTGAATCAAATATACCGAAAAATGAAAATGAAATATTCTGGCTTGAGCGGCTGACACGCATGCTGCCACTATATTTGCCATATGAAACGACGTCAGAACAAGTAGGTCAAAATGTACCGAAGTGGGTAACAAGCTTGTGGCATGTACCGCTTAAATACAGTGGTGTAAGGGAAGAAAAGTGGATAGCACTCGGTGCTTTTGCTGTTTACTTGACACGCCTGTTGGGCTACTCCCGGTTGCAAATAGGCTGGCGTCGGCCAGATAGTGCAACACAAACAACTATAGCATCCCTTTGGGCATCCGTTTTGCCGATGGAATTCGAGATTTCATGGGAGGACTCCTTTGCAAACATCGTTAAACAAGCTGTAGAAGAAGTAGAACAGCTATCCCGTCACGATAGTTTTTTATGTGATATAGCGAGTCATCATCCGGTTTTGCAGAAGATATCCGAGCTGAGAGAGCCCAGGCCATGGCGCATTGGTGTAGCCATTGTCAACGATCCAAATGACCAAGAAGCCATTGGCGATCTTTTAACGTTACAGATTGATCCAAAGGGACGCTTTAGGTGGATTTATGATGAGCACCAATTACATGCTGAAACCATCAATAGGATCAGCGAGCATTTGCAGATGCTGACACGCAGTGCTGATGTCGATAAGACTCTGCCCGTGGCGTGCCTCAATCTGTTGTCTCAGGTTGAGAATACATTGCTATTCAAAACATGGAACACGATAAAGACGTCCTATAAGGTTAATCAGTGCATCCATCATTTATTCGAGGAGCAGGCGGCACGTAGTCCTGAAACAACGGCGCTGATCTTTGAGGATGAGACGCTCAGCTATGGCGAGCTCAATATCAGAGCCAACCGGCTTGCGCACCGGCTCATCGGGCTGGGGGTAGGCCCCGAACAGCGGGTGGCAATCTGCGTCGAGCGCTCTCCGGCCATGGTGGTGGGTCTTGTGGCGATCCTTAAGGCAGGTGGAGCCTATGTGCCGCTCGATCCGGCCTATCCGGGGGAGCGTCTTGCTTACATTCTCGCTGATGCTGCTCCGGTCCTGGTGCTGGCCGATGCGGCCGGGCAGCGGGCGCTGGGTGAAGCGTTGCAGACCTGTACCGTCCTCGATCCCAATGACACTCCGGCAGATAAGGAGCCTGCGACCAATCCCCGGGTTCGCAGCCTCACTCCCTACAACCTTGCCTATATCATTTATACCTCGGGTTCAACCGGACAGCCTAAAGGCGTCATGGTCGAACATGCACAGGTTGTGCGCCTGTTTGAGACGACACACCCTGCCTATCGCTTTGAGGTCAGTGACGTCTGGTGCCTGTTCCACTCGTTTGCCTTTGACTTTTCGGTCTGGGAACTGTGGGGAGCCCTGCGTTATGGCAGCAAGCTGGTGCTGGTTCCGCATGCCGTTGCCCGGTCGCCAGAGGCGTTTTACCAGCTACTCTGCAAGCACGGCGTCACCGTCCTCAACCAGACGCCGAGCGCCTTCCAGGCCTTGATGAAGTATGTACAACCCTCATCGGATCGGCTGCGCTATGTCATCTTTGGCGGAGAAGCGCTACAGCCGGCTACCCTGCGCGAGTGGTATGCGGTGCGGAGTGAGTCCGCGCCGCAACTGGTCAATATGTACGGGATCACGGAAACCACTGTGCATGTGACCTATTACCCCCTGACTTCCTCCGATATTCAACAGACCCGCAGCGTGATTGGCAAACGTCTGCCGGATTTAACGGTGTATCTTCTGGACTCGCATGGCCAGCCTGTTCCGCTGGGGGCGGTGGGTGAGATGTATATCGGGGGCGCGGGCGTTGCGCGCGGCTATCTGAACCGTCCTGAACTGACGGCGGAACGTTTCCTGCCCGATCCCTTCGCTGGCAGGCCTGACGCGCGGATGTTCAGGTCAGGTGATTTGGCCCGTTATCTGCCGGACGGGAACCTGGTATTTGCTGGCCGAAATGACGACCAGGTCAAGATCCGCGGATTCCGGATTGAACCGGGTGAGATTGCAGCCAGACTGGCGGAGCATCCGCGTATTCGTGAGGCGGTTGTGGTGGCACAAGGCCCAGATACTGACAAGCGGCTGGTCGCTTATATAGTGAGTCGAGAGTCCCCACAAACGCGAGACATCGAGCGAGAGCTCAAACAGGTAGGCGATTGGCAAAAGCTTTACAATCTAGAATATAGTAGATCGCAAAATATCCCCTTTGGCGAGGATTTTCACGGCTGGATCAGCAGTTATGATAATCAACCCATCCCATTGGAACAAATGCAAGAATGGCGGGCCGAAACGGTTGCTCGTATTATCGAACTCAATCCTAAGCATGTACTTGAGATCGGGGTGGGCACTGGTTTGCTATTGTCCCAAATAGCTCCGTGTTGCCAAACGTATTGGGGAACAGATATCTCTCAGATAGCCATCAGTAAGCTTTTAGACCAGATTGCTGGACTGCCTGTGTTTGCAGAACATGTTACTTTACGTTGCCAGCCAGCTCATCAAGTTGACGGTTTCCCAATCGGTTATTTTGATACTATTGTGATTAATTCAGTAGTGCAGTACTTCCCGAACGTCGATTATTTTATCGAGGTGATACAGCATTCTCTTAATTTATTATCCCCTGGAGGAACTATCTTTCTTGGAGATATTCGCAGTCTGCCATTGCTTCGCTGCTTTTCCACTGATATACAACTAACTAAAGTTAACGCTGCAACAGATATCACTTCACTACACTGTGAAGTTGAACGTCGCCTTAATGTAGAAAAGGAGTTAGTTTTCAACCCTTCTTTCTTTGCTTGGTTGCAGCGATTTTTTCAGGAACTGGTTGGCGTTGACATTCGGATTAAGCGGGGAAGAAGCACGAATGAGCTGACTCGTTATCGATACGATGTTTTGCTAAGGAAAGGACCTGTTACAGTATATTCCTTGGCAACACTGCCTAAAGTGTACTGGGGAAAAGAAATCAATGTTCTTAGTGAATTAAGAGAATATTTGACTGAGTACAGACCTAAAAATGTACGTCTTTGTAACGTGCCTAACGCACATTTGGTTAACGAAATTACTGCCATGGAAAAGCTTCAACATAATGCATCGATTGTGTCGGTTGTTGAAGCGTACGCTTCACTTGAAGAGCTTCCCCACCCTGAAGATTTTCATGTTCTTGGTAATAAACTTGGCTATCAGGTAATAGCAACGTGGTCAGGGGATGGAAAACTTGGCGAACTTGACATCCTGTTTCTGCCGCAATCGGAAAATCTACTGACGGATGTCTATCTCCCTCCTGTTTTTGTTAAAGAAAAATCTCGATTAACCAATATCCCCGTGTGCGAAAATGGCTCCCGTCAATTAATACTAAATTTGAAAGCTAATCTTTCAAGTCAGTTACCTGATTATATGGTTCCTTCTGCCTTTGTACTTTTGGACAGATTGCCCATGACGCCCAATGGTAAACTTGATACAAGGGCATTGCCTGTTCCGCAAGGAAACGCTTTTGCCCATGCCGACTATGAGATGCCATTGGGAGAGACAGAACTTCTTATAGCTAACATCTGGTCGGAGCTACTTGGGGTGGAACAGATTGGTCGGGATGACAATTTCTTTGCCCTCGGCGGCCATTCACTCCTGGCCGTGCGGCTGACCAGTCGCATTGCATCTTTTGGGATCGAATTGCCGTTTGCAACTTTATTCACGGCACCAACGCTCAAGACTCTGGCGTTGGCGATTGAAAAAATTCAACATAACGCCGGTTCTATAGCGCGTGTTCCGATCAGTATAATCTCCCGGGATAAGCCTTTGCCGCTATCTTTTGCCCAGCAGCGGCTATGGTTTCTGACCCAGCTTGATAGTGGAATCAGTGAAGCTTATCACATCCCCCTGGCTCTGCGGTTGCGGGGCCAGCTGAATGTGGCAGCGTTGCAACAGGCTCTCAATACCTTGTGGAGTCGCCATGAAGCATTGCGCTCAATCTTTATCAATATCAAGGGGGAGCCCAAAGTAGAGCTGTTGGCTCCCTGCCAGGGATTACCGTTGCGCCGGATTGAGTTGCATGACAGTCAACACAAGGGATGTGATTCACTGGCCGAGCTTGTCCGCTTTTGTGACGAGGAGTCGCGGGCTCCATTCGATCTCGCCAAAGGCCCGTTAATCCGGGCTTGTCTGGTCCGGTTCGGTTCCACACAATTACCCGCTTCATCTGCTGACGAACATGTATTCTTACTCACGCAACACCACATTATTTCAGATGGCTGGTCATTAGGCATACTTTTGCCAGAGCTAAGTACTCTTTATACAGCGTATAGCAAGGGCCAACCCAACCCACTGCCACCTCTTACGATCCAGTATTCGGATTATGCCGCCTGGCAGCGGAAATGGTTATCGGGAGCACGTCTGGAGGAGCAGGCTGCTTATTGGAAGCAAACCCTGGCTGATGCACCGGTCCTGCTGGACCTGCCGACAGACCGTGAACGGCCTGAGCAGCAGTCTTTTGTAGGGGCTTCTGTTGCGATCGAACTGGATGGCGAGTTGACAGCCGCTCTCAAGCGTCTGAGCGAACAGCATGGCGTGACACTGTTCATGATGCTGTTGACGGCCTGGGCGGTGGTGTTATCCCGTCTGTCAGGACAGGACGATATTGTGATTGGTGTGCCGAGTGCAAACCGGGGCCATCGCGATGTCGAACCGTTAATAGGCTTCTTTGTCAATACGTTGGCGCTGCGGGTGGATCTCAGCGATAATCCAAGCGCGGCAGACCTGTTTGCTCAGGTGCGCGATAGGGCTCTCGAAGCCCAGGATCGTCAGGATCTGCCTTTCGAGCAGGTGGTGGAAATTGTGCAGCCGCCCAGACGATTAAGCCATACACCACTGTTTCAGGTGGTCTTTGCCTGGCAGAACTATGATGCTGGCGAATGGACTTTACCCGATCTTGAAGTCTGCCCGGTTCGTTCAGATTATAATGTAGCTAAGTTCGATTTGGAGCTGAACCTGGCCGAAGTAGACGATCGGGTTATCGGCACTCTCGGTTATGCGACGGCACTGTTCGACACTGCCACAATTGAGCGGCAAGTGGGCTATCTGAAAACTGTCCTCGCTGAGATGCTCAGGGATCCCGGGCAAGCGGTTACCGCAATAGGCCTTCTTGACAGGTCTGAGCGTACCTTATTGCTCAAAACATGGAACGCTCCGGATGTAACTCATCTGACCCAACGTTGCATTCATCATTTATTCGAAGAGCAGGCAGCACGTAATCCTGAAACAACGGCGCTGATCTTTGAGGATGAGACGCTCAGCTATGGCGAGCTCAATACCAGGGCCAACCGGCTGGCGCACCGGCTCATCGGGCTGGGGGTAGGCCCCGAACAGCGGGTGGCAATCTGTGTCGAGCGCTCTCCGGCCATGGTGGTGGGTCTTGTGGCGATCCTTAAGGCAGGCGGAGCCTATGTGCCGCTCGATCCGGCCTATCCGGGGGAGCGTCTTGCTTACATTCTCGCTGATGCTGCTCCGGTCCTGGTGCTGGCCGATGCGGCCGGGCAGCGGGCGCTGGGTGAAGCGTTGCAGACCTGTACCGTCCTCGATCCCAATGAAACCCCGGCAGATAAGGAGCCTGCGACCAATCCCCGGGTTCGCGGCCTCACTCCCTACAACCTTGCCTATATCATCTATACCTCGGGTTCAACCGGACAGCCTAAAGGCGTCATGGTCGAACATGCACAGGTTGTGCGCCTGTTTGAGACGACACACCCTGCCTATCGCTTTGAGGCCAGTGACGTCTGGTGCCTGTTCCACTCGTTTGCCTTTGACTTCTCGGTCTGGGAACTGTGGGGAGCCCTGCGTTATGGCAGCAAACTGGTGCTGGTTCCGCATGCCGTTGCCCGGTCGCCGGAGGCGTTCTACCAGCTACTCTGCAAGCACGGCGTCACCGTCCTCAACCAGACGCCGAGCGCCTTCCAGGCCTTGATGAAGTATGTACAACCCTCATCGGATCGGCTGCGCTATGTCATCTTTGGCGGAGAAGCGCTACAACCGGCTACCCTGCGCGAGTGGTATGCAGTGCGGAGTGAGTCCGCGCCGCAACTGGTCAACATGTACGGGATCACGGAAACCACAGTGCATGTGACCTATTACCCCCTTGATTTTTCCGATATTCAACAGGCCCGCAGCGTGATTGGCAAACGTCTGCCGGATTTAACGGTTTATCTTCTGGACGCGCATGGCCAGCCTGTTCCGCTGGGGGCGGTGGGTGAGATGTATATCGGGGGTGCGGGCGTTGCGCGCGGCTATCTGAACCGTCCCGAACTGACGGCGGAACGTTTCCTGCCCGATCCCTTCGCTGGCAGGCCTGACGCGCGGATGTTCAGGTCAGGTGATTTGGCCCGTTATCTGCCGGACGGGAACCTGGTATTTGCTGGCCGCAATGACGACCAGGTCAAGATCCGCGGATTCCGGATTGAACCGGGTGAGATTGCAGCCAGACTGGCGGAGCATCCGCGTATTCGTGAGGCGGTTGTGGTGGCACAAGGCGCTGGTACCGACAGGCGGCTGGTCGCGTATATAGTGGCCAGCCCCGGGATCTCGGGAAAAGATGTCCCGACGGGTAATGAGACGGGCCTGGCGCTTGCAGGAGTGCTGCGTGATTATCTGCGCGCGCTCCTCCCCGATTACATGGTGCCGTCTGCCTTTGTACAGCTGGAAAACTTACCGCATACACCCAATGGCAAGCTTGATCGACGGGCATTGCCTGCTCCCGAGGAAGAGGATTTTGCCCATGCGGCTTATGAGATGCCGCAAGGCAAGAATGAGGAACTCATGGCGACACTCTGGTCGGAGCTGCTTGGTGTGGAACGGATTGGCCGCCATGACAATTTCTTTGCTCTTGGCGGTCATTCTCTTATGGGCGTGCAGTTGATTGAGCGGCTGCGACGTCTCGGTCTGAATCTCGCCGTCCGTGATTTGTTCCGTACTCCTGTGTTGTCGGCTTTGGCCAGCACGCTTGGCTTACACCAGGAGGTGGTGGTTCCCCCAAATTTAATCGGGCCGGGCCTGGTTCAAATTACCCCTGAACTGCTGCCGCTAATCGAACTCAGTCAAGCCGAAATCGATCATATTGTGTCCCAGGTTCCTGGCGGAGTGGCCAACATCCAGGATATCTATGCGCTCTCGCCTTTGCAGGACGGTATCTTATTCCATCATCTACTCGCGAAAGAAGGTGACCCTTATCTGCTGATTGCTCAAATGGCTTTTGTTGACCGTACAACATTGGATCATTATTTAAGCGCAGTTCAGCAGGTTGTTGATCGCAATGACATCCTGCGTACCGCCTTTGTCTGGGAGGGGTTGTCCAGCCCGGCACAAGTTGTATGGCGAAAGGCCCCGCTCTCTGTTACCGAGCTTATTCTCGACCCCGCAGATGGGCCTGTTATCGAACAGCTTTCCCAACAATTTGACCCACGCCGGTATCGCATTGATCTGACGCAGGCACCGGTATTGCAATTTGTTGTTGCTCATGATCCTGTCGAGGAACGCTTCATTTTGTTGCAGTTGCGGCATCATTTGATTGACGATGCTTCTTCATTGCAACTTTTTTATAGAGAAGTGTTGGCTTTCTTTGCCAATAGTGGCGACATGCTGCCACCACCTGAGCCCTTCCGCAACCTGATTGCTCAGGCGCGTCTGGGAGCAAGTGCGGATGAATACGAACGTTTCTTTAAGACTATGCTGGGGGGGATAGACGAGCCGACGCTGCCATTTGGGCTGGCAGAAGTACATCGGGACGGTGCGCAGGTGGGAGAAGCCCGTCGGATGGTGTCGACCGAATTGAATAATCGGCTGCGAGCACAGTCGAGACGGTTGAATGTGAGTCTGGCGAGTCTGTGTCATGTGGCCTTTGCGCAGGTACTGGCGCGAACCAGCGGCCAGGAGCATGTGGTGTTTGGTACTGTGCTGTTTGGTCGCATGCAAGCGGGCCAGGGGGCCGACAGGGCTATGGGGCTATTCATCAATACACTGCCGATCCGGCTTGACATCGGCACTAACGGTACTGCAAAGAGTGTACAAGAAGCTCACGACCGATTGGCTGAGTTGCTGGCTCACGAACATGCCTCACTGGCGCTGGCGCAAAGATGCAGTGGGGTGGCGGCAGGTATGCCACTGTTCAGTGCGTTGCTCAATTATCGCCATAATGACTTATTGGTCGAGGGCAACCTCGACCAGATAATGGATCAAATGACAGGCATTGAACTCCTGGGTGAACAGGAGCGGACCAATTATCCGTTCACAATGTCGGTGGATGATTTTGGCCAGGCGCTTGAACTGACGGCACAGGTAGTCACTTCGATCGATCCCGATCGGGTGTGTTGCTATATGGAGCGGGCGCTGGAAAGTCTGGCAGAAACCCTGACGCACTCGCCCGACCGACCAGTACAGCTGCTTGACATTTTGCCTGCGTCTGAGCGCACTTTGTTGATCAACACGTGGAACGCGGCAGAAGCGCCCTATCCGGGTCATTTGTGCATTCATCACTTATTCGAGGAGCAAGTAGCGCATAGCTCCGAAGCGACGGCATTGATTTGCGAAGGTGCGACACTCAGTTATGGTGAGCTCAATGCCAGGGCCAATCAGCTGGCGCACCGACTAATCAATATGGGCGTGGGGCCCGACCAGGGGGTTGCCATCTGTGTTGCGCGTTCTCCGGCCATGGTTGTTGGCCTCATGGCGATCTTAAAGGCGGGCGGGGCCTATGTGCCGCTCGATCCGGCTTATCCAGGCGAACGGCTTGCTTACATTCTTGCCGACGCTGCCCCGGCACTGGTGCTGGCCGATGCGGCAGGACGCAATGTGCTGGGTGAGTCGCTACTGGCTTATACCGTGCTTGACCCCAATGAGACGTGGTCAGGCACGGTGTCGGAGTCTGAGACTAATCCCCGGGTTCGCAGTCTAACTCCCCGCAATCTTGCTTATATCATCTATACCTCCGGTTCAACCGGACAACCGAAGGGGGTTATGGTCGAACATCGTGGATTAGTAGCATCGACACTGGCGAGAACTTCTGTTTATAAGCCGAAGTGTGATGCTCGATTCTTGCTATTGTCTTCTGTGGCGTTTGACAGTTCTGTAGCCGGTATTTTCGGGACTCTGACGACAGGGGGGGCTTTATGTTTACCGGACAGTAAAGCAGCAGTTGATCCAAATATTATTAGCAACATCCTGATTGAAAATAAAATCACATCCCTGCTGCTTGTGCCTTCGCTCGCTCGGTTGGTATTGCCGCAGGTTGCCCGGCATGGGTATGGTCAACTACGTCAGGTGATCGTTGCAGGGGAGTTATGTCCTGCGAAGCTAATTAGGGAATCGACATCAACCCTGACTTCTGTGGAAATCTTTAACGAATATGGCCCGACTGAGACGACCGTCTGGGCAACCGTCCATCCTTGTATCTCTGATGAACCTGACCCGGTTCCGATTGGCCGTCCCATTTTAAATACGCGTATTTACCTTCTGGACGCCTGTAGGCAGCCAGTTCCGCTGGGGGCCGTGGGTGAAATGTATATCGGAGGAGCAGGTGTTGCGCGCGGCTATATGAACCGCCCCGAGCTGACGGCAGAACGTTTCCTGCCCGACCCCTTTGCTGGCGTACCTGACGCTCGGATGTTTAAAACGGGAGATTTGGCCCGTTATCTTCCAAACGGGGATGTGGTGTTCGTAGGCCGCAATGACGACCAGGTCAAAATCCGTGGTTTCCGGATTGAGCCGGATGAGATTGCGGCCAGACTGGCAGAGCATCCTTCCGTTCGCGAGGCGGTTGTGGTGGCACAAGGCGCAGATAATGACAAGCGGCTGGTCGCTTATATAGTGATTCAATCAAATGTATCGGTAAATGAAGTATCCATGTCGGCGGGGTTAACGATAGCAGGGGTACTGCGTGATTACCTGAGTGAGCTTCTGCCCGATTATATGATACCGTCTGCTTTTGTGCGACTGGATAGTTTACCCCTGACCCCCAATGGTAAGCTTGATCGGCGAGCATTACCCGCTCCAGTGGACGAAGACTTTGCTCACGAAGCATATGAAGCGCCACAAGGCGAGACTGAGACCACTTTGGCGGCGCTCTGGGCCGTGTTGCTCGGGGTTGAGCGGGTCGGTCGCCATGACAATTTCTTCGCCCTCGGTGGCCATTCACTCATGGCCTTGCAGTTGATGCAGAGGATCCGGAACTGCGGTTTTGATTGCTCATTGAACGAAATTTTTGAACATCCACGGTTGGCCAATTTTGCTTTGCAAATTGCACAGGCCCCGTTGGGGCCGCAAAAAGCGGCGATCCCGGTACGCCTTGGAGGCACCGAACCACCTGTCTTTTTTGTTCCCTCAGGATTAGGTGATTATTCTTATGTTATTTCTCTGGCCCAATATCTCCGGGCAGGATACCCAATCTATGTGCTGCCGTGGTCGGCTGTTGGTGATTCTTCGTCCCCCACGCTGGAAACTATGGCTGAGAGAATGCTTCCCGTCATCCAGACAATCCAGCCTGACGGTCCCTATAAAATCGCCGGGTATTCTTCTGGCGGGATACTCGCTTACGCCATCGCCTGTTCGCTTATGGAAAAAGATGCCCGTGTTGATTTTTTAGGTCTTATTGATGTACCTGCGCCTCATTATTTAACCTACAAAAATCAGACTATTAAGCAGGATTTTATTGCACAAATGAAAGCAAAGACTCCTGAGGCGGAGCATTATAAATTAGATATTTTAATCAGGGATATTGATGACACGGAATTTGAAGAACTGGTAAAAAAAGTACAGAGTCTATGGCGCAATGATGCTAATGCTAATCTCGTACTGGACACGGACAAATGGAGAGCAATTTATCACTTTGCACAAATAGCAAGTGACTATAAGCCAATTCGATTGCCGATTAAGCTCCCCTTCTATCAGTTTTATGCGGCCGATCACGAGAACGTTAATCTGCCACAGATTGATATAGTTGGTGGATGGCAAGATACATTACCGGATTTAAATATTCATTCTGTTCCCATTCCTGGGGGGCATCTAACGATGATGACTGACGTCAGCCATCGTAAGTATCTGGCTGAGGCATTTAATCGCGTACTGTCGCAGCTGAATGGTGAGTAATGATGAGCATTTTGCGTGCCATTCGACTAGTAATATGGAACGCCAGTGCAAAATTTGTCATCACTCATTCAATATGGCTGTGGTAAATCCACCCCGCAGCTCGCTGCGGGGTGGATTTATATACCCGTGCTCATTGAAACTGCTTGATTTTGTCGAAAAGGATATCATGCTGGCAGCATGAATGTTGAACTTAGTCCTGAACAGAAATGTGCTCTTGAGGCACAACATCGCAAATGTCGTTATCGCCGGACCTGTGACAGGATCCGTTGCGTGCAGCTTTCTGCTGAAAGCTGGTCAATACGCATGATTGCACAATCTCAGCGTATTGATGAAGCGACAGTCCGTCGGCACCTGCATAACTGGCTCAATAGCGAAATACTGAAGCCTGAAAATGGCGGCTCTGACGGGCATCTTAGCGAAGAACAGAGCTCGGAACTCATCATCTTCCTGACGAATAATCCTCTTCCCACCACGCAGGCAATCGTCGGACGGGTTAATGAATGGTGGGGGATCTGCTATAGCATTCCGGGCATGAATAAATGGCTGCATCGCAACGGCTTCAGCTACAGAAAACCGGCTGGCGTCCCGCATAAATACAACGCAGAAGCGCAACAGGTGTTCGTGGAAGCCTACGAAAAACTGAAGCAGGAAGCGGGAGACGATGAGCCTGTTCTGTTCATTGACGGCGTGCATCCTACGCAGGAGACAAAACTGGCTTACGGCTGGATGCCTGCCGGAAAAAAAAGCCCATGCGGTAGAAACCACCGGCAGTCGCTCCCGCCTGAACCTTATGGGAGCCCTGAACCTGAATGATATCAGTCGGACGGTCATCCGGGAATATGACAAAATTAACAGTCATAATATCGCCCGGTTCTTTATTGCTATCCGTGAAACGTACCCGATAAAACAAAAGGTTCATATCATCCTTGACGGAGCCGGATACCACAGGACAGAGCAGGTAAAAACATGGGCCTATCTGCTGAACATAGAACTTCATTACTTACCGCCATACAGCCCGAATCTGAATCCAATAGAGAGGTTGTGGAAAGTGATGAATGAAACGTTGAGAAATAACCGATACTTCAAATCAGCCAGAGAGTTCAGACAGAAAATACACAGCTTCTTCAGCGATAAATTACCGGCAATCGCCGGGACGTTGTCACAGCGTTTAAATGACAACTTCTAGACGCTGAAAAATGCAACTTCAAGTTAATCGAGTATATCTACAAGATGCTCAAAATCGACAGAACAGCGAAATTTGAACCGGCGCGGAATAAATACTGGAGGTATTATGGCCAATCACTATCGCGAAATGTTGACAACCCCCGGAGTGATGGGATTGGTGTTCGCGAGTTTTATTGTGCGTCTGCCACAGGCGATGATCGGCATCGGAATCATTACCATGCTGGCGGAGCAGCGTGGGCTTTTTTGGCTGGCAGGCTCGGTCTCAGCCACCTTTACGTTAGCAAACGCGGTTATTAGCCCGCATGCGTCAACATTTGTTGACAAGTACGGACAGAGTAGGATTCTTCCAGTTATAACTACCTTTACTATTGTTATGTTGCTGGCGCTGCTGGTTGCAGCTCATATGAAACTTCCTGTTCCACTCCTTTTTATTCTTGCTGCACTGGCAGGCACGATGCCAAACATGCCTGCCATGATAAGAGCGCGCTGGACAGAGCTTTTCCGGGGCAAGCCGCTATTGCACACTGCCTTTTCCCTCGATACCGCTCTGACAGAGCTATCCTATATTGTCGGCCCGGTTCTGGCCATTGCCCTGAGCACGAGTGTGTTTGCCGAAGCAGGGCCTCTGACTGCTATCCTGTTACTGGTAATTGGAATGATCGCCTTTCTTTTACAACGGCAGACGGAGCCGAAAGTGGTCAGCTGCGGTAAAGGGATAGGTAGCTCGACCTTGCGTATCCCCGGCCTTGGTATCATTTTTCTCGCGCTGATGGCGATGGGTGTGATTGGCGGTTCTATCGATGTAGCTGTCGTGGCTTTCGCCAACGCACAAAACTGGCCAACTGCCGCCAGTTTTATCCTTGCCGTCTACGCGCTCGGCTCTGTGGTCTCTGGCCTGGCTTTCGGCGCATTCAGCATTACCTTACCGCTTGAGAGGCAGTTCCTGATTGGGATACTGGTCACAGCAATAACAACGATACTACCCATTCTCTCAACGGACGTGTATATCATGACGGGAATGGTTTTTGTAGCAAGCTTATCCTTCGCGCCAACAATGATCGTTGTTATGAACCTCGGCACCATCATTATACCATCTTCAAAACTCACCGAAGGACTGACGTGGATGGCGACCGGCATCAGCATTGGCGTAGCACTCGGCAGCGCACTTTCTGGCCAAATCATCGACACCTTTGGCGCACGGGCTGGCTTTGGCGTACCCATTGTTGCGGGGTTCGTTATGCTGATGATCGTCCTTGTCGGTATGCGTACCCTTCGTGTCGCCTCTGAGTGATGTGGTCGAATAATCAGAACTAAGATCCTATCCCAAAAGAATTTTATTCCAGACAATGACACCGCAGGGTTCTAATGGAATGGACGCCCCCAACTTAAACGGCATCAGTGTGCCAAAATGGAAGTGCGTCAAACACGACCATTTAATAACCGGGAGCGTCCATCATGAAGATTACAACTATCGGTATCGATCTGGCAAAAAATGTCTTTCAGCTCCATGGCATTAATGCACAAGGAAAAACAGAACGTAGCGCCCTTACAGGGCGAGCGTCATCGCTTCGCGATTCCGATGGTTTGCATGCCATGAGCCCCGTTTTATACTCTGCTGCATGTATATTCCGCGCCCTGCAAAGCTGCTGTTCACAACTGAGGGGTTTGACGGTCAATGATGTAAAAAACCACGCTAAGGAGATAATTCATTGTTTAAATTGAAATTTAATGACCTCAACTCTCCCTTCAGAATATCTTCCGGTAGCGTGAAGGTGTAATGTCCCAGCATGTTAATATGGCCGTGCTTCAGAGGCGACAGCCGGGAAATATGCTCATCCTCTGGCGTTTCTCCCACCATCCTGAGATGTGAAAGCGCTTCCTGCATGTAAAGCGTGTTCCAGAGCACTACCGCATTCGTGACCAGGCCAAGCGCACCAAGCTGATCTTCCTGTCCCTCACGGTAACGTTTTCTGATTGGCACTGTTGCAAAGTTCGCGATAAGGTAGCCTGTAGTTTTATTGAAAGGCCTATATTTCAAACACTCTGCTCACCAGGCGCATCTCACCCAGGGGATCTCCATAATAAAATGACGAGGCCTGGCCTTTGCGTAGTGCACGCATCACTTCAATACCCTTTATTGTGGCGTAAGCCTAAATCCCAGCGTGGCACCGATTATCCTTTTCAGCTTGCCGTGATCGCATTCAATGACGTTATTGCGGTACTTAATCTGTCGGTGTTCAACGTCTGACGGACACCGGCCTTCGCGTTTGAGCAGGGCAAGCGCGCGGCCGTAGGTGGGCGCCTTATCCGTGTTAATAAATGGCGGGATCTGCCACTTCCTCACGTTGTTGAGGATTTTACCCAGGAACCGGTATGCAGCTTTACTGTTACGGCGCGGGGAGAGATAAAAATCGACGGTGTGCCCCCTGCTGTCGACGGCCCTGTAAAGATAAGCCCACCGGCCATTCACCTTCACGTACGTTTCGTCAATGTGCCATGGGTTCAGATCGGAAGGGTTACGCCAGTACCAGCGCAGCCGTTTTTCTATTTCAGGTGCATAACGCTGAACCCAGCGGTAAATCGTGGAATGATCAACGTTGACACCGCGTTCGGCCAGCATCTCCTGCAGTTCACGATAACTGATGCCGTATTTACAGTACCAGCGTACCGCCCACAGGATGATGTCGCGCTGAAAATGCCGGCCTTTGAATGGGTTCATGTGCTGCTCCGTCAGCAAAAAGGTGAAGATGAGTTTATCACCAGCAGATTTTTGCAACAGTGCCCACATCAGTGGGTCAGTCGCGGCCAGCGAAAGACCGGGATTTATCAGGCTTCTTGATCGCATGGAAAATGGTGATGTACTGATTGTCACCAAACTTGACCGCCTTGGCCGCAATGCGATGGATATAAGAAAAACCGTCGAACAACTTGCAGTGTCTGACATTCGGGTACATTGCCTGGCGCTGGGTGGCGTGGACCTGAACCGCCCCGGTAATCCTGGAGACTAAACTCCCTGAGAGAGGTAAAAAGGATGACTAAAAATACTCGCTTTTCCCCTGAGATTGGTCGAATCCGTCAAGGTGGTGTAAATTCAGTTACAGTCTTCCGGTCCGGTAATGGGCCTGTTATGCGCTGAGTGGCAGCGCCTCGATTACTTCAGTTTCAGTGGGCTGGTCTATCTCCGCCATAGTGTGTTGTGGCAGATAACGGTTCTGCAGCAGCCATTCCTCATTCTGCTCTGTCAGCACCGCCCCCAGCAACCGCATGATGCTCTCTTCGTTAGGGAAGATGCCCACCACATCAGCACGCCGTTTCACCTCTTTGTTCAGACGCTCCAGCGTGTTCGTGGAGTGGATTTTCACCCGGTGCGCTTTCGGGAAGGCGAAGTACCCCAGCACGTCTGCTTCCGCCTCGTCCATCATCTCCGTGACTGCCGGCGCGCTTTTTTCCAGCTGGCCGGCGACCTCACGCCAGGTCGCATGGGCACTTTTCTCATCGGTCTGCACGAACACCTGTTGCAGCGCCGCGCGCACCACTGACTGGTTCGCCCTGCTGACGCGCCCCATCACATTACGCATGAAGTGGACCCGGCAGCGCTGCCAGCTGGCACAGAACACCTGCTGTATTGCCGCTTTCAGCCCGCTGTGCGAGTCGGAGATAACCAGCTTCACGCCTTCCAGGCCGCGTTCCTTCAGGCTCAGCAGGAAGGCCAGCCAGAACGCTTTGGCTTCTGACTCGCCGATACCCATCCCGATAATCTCCCGGCGACCGTCCAGGCTGACCGCGCAGGCGATTATAACGGCCACGCTGACCACCCGGCCGTTCTTGCGCCCCTTCACGTAGGTCGCATCCAGCCACAGGTAAGGCCATTCTCCTTCCAGTGGCCGCTGCAGGAAGGCCTGCACGCGTTCATCGATGCCGCGACAGATGGACGACACCTGGCTGCGGGAGATGCCGGTCATTCCCATCGACCGGACCAGGGCGTCGACCTTGCGGGTGGAGACGCCATTTATCCACGCCTCCTGGATAACCGCGTTGAGCGCCTTCTCCGACAGCCTGCGGGCCTCGAGGAAGGACGGGAAGTACGAGCCTTCCCGCAACTTCGGGATGCGCAGGTCCAGCGTGCCGAGGCGGGTGTTGTACTGACGGTCACGGTAACCGTTGCGGTAGGTCTCGCGCTCGTCGCTGCGCTCATGAGGCTCCGCATTGATGCGCTGGGTGACATCGGCTTCCATGATGCGGTTGAGCATAAATTCGGTGAGTTCACGCAGAAAGTCCTCGCCGCCGAGTTGCATCAGGGTGTTGCTGAATGCCATGCTGTTGTCAGCCATCGGTTTGTTCCTTTTGGATAATGTCTTCATAACCATTACCTTACCGGATAAGCCGATGGCTCTCACCATCCTTCCGAATTTACACCACGTCCTAAGACTCTACCAGAAAAGTGTAAAAAAGGGGGGGCGGACCACCCCGGAACGGTCCCCGGTGAAACAGAAGGTACCATGACCTCAGCTCCGGTATAATACAGCCGGATGAGCACACTTAACCCAACGGAGACCCGGAATGTCAGGCAGAACAAGAAAGGGCGGGAAATCACCGGTCCCTCACGACGGGCTGTTTAAAACCTTCCTCACTCATACGGATACCGCCCGCGATTTTCTGGCCCTGCATCTGCCCGCAGAGCTGCTGCAGCTGTGCGACCTGACCACCCTGCAGCTGGAGTCAGGCTCCTTTATTGAGGAAAATCTGCGGACCTATTTTGCCGACGTGCTGTATTCCCTGAAGACCACTGATGGTGAGGGATACATTTATACGCTCATTGAACACCAGAGCAGTCCGGACAGGCATATGGCATTCAGGCTCATGCGGTACTCCATTGCCGCCATGCAGAAACACCTGGATGCCGGTCATGAGCAGCTGCCGCTGGTTATTCCGCTGCTGTTTTCCCACGGACGCGGCAGCCCCTGGCCATATACACTGAACTGGACGGAGCTGTTTGCCAGCCCGGGAACAGCACGAAAACTGTATACCGGTGATTTTCCCCTCATCGATGTCGGCGCCATCGGTGACGATGAAATCATGCAGCACCGCCGGATGGCCCTGCTCGAGCTGATGCTCAAGCACGCACAAACCCGGGACCTGGCTGAGCTGACTGAACATCTGGTCACCCTGCTGATTGCGGGTTACACTACAGAGGAGCAGCTGGTCACGCTGATGAACTGGATGCTGCAGATAGGAGATACGGCCAGACCCGAAGCCTTCCTGCAGGAACTGGCGCGCCGGTCACCGCAACATGAGGATATTTTTATGACGATTGCACAGAAACTGGAACAGAAGGGTCTCGAGAAGGGACGGCTTGAAGGTATCCAGCTTGGCGAACAACGTGGTGAACAACGCGGCATCGAGAAAGGACGTTCTGAAGGTGAGCGCGACGCGACCCTGAAGATTGCCCGCACGATGCTGCAGAACGGCATCGACCGTAATACAGTGATGACTATAACAGGTCTGGCTGAAGAAGTGTACTAGCTCAGACCTGATCTGACAGTTACCGGTTATTTATACAGGTGTCTGTCAGATTAAATCTGGTTCAGATTCTTTTCTGCCCAGACCCGTTTTCCATCAAGTAACGTGGCCATTGGCGTACGCCCGCAGCACATTTTACCCTGATGAGTTCGCTCATTATTGTAATGCCACAACCAGTTGTCCAGATCCATTTGCAAGCTCTCCAGGTCTGCATATAGTTTCTTGCGGAACGTAACCTGATAAAATTCCTGCAAAATGGTTTTATGAAAGCGCTCGCAGATACCGTTCGTCTGAGGGGACATCGCCTTCGTTTTCGTATGGTCTATATCGTTGATGGCCAGATACAGCTGATAATCATGTTGCTCTACTTTACCGCAGTACTCGGTGCCCCTGTCCGTCAGTATTCTCAGCATCGGCAGCCCCTGGGCCTCATAGAACGGCAGTACCCGATCATTAAGCAGGTCCGCTGCAGTGATTGGCGTTTTACTCGTATACAGCTTGCAGTGAGCCATTTTCGAGTACGTATCCACGAACGTCTGCTGGTAAATGCGGCCCACCCCTTTCAGATTGCCAACGTAGAAGGTGTCCTGCGACCCCAGATAACCCGGGTGAGCCGTTTCGATTTCACCGCAGGCTTCGTCATCGTGCGCCTTTTTCTCCAGCGCAACGATTTGAGCTTCGCTAAGCACAATGCCTTCTCTGGCAACCTTTTCCTCAAGCGCCTTCAGCCGCTTACGGAAGTTCTCCAGGTTATGTCGTTGCCAGATGGAGCGCACGCCGCTGCCGGAGATAAATACGCCTTTTTTACGCAGCTCATTACTGGTCCGGTGCTGACCGTGGGCCGGGAACTCAATGGCGTACTCAACAACCGCCCGTGATCTGGTCAAGTTAAACAGGACACTTTTTTCTCAGCCATCTGTTCATATCGCACTGGCGATAAATACCCATTCGAAGCATGGTTTCTGTCAAGATTGTAATAACGCATATAGTCTGCAACATCACGTTTCATACCTGCCCGCGTCTGCTGCGGGATCAACAGCACCCATTCATGTTTCAAACTGCCCCAAAAACGCTCCATTACCGCGTTATCCCAGCAGGCGCCAACATCTCCCATGCTGCTTCTGAGTCCGTAACTGGTTAACTGCGTTTGGAAGCGCTTGCTGGTATACTGCGCTCCACGATCGGTATGGACGACCAGCCCTGTCGGTGGATTGCGCAGGTTGTAAGCCTGCATGAGAGCCCGGCAAACCAGCGACGATGTCATTCTCTTGTCAATGTGCCAACCGACGATCCGGCGGGAATATAAATCCATGATCGCAGCCAGGTACAACCAGCCTTCACCCGTTTTCAGATACGTAATATCACTCACCCATATCTGGTCCGGTCCGGGAGGATTGAAGTTCTGATTCAACAGATTTGGTGCAAAATCAGCCCCTTTCTTCGGTTTCGTTGTGACCTTCCAGGCACGACGTTGCCGGCAGAGAAGTCCCTCTTCGCTCATGATTTTTCTAACGCGCCAACGACTTATGGTGACGCCTTCTTCACGGAGCTTTTTAACCAGCGTTCGGCTCCCGGCACTTTCCCGACTGGCAGAGAATAACGCCTTGAGCATCACCCTGACTGCGGTATCTTTCGGCGGGCAGGCTATCGGCTTTTTTCGCCAAGCATACCATGCGGACGGGCTAATGCGCATCACGCGACAAAGCGTCCGTAGCCTGTAATTACCTGCGTTATCGAGGATAAACTGGTATCTCACGACATGTGCTTCGCAAAGAAGGCGCTCGCCTTTTTTAATATTTCCTTCTCAATGCGTAACTCTTTGTTTTCTAGACGTAGCCTTCGGAGTTCAGCTTGTTCATCTTCACTAAGCGGACTTTCATGGCGCTGGCGCGCGGCGGCGACCCAACTGCGCAATGTTTTGGCGCTGATCCCCAAAGAAGTTGCGGCACGCGCAATGGAGTAATTTTGCGTCAGCACCAGGGCCACCGTTTCCTTCTTAAATTCTGGCGTAAACTTTCGCTTCTGATTCACTAAACACCTCCATTTTGGATGTAAGTTTAGTGTCCTGATTATTCGACCACAGCAACCTTCCGCCGCTGCAGGACTTCATCTACTGGCAGCCCGATGCGACCGGGACGGGTGTTGAGCCGATTTATGTTATGCTCAGCAGCCCCCGTGATTTACCGGGAAAAGCCAGCGGTAAGGGTGAAAAAGTCGGTGAAAAATGGCTGAATATTGCTGGAAAGGGACTTGGTGCCCCAATCCCCAGCCAGATAGCTGACAAACTGCGTGGTCGTGAATTTGCGAACTTTGATGCGTTCCGTAAGGCGCTCTGGACTGAAGTGGGGAAAGACCCTGAGTTGATTACTCTGTTCAGAGGAAACAACCAAGGAAACTTAAAAAACGGATATTCTCCGTTCACTCCAAAATCGGAGCGCGTAGGGGGAAGAACTCGATATGAGCTTCATCATGTTAAACCGATCAGTGAAGGTGGTGCTGTTTACGATATTGATGGGATTCGTGTAACCACTCCAAAACTCCATATTGAGCTTCATAAGAAGGATAAATGAGATGGAAAAGAAAAAGATTTCTGATTATACCGAGGCTGAATTCTTGGATTTCGTTAGGAAAATTTGTTTGGTTTCCGACTATAAAACGGAAGATGAGCATACTAATGCTGTTTTGAAATTCGAAGCGTTATCTGAGCACCCTGACGGATCAGACCTTATTTATTATCCGAAAGATGGTCAGGATGACAGTCCGGAAGGTATCGTAAAAGAGGTTAAAGAATGGCGAGCTAAAAACGGCAAGCCGGGATTTAAAAAAGGTGATTTTTAATCAAACCTGTGTGGGGGCTCCGGCGTGGGCCCCTTGATGGTTAGGAATCTATGGTCACTCCCGAGCCTGTACATAGATTTGTGTAATTGCCTGATTTTGATATGTTCAATCCAACATCAAAAACAGGTTAATTTATGGACGAAAAACAGTTGCAGGCTCTGGCTAATGAACTGGCCAAAAATCTCAAAACCCCTGACGATCTCAACCAGTTCGATCGCCTGCTCAAAAAAATCAGTGTTGAGGCGGCGCTCAACGCCGAAATGACCCATCACCTCGGCTACGATAAACATCAGCCCAAACCGGCGACCAACGCCCGCAACGGCTATACCCAAAAGACAGTTATCACTGGCGATGGCCCGCTGGAGCTGCGTACACCGCGCGATCGCGATGGCTCTTTCGAACCGCAACTGGTAAAGAAAAACCAGACCCGGATCACCGGGATGGATAACCAAATTTTATCGTTGTACGCCAAAGGGATGACCACCCGTGAGATCGCCGCCGCGTTCACGTATAGGAATCTATGGTCACTCCCGTTTTTGCAATACCGATACTGAAAATATTGTTGGCTTGCATGAATCTATCCGGCGTCTGAATGGGTTGTGTATGCCCGCGCCCCGATGAGTTCCGCGCCTGACGAACCTTATAAATTGAGCGACCTTAATCAGCCATTCCTATACACAGGTTTTTCGTCGGGCCGGTTAGCCGTTAATATCATCAATAATCAGTATTCGCAAAACCAGGTGAGTCACTGTTCAGACATGTAAATACATCCGATAATTACGCCTCAAAACACTGCTTTCGGGTCGTCATCGCCCAGGCAATCCTGGCCAGTTTGTTTGCCAGAGCACAGGTCACGACAAAATTATTTTTCCGCAGCAATAATCCCCTGACCCAGTCGGCAAGCTTCCCTGTCCGGCTCTCCAGCGTCCGCAGATAGACCCGGGAACACTGAACCAGCAATGCCCGCAGCCTTTTATTTCCCCGTTTACTGATGCCCGTCAGGGTAGTCCGTCCTCCCGTGCTGTACTGCCGGGGCACCAGACCTGTTGAGGCAGCAAAATCCCGGCTGCTGCCATACTGTTTACCATCTCCCAGTTGAGTAGAAAGCAGGCTTGCAGTTAAAGGGCCGACACAAGGGATGGAGAGTAAGTGCTGGCCGGCATCGTCTTCGCCGAGCGATATTTGCAGTTGAATCTCCAGATCTTTAATTTGCTCAACAAGATAATCGTAATGTTTGCGCAGTTTTTCCAGCAAGCCGGTTATGTAAGGCGGAAGATTGTTTGTCTCCATGATTTCTGCGAGTCGCTTTATCAGCGCCGGACCTTTTGGTGCGCTCACACCAAATTCCAGTAAAAATGCCTGTATCTGGTTTGTGGTTTTGACCCTGTCGCTGACCAGAGATTCTCTGACCCGGTGCAAGGCATGCATAGCCTGCTGAGATTCTGTGCGGGGCCTGACAAATCGCATGGATGGTCGTGATGCTGCTTCGCAGATGGCTTCTGCATCAACAAAGTCATTTTTGTTCGTTTTAACAAATGGGCGAACAAACTGAGGGGATATCAGCTTTGGTGTATGCCCCAGTTCGGATAGTTTACGCACCATGAAATGAGCTCCACCGCAGGCTTCCATTACGACGGTTGTCGCCGGGCATGTTGCAAGAAATTCATACAGTTTTTGCCTGGTAAATTTTTTTCGATAAATCGCTTTACCGTGCTGATCCTGACAATGAATATGAAAGGAATTTTTACCCAGGTCGATACCAATAAGTGCAATGTTTTCCATGATGCTTCTCCGAATTAAACCTGTTTTCAGCATAGTGCTCAGGAAGAGGGAGTGACCATCTCATTAATTGAAACCATTTCTGCACCGGAATGAAGTGGTTGAAATTTAACCGCTCTTTGATTTATGCGTCCGTGGGGAAGTCGGCGATACTCCGGTTGGTGATGATTTGTTCTTTTTCTGGTTGTTTTTCAGGCCATCAGCGGATGGCAGGCAGATCTTCCCCGCATCAGGCCGGGATGTACCTCATCAGGCTGATCTCTCTCGCATGAGTTTTCAGTCCCTGCACATTCAGACCCGTCACCGCGCGGCGGTACGCCATTCGCCCGCCGCACAGCACGCATTCGAACGGGTCACGCCGCAGGAACTGCTTGCTCATCTGCACGTAGCAGACCTTCGGCACCGGCTCCGGCTTTTCCATCCCCAGCGCGCCGTAGACCGCCGGCAGCTTTTCTCCGCATACCCGGTTGGCCAGAAAGCCAAAATATCGCACCATCCGGAAGAACTTCTCCGGAATGTGCTGTTTCAGCCGCGCCACTATCTCACGCTGCGTCAGCGTTTCCGTGGCCTGCTCACCGGTGTTGTGGTCGTGGTAACGGAAGCTCAGCGTGGCTCCGCCCGCATAGTGTGCCAGCCGGGAGCCCGCTATCGGCGGCTTTTTCAGGTAACGGCCCAGGTATTTCAAGGTGGTTTTACCACCTGCCGTCTTTTTTGACATGTACACATGCCAGTAATCGCCGCCCGCGGTCAGTATCAGGCTGCGCCATTGTGATTCGGTGGTGATATGTGACAGGGACGGCGGCAGGGCCACGGCTTCATACCAGACGCTCAGCAGTAACTGGCGGATATTCCACATCCAGCGGGCGCGCATGGCATCCTTACGGAAGCTGATTTTCTTCCACTGTCCGTGCTCATTGATGCCGCCGCAGGTGACAGAGTGCTGTGGTCGAATAATCAGGACACTAAACTTACATCCAAAATGGAGGTGTTTAGTGAATCAGAAGCGAAAATTTACGCCAGAATTTAAGAAGGAAACGGTGGCCCTGGTGCTGACGCAAAATTACTCCATTGCGCGTGCCGCAACTTCTTTGGGGATCAGCGCCAAAACATTGCGCAGTTGGGTCGCCGCCGCGCGCCAGCGCCATGAAAGTCCGCTTAGTGAAGATGAACAAGCTGAACTCCGAAGGCTACGTCTAGAAAACAAAGAGTTACGCATTGAGAAGGAAATATTAAAAAAGGCGAGCGCCTTCTTTGCGAAGCACATGTCGTGAGATACCAGTTTATCCTCGATAACGCAGGTAATTACAGGCTACGGACGCTTTGTCGCGTGATGCGCATTAGCCCGTCCGCATGGTATGCCTGGCGAAAAAAGCCGATAGCCTGCCCGTCGAAAGATACCGCAGTCAGGGTGATGCTCAAGGCGTTATTCTCTGCCAGTCGGGAAAGTGCCGGGAGCCGAACGCTGGTTAAAAAGCTCCGTGAAGAAGGCGTCACCATAAGTCGTTGGCGCGTTAGAAAAATCATGAGCGAAGAGGGACTTCTCTGCCGGCAACGCCGTGCCTGGAAGGTCACAACGAAACCGAAGAAAGGGGCTGATTTTGCACCAAATCTGTTGAATCAGAACTTCAATCCTCCCGGACCGGACCAGATATGGGTGAGTGATATTACGTATCTGAAAACGGGTGAAGGCTGGTTGTACCTGGCTGCGATCATGGATTTATATTCCCGCCGGATCGTCGGTTGGCACATTGACAAGAGAATGACATCGTCGCTGGTTTGCCGGGCTCTCATGCAGGCTTACAACCTGCGCAATCCACCGACAGGGCTGGTCGTCCATACCGATCGTGGAGCGCAGTATACCAGCAAGCGCTTCCAAACGCAGTTAACCAGTTACGGACTCAGAAGCAGCATGGGAGATGTTGGCGCCTGCTGGGATAACGCGGTAATGGAGCGTTTTTGGGGCAGTTTGAAACATGAATGGGTGCTGTTGATCCCGCAGCAGACGCGGGCAGGTATGAAACGTGATGTTGCAGACTATATGCGTTATTACAATCTTGACAGAAACCATGCTTCGAATGGGTATTTATCGCCAGAGCGATATGAACAGATGGCTGAGAAAAAAGTGTCCTGTTTAACTTGACCAGATCACGCCTCTATCTCGTTCACGTCAGTGAGCGCCGGATCGATGCCTTGCCCGACGGTATGAGCCCGGAGGTGTATAAGACACTTGGTCGGCCGAGAGCCTGTACATAGATTTGTGTAATTGCCTGATTTTGATATGTTCAATCCAACATCAAAAACAGGTTAATTTATGGACGAAAAACAGTTGCAGGCTCTGGCTAATGAACTGGCCAAAAATCTCAAAACCCCTGACGATCTCAACCAGTTCGATCGCCTGCTCAAAAAAATCAGTGTTAAGGCGGCGCTCAACGCCGAAATGACCCATCACCTCGGCTACGATAAACATCAGCCCAAACCGGCGACCAACGCCCGCAACGGCTATACCCAAAAGACAGTTATCACTGGCGATGGCCCGCTGGAGCTGCGTACACCGCGCGATCGCGATGGCTCTTTCGAACCGCAACTGGTAAAGAAAAACCAGACCCGGATCACCGGGATGGATAACCAAATTTTATCGTTGTACGCCAAAGGGATGACCACCCGTGAGATCGCCGCCGCGTTCAAAGAGCTGTATGACGCGGATGTCTCACCGGCCCTGGTCTCAAAGGTCACCGATGCTGTCATTGAGCAGGTTGTCGAATGGCAAAATCGTCCACTGGATGCAGTCTATCCCATTGTTTATCTTGACTGTATCGTCCTGAAAGTCCGGCAGGACAGCCGCGTTATCAACAAATCTGTGTTCCTGGCACTGGGTATCAATATCGAAGGCCAGAAAGAACTGCTGGGTATGTGGCTGGCCGAAAATGAGGGTGCGAAGTTCTGGCTTAATGTGCTGACAGAGCTGAAAAACCGTGGTCTGAACGATATCCTCATCGCCTGTGTTGACGGGCTGAAAGGCTTCCCCGACGCCATCAACGCGGTGTATCCGGAAGCCCGCATTCAGCTGTGTATCGTGCATATGGTGCGCAACAGCCTGCGGTTCGTCTCCTGGAAGGACTACAAAGCAGTGACCCGTGACCTGAAAGCCATCTATCAGGCTGCCACGGAAGAGGCCGGCTTGCAGGCTTTGGAAGCGTTCTCCAGTGCCTGGGACAGCCGCTACCCGCAGATAAGCCGGAGCTGGCAGGCAAACTGGACCAACCTGACGACGTTCTTCGCTTACCCGGCAGACATCCGCAAGGTGATCTACACGACCAACGCCATCGAGTCGCTGAACAGCGTGATCCGGCATGCAATCAAGAAACGGAAGGTATTCCCGACAGACGACGCGGTGAAAAAGGTGGTGTGGCTGGCAATCCAGGCGGCATCACAGAAATGGACGATGCCGCTGAGGGACTGGCGTATGGCAATGAGCCGCTTTATTATCGAGTTCGGTGACCGTCTGGACGGTCACTTCTGAGAAAAGGCATTTACACAGAATCATGTACAGGGTCTCGGCCGAACGAGGCGATGGTGGACTTGCAGATCTCCCCGCCGCCATCGGATTTTTCACGCGCTTTCATGCGGCACGACAATCCGACTTGCCTTCACTATCAAAGAACGTCTATTGTTCTAAAGAACGCCACATGGTTCCCCGAATTGCTCGATACCGACTCTTTTTGAAGTCAATATTCTGGATGGTTCAATGACAGTATTCTCCATACCGCGCCTGATGATAGTTACGTTTATATTGGTCGTGACAAGCAAGGAAACCGCTAGTGCAGCCTCCCGGTCCGACTCACTCTGCACCTCCTTGTGGGAAACCGCTGCCGCATGCATGTACAGAGAAGCCTGCAACGAAGACATGGTCATGTATTTGCCAGCGGCAAGTCGCAGCGCTCTCGTGGCGGCGGAAAGGCAAGGTTTTTCATTGAAAGCCTTTGATCGCTATTGTCTGCAATCCTGCAAATCCAAGACCTTCGACACCGATGAGGAAACGTTCAGTCGCGAGGTTTGCACGAAGAAAAAATGACGGACATACATACAGAATGAAACCAGCCGACAGCTACCGTTCCGGCGTCTTCATCTCCCTGTGTACACTGATACTGGCCACCTGATCGGAGGTGATATGCTCACCTCCACAACACGTCAGGTGTATTAGCTCAGACTTGAGCTGACAGGCTCCGCAGGTAGAACATCATTAAATCGCGAATTTAGACTATAGATAAGAGGGCAATTTAAGTTAATCATGTTGATTCGAGCATTGAAGAAGATCGCAAGTCTAACCACCATAGCGCTGGTTTGTTTCGGACCAAACGCTTTAGCTCATGAAGCTAAATATGACGATCTCGCTGAACAACTAACCCGCTTGATCAAGGAGTATACAGTACCTGAGCGAGTCGATGATCAAACCGTTTTGCAGTCGGTCACCACTGATGGCAAATCTCTTATTTTTGTTTACACCGTGGATTCGATAGAGGGCCTCAACCCGAAACATCTTGAACTGACGGCAACAAACGTTCTTTGTTCCGATGACGAACTCGCCGCCAAGATTGATGACGGAGCGATAATCACTGTTCAGTATTACGATCTTGGTGGCACGTTATTTGCCGCGACTAATGTGACGCGTCAGAAATGTGGAAGGTAGAGCGGATCACATATGATACCCAAATTTACACTCTTCGATCTCTACATCTTGGTTCTTGGCTATTTCGGATGGCCTCTGACGTTGATAGGTGCCCTCCTATTCGTCTATCTTAGCTATCGTGCAATCCCCACTATATGGCGGATTATTTTCTTAACCGTAGCCGTCGTTTTAACATTCCCAATCCTTTATTTTTTAATTGTTTGGCTTCGCTACTGAGGGGGGGGGAGGGCCAGACAGGGAGTGTTAGATTGAGCCCGCCGCGGGGAGCCTGTACATAGATTTGTGTAATTGCCTGATTTTGATATGTTCAATCCAACATCAAAAACAGGTTAATTTATGGACGAAAAACAGTTGCAGGCTCTGGCTAATGAACTGGCCAAAAATCTCAAAACCCCTGACGATCTCAACCAGTTCGATCGCCTGCTCAAAAAAATCAGTGTTGAGGCGGCGCTCAACGCCGAAATGACCCATCACCTCGGCTACGATAAACATCAGCCCAAACCGGCGACCAACGCCCGCAACGGCTATACCCAAAAGACAGTTATCACTGGCGATGGCCCGCTGGAGCTGCGTACACCGCGCGATCGCGATGGCTCTTTCGAACCGCAACTGGTAAAGAAAAACCAGACCCGGATCACCGGGATGGATAACCAAATTTTATCGTTGTACGCCAAAGGGATGACCACCCGTGAGATCGCCGCCGCGTTCAAAGAGCTGTATGACGCGGATGTCTCACCGGCCCTGGTCTCAAAGGTCACCGATGCTGTCATTGAGCAGGTTGTCGAATGGCAAAATCGTCCACTGGATGCAGTCTATCCCATTGTTTATCTTGACTGTATCGTCCTGAAAGTCCGGCAGGACAGCCGCGTTATCAACAAATCTGTGTTCCTGGCACTGGGTATCAATATCGAAGGCCAGAAAGAACTGCTGGGTATGTGGCTGGCCGAAAATGAGGGTGCGAAGTTCTGGCTTAATGTGCTGACAGAGCTGAAAAACCGTGGTCTGAACGATATCCTCATCGCCTGTGTTGACGGGCTGAAAGGCTTCCCCGACGCCATCAACGCGGTGTATCCGGAAGCCCGCATTCAGCTGTGTATCGTGCATATGGTGCGCAACAGCCTGCGGTTCGTCTCCTGGAAGGACTACAAAGCAGTGACCCGTGACCTGAAAGCCATCTATCAGGCTGCCACGGAAGAGGCCGGCTTGCAGGCTTTGGAAGCGTTCTCCAGTGCCTGGGACAGCCGCTACCCGCAGATAAGCCGGAGCTGGCAGGCAAACTGGACCAACCTGACGACGTTCTTCGCTTACCCGGCAGACATCCGCAAGGTGATCTACACGACCAACGCCATCGAGTCGCTGAACAGCGTGATCCGGCATGCAATCAAGAAACGGAAGGTATTCCCGACAGACGACGCGGTGAAAAAGGTGGTGTGGCTGGCAATCCAGGCGGCATCACAGAAATGGACGATGCCGCTGAGGGACTGGCGTATGGCAATGAGCCGCTTTATTATCGAGTTCGGTGACCGTCTGGACGGTCACTTCTGAGAAAAGGCATTTACACAGAATCATGTACAGGGTCTTTCACTCATGACGGCTGAGTGTTTCCATTAACTCCGTCCATGCACCGGACGAGCGCAGCCGTATCGCTGTTAGGGCACCGCGTTTTGATAGAGATCCCAACGGTTACCGTAGATATCCTCAAACACAACGACCATTCCGTATTCCTCCTCACGCGGCTCCTGACAGAAGTGCACGCCCTTTGCCTTCATGGTGTGGTAGTCGCGCCAGAAGTCGTCGGTTTGCAGGAACAGAAACACCCGTCCGCCGCACTGGTTGCCGATAAAGCCTTCCTGCCGCTCGTTTGAAGCGCGGGCCAGGAGAAGATTACAGTCGCTCTCCAGATTTGGAGTAACTACAACCCAGCGCTTGCCTGGCTGAGGCGTGTCCTCAACCAGAGTAAAGCCCAGCTTATCGGTGTAGTATTCAATCGCGCGATCGTAGTCGTCAACCACGATGGCCACGTAACCCATGCATCGCTTTTGCGTTCGCATTTATGCTCCGTCATTTTGAGGCGCAGCAGCCCGGACACTTAAAAGTGCGGCAGCAAACTCTATCTCTACCTATTGTGGGCAATCAGTGCCAATTGTAGATGATGCTCTATAAAGTTCGCTTTGAGTACGCTGTAACGATGAGGATCGTACTCACTGAGTAATGCTGCAGCCCGCTTTACATCAGCGTAGTCTGCTGCAATGCTTTTGTTTTTCCTGAGATAATCACGGAAAGCAAGATGCCTTAAGACCTGTATATCCCCGACTGCAAAGGCATGCACTTGATGAGTACGCTGATTATCTCCCTTGATGAAATACCTACGCCCAGGGATCCCGTTCTCACCACGCGCAATGTATCCGATGCGAATCATTGCAGAGTTATATGTATCCAGTTCGTTGATATCGGAAACTTCCAGCATTATGTCGATTACTGGCTTTGCTGAGAGGCCAGGTACTGACGTGCTGCCAATATGGTGGGCATCCTTAACCACTCCACCGAGCAATGCCTTTATCAGTAAACTTTCAGCTTCAAACATCTCCGACCATTTCTCATCGTATGGCACTATAACTACGGTTCGCATAAATACGTCCCACTTTACTCTAAGATATTTACCATAACATCTCAAAGAGTACCCATCGAATTTGCGTGAAGCGATAACGTCCGTTTCTGGCACAGAGCCGCCGGTCAGATTAGGTTCAGCTCTGTGCCACAGCTGTGTCAGGTCAAGTTTGAGCTAATACATGTTTAACTTGACCAGATCAATTCATCATGGCAAAAGATTGTGCACACCATGAATGAGGGGGAAGACCATCTCATCGCTTACAAATACTCAATAGAGTCCAAAATAAATATTTTCATCTGCAGGACTTAATGTGGCTCCCTGAAACTGATCTTGACCCGCCATCTCCGGACAGCTTTTGTATCTTAAGTTAACGATGCCCGCTGCCGCCGGTACTCTCTCGGAGAGTGATATCCCAGCGCACTGTGCGGGTGATTTTCATTGTAGTGATTGAACGCCGCTGCAAGGTTCTGTAGCGCTGTTCCCACATCTGGTTTTGGCATGAACGCGATGTAATCTTCCTTCATCGTTTTCACGAACCGTTCGGCCATGCCGTTACTTTGTGGGCTGCTCACCGCTGTTGTACACGGCTCCAGATTCAGTTCTCGCGCGAACTTCTTCGTTTCATGCGCGGTGTACGCTGAACCGTTATCTGTCAGCCACTGCACTGGTTTACCCGGCAGCGTGCTACCGAAGCGCCTTTCCACTGACCTCAGCATCACATCCTGTACCGTTGAACTGTCGTAGCCTCCCGTGCTCGCTGCCCAGTCTATGGCCTCCCGGTCGCAACAGTCCAGTGCGAACGTCACCCGAAGCTTCTCGCCGTTGTCACAACCGAACTCGAAGCCGTCTGAACACCAGCGCATATCGCTTTCCGCTACCGCGATTTTGCCTTTATGCTCCCGCTTCGGACGCTCTGGTTTATCACGCAACAACAGCAGGTTATGCTCGCTCATTATCCTGTAAAGCCGTTTGGCGTTCACCGGTGGAAGTCCCTCTACACGGCGTTGCTTACGCAGGATACCCCACACCCGCCGGTAACCGTAGCTGGGCATGTCGCTGATGATGCCGAGGATCTCCGACAGTATCTCTGCATCAGCTTCGTCATTACGCCGGTTGCTGCGCCTGTCCTGCCAGTCGGCAGAGCGGCTCACCCGCAGTGATAACTGCGCACGCGACACGCTCATGGTGCGACTAACCAGAGCTATTCCCCGTCCTTTGGCAACAAGGGCGCGTGCGCTATCCATTTTCGCGACTGGCCGTACTCCACCGCTTCTTTGAGGATCTCAACTTCCATCGTCTTCTTACCCAGGAGACGCTGTAGTTCCCGGACCTGTTTGAGTGCAGTCGCCAGCTCCGAAGCCGGAACCACTTCCTCTCCGGCCGCAACGGCGGTGAGGCTACCTTCCTGATATTGCTTCTTCCATTTAAACAGCAGACTGGGCTGAATACCGTGCAGACGAGCAACGTGGGAGACATTCATACCCGGCTCCATTGTTTGCTGGATGATGGCAATTTTCTCTTGCGGAGTCTTACGCTTACGGGCTTCTTGCCCTAACAGGATCCCGGTCATCTCAAAATTAACATGGTTGTTAGACATATATTTAAGCCTATCTCTTATCTGGAGATACAGCTACTGTCCGGTGTTTCAGGGGGCTACATCAGTGGCTCCCTGAAACAATCTGCACTTTGAAGTTTATTGAGTATATGAATCCATATTTTGATTAAAACTCTGCCGTCGGGCAGTGATCGCCAAATTGTGCTCCCTCTGAATAATAAGCGCCTTCTTTGACGTAGCGTTGATACAACTTCCGGCCTGTTTTGGTATCGCGGGAAATCACCCAACTGGCAGCATTACATAGCACTGCTGAGACCGCCAGGCTCTTCTTCGGTAACAGATCAGCCGCTTTTTCAGCCAGCCCCACCGCCTTCCACCGATAGTGTAGGAAATGGTTATCCTGTGGCGGTAGCGACTTCACTGCTCGCCCAGCTTCACCGACACCAACCCAGCGTTCATGACGCTGATTTTGTGTAGGGAACACATCGCCTAAGTTCGAAGCGTAAGCTCCATAAATGGCATAATCTGGCGTCATTTCATAACCGGTGAATTCCAACCCGGAGTATCTCAGCAGCGTTGCTGCCTGATAGTATGCTTTGGCCCGGATGTTATTACTCTTTGATTTATCACCTGCCTGTTTCAAGAGCGAAGAATACTTCTGTGCGCTCTCCCGGTTTTCCGGGATTTCGAAATAATTAATGGCTTGCTGATAGCGTCCAGCTCGCATCAGTCGCCGTGCCAGCAGTTCGCGCATCTGAATATCAAGAGTGAGTTGCCTGCCATAATATTCCTCTGGTTTCAGCGCTTTTAAAGGAGTGGCCGGAGCCGGGACTTGTCTGTCCACAAACGCCTTCAGTTCATCAAGAGTCAAAACGCGTTCAGCAATATCCGCCACATCTGCCCAGTACTCCTGTTTTCCCCGATACATCAACCCCATAGCCTGAATATAGTCACCGTGGTTCAGCGCCAGAATAGCTCTTTCACCAGAAATCCGGCAGTCAGGAGTGATTATCTCTGACTCGTAGTCTTCGTTACGTTGTTCACCCCAGCTTTCATCTGCAGGGAATGCCGAGGTTGCTTTCGAATAGGCATTAGCAGCTGCCTTCACATCCCCTTTGCGTAAAGCCATTTTGGCACGAAGCCACCAGGCTAAGCCCCCATCACCCGCATGTTTCAGCAGGCTGTCGGCCATTGTATATTGCCCAGAGCGGTAGGCTAGCGCCGCCAGGCGGTCACTGCCTTCAAAGCCGTTTTTCACTGAGTTATTTAATAACATCAATATCGGACCGATTGTTTCTTTCGTGCTGCTAACGTCCATTTCCAGGTTGCCACTACGGGTAAACAGCTCAATGGTTACTAACTGTTGGACCAGCGGGTCGCTGATCGCCTGTTTTAACTGCTGCTGATGTTGTGGATCAATGAGAAAACTGGAAACGAATTGTAATGAAAGACCTCCACTTTCATCGCCCTGAGCGGCCTGCTGGGCATAAAGCCGCACAGAAGGGACAATTTCGCCAAGCCAAAAATGTATACGCGCCTGTTGTCCAAGGCTGCTGAGCGCCAGCTGATTGGGATCATCAGCGGCGTCTTTTACTCTGTTAATTACTTTCTGGAATGCGTCCATCGCCAGTTTAAGTTGACCGTTGTCCGGATGAGTTAAGGCATCCCTTGGGTCATCTTCAGAGACGCTAAAATCGTTCATCAAAGTCCGGCCCAATGAGTACTGTGCCTTTAATCCCCATTCCTGCTGTTCAGCTACAGGTAATGCCAAAACCTGCCGGAAATAATCAGCTGCGTGGGGATCTTTTGCGGAAAATGCTATCGCTCCCAGCGTATACAAACGTGCAGCTACGGGGAGTCCATGGGCATCAATGGCAGTGGCCGCTTCAACATTTTGGCTGTCACGCATCTGCGCGATAATGCGTTGAGCTTCAGTCTGCATCTTCGCGTTTTTTGTTGGCGCTGTGATAGCCTTTGCTTCCTGCCATATGGGGAGTTGCTTATCCCTGGGAAGCAAACGGCCAGCTTCAAATGCATAGTTACCTTCCGGCATCGACAGTAAGGTATTGTTGCGATCGGCGAGTAAGCGCACAGGAAAATCCGGCCCGCAAGCGTAAACACTGGTAGGGATCCCAAGTGTCGAAACGAGCACAGAAACTAACGGGAGTGTGCGGTGAAACTTCCCCGGTATGGACATATCAGAGTACGACATCAGTGCCTCCTGGCGTGATACTTTTACAACGTAACCATCCTAATGGATGTGATTGACCGACCCGAACCTGGGCCTCATTAGTGCGTATAAAGTGCTGCTGTGTCTCGCTGGCTTCCAGTCGATAGTTGCCTACTGCATCGGCCGACTGGCAGTCTTTAGCTTTAATGTGGATTTCCAGGGGTAATAAAGCATCTACTGCGCCATTATTTTGCAGCCTCAAGTCATAAAGCCCATCTTTACGTGGTAAAAACAGGACGTGCCAGCTGGTTATCAGTGGCTGGTGTTTAATGACCGCCCGTAGAGTTTTCATTGACCATGCCCGACGATCGCCTGCCAGTGGAAGCCGGAACCAGATGAATCCTTGTAGGTGTTCGGGAAAATGCTTCGAGAGCTGCAGCATAAAGTCCGCGACTTGCACTGGAGTAACGCTGAGCTCGTGGATATTGCCCGCGATGCGTAAAGAAGTTTCGCTCTCTACCTCCGGCCCCTGAGAACCAGTACCAAGCAATCCCATCCCGTATGCCGGTAAAGCAACACGAAATGGATGATTACTGACCCTGGAGTACTGTCTTACCCAGCGCAGCGCCTGTGGCCCGTTAAACAAACCACGTTCAGGGGAATCGACCGCATGGACCTGCAATACTGAACTATTAACCTGCCGTAAAAGACCCGGTAGGTAAGGTGAAGAAATCCAGGCCGGTAAGGCCGTGATACTCAATTGCAGTTTCTTCGGAAGCTGACGACGTAGTTGTTGAAGAAAATGCTGATAGTCAGGGAGACGTGCTGTTGCAGCATCGTGGTCGATTTCCACGCCAGCGACCGGAAGACCAGCCTCGTGCCAGCGCTGAAGAGTCCTCAGTAAGCGGTCGAAGATCATGTCCTGATCGAGCTGCGAAAGCTGCCCGTCAAGACGTACAACCAACCACAACGGACGACCATCTTTCCTGAGTAAAACGGTATCGACAGAGATATCGCGAGCTCCTTCGCGTGGAAGCACCTGAAGTCCAAGGACCCTCAAGGTGGAGAACAAATCACGGCTGTTATACAGCGCTACTGCGTGTTGTGGGGTCCAGACCCGCTGCCAGATATAAACCTGTTGATCCCAGGTCGGCCTCTCAGGTTGAAAACGGATGTGATGAATAAACCACCCACTTAGTGCGAGTAGAAAAAGTGCTGTATATCGTCTCCAGTGCTTCATTTTTTTGATACCGTTCACAGCCCCGAAAATAGTAAAAAAAAGTCACACTCTTCTATGTATTCATTGTGGTTCTGTCGCATTAAGTGATCTTGACCCGCCATCTCCGGACAGCTTTTGTATCTTAAGTTAACGATGCCCGCTGCCGCCGGTACTCTCTCGGAGAGTGATATCCCAGCGCACTGTGCGGGTGATTTTCATTCTAGTGATTGAACGCCGCTGCAAGGTTCTGTAGCGCTGTTCCCACATCTGGTTTTGGCATGAACGCGATGTAATCTTCCTTCATCGTTTTCACGAACCGTTCGGCCATGCCGTTACTTTGTGCGCTGCTCACCGCTGTTGTACACGGCTCCAGATTCAGTTCTCGCGCGAACTTCTTCGTTTCATGCGCGGTGTACGCTGAACCGTTATCTGTCAGCCACTGCACTGGTTTACCCGGCAGCGTGCTACCGAAGCGCCTTTCCACTGACCTCAGCATCACATCCTGTACCGTTGAACTGTCGTAGCCTCCCGTGCTCGCTGCCCAGTCTATGGCCTCCCGGTCGCAACAGTCCAGTGCGAACGTCACCCGAAGCTTCTCGCCGTTGTCACAACCGAACTCGAAGCCGTCTGAACACCAGCGCATATCGCTTTCCGCTACCGCGATTTTGCCTTTATGCTCCCGCTTCGGACGCTCTGGTTTATCACGCAACAACAGCAGATTATGTGTAAGCGTTCAGCGAGTGCCGTATTGACGGCTATTTATTGGTGAGATCCACGTTCCAGGGCAGAAGTTCAGCCACTTTGTTGCTGGGCCACTCCGGCAGAACGCTCAGGACATGGCGTAGGTAAGCCTCCGGGTCGATGCCATTCAGCCTGCACGTACCGATCAGACCGTACAGCAGGGCTCCACGCTCACCACCGTGATCGCTCCCGAAGAAGATATAATTTTTCTTGCCAAGGCAGACAGCTCGCAGCGCGCGTTCTGCCACGTTGTTATCAGGCTCTGCCAGGCCATCATCGCAGTAGTAGCACAGCGCATCCCACTGGTTCAGGGCATATGCGAACGCCTCCCCCAGCCGGGATTTTTTCGACAGCGTTGCGCTTTTCTCCTCCAACCACACATGCAGGGATGCCAGCAGCGGCTTACTCCGGGACTGCCTGGCTGCCAGCCGCTCAGTTGCCGGGAGGCCGCGTATTTCCTCTTCTAGGGGTTTGACGGCCAATGATGAAAAAAACCACGCTAAGAGGATAGTTAATTGTTTATAAAGGAATTTAAACCCCTTAAGCCATACATCCCTTTCTGCAATTGATAGCACCAATTCGGAGTTAACTCTCTCTGGACTGGGATTTCCACATGGAGGCGTAAGGGCCGTTACCCTCAAGTAAATCAGTATGAGACCCCCTCTCAGTTATCTGGCCATTTTCAAGTACCAGTATTTCATCCGCCTCTACTACTGTTGAAAGTCGGTGGGCAATAATCATTGTCGTGTGATTAATGCTGATTTCACGCAGGCTGGTCTGAATCTCGCGCTCTGTGGCTGTATCAAGTGCACTTGTAGCCTCGTCGAATATCATGATCCCTGGGCGCTTCAGAATGGCTCTGGCAATTGACACTCTCTGTTTTTCTCCTCCAGAGAGTTTCAGCCCCCGCTCGCCGACGCGGCTGTCATAGCCATCGGGCAGGCTCAGGATAAAATCATCTATCCGGGCTGACCTGGCCGCCATTTCAATATCCTCCTGAGTGGCATCAGGTCTGCCATAACCGATGTTGTATCTGATTGTTTCGTTAAAAAGAACGGTGTCCTGAGGAACAATTCCAATTGAAGCTCTGAGAGAAGACTGGGTGACATCTCTTATATCCTGTCCATCGATGCGAATGCTTCCTCCTGTTATGTCGAAGAACCGGTACAGAAGCCTTGAGAGTGTCGATTTCCCGGCTCCTGTTGCTCCCACTATCGCAACAGTTTTACCTGCGGGAACAGTGAAGCTTATCCCGTTGAGAATTTTCCTCCGGCCATCGTAACTAAAAAAGACATTATCGAACTCAATATGTCCGGCAACATTATCGATGTTTGGTAAGCGTTCAGCGAGTGCCGTATTGACGGCTATTTATTGGTGAGATCCACGTTCCAGGGCAGAAGTTCAGCCACTTTGTTGCTGGGCCACTCCGGCAGAACGCTCAGGATATGGCGTAGGTAAGCCTCCGGGTCGATGCCATTCAGCCTGCACGTACCGATCAGACCGTACAGCAGGGCTCCACGCTCACCACCGTGATCGCTCCCGAAGAAGATATAATTTTTCTTGCCAAGGCAGACAGCTCGCAGCGCGCGTTCTGCCACGTTGTTATCAGGCTCTGCCAGGCCATCATCGCAGTAGTAGCACAGCGCATCCCACTGGTTCAGGGCATATGCGAACGCCTCCCCCAGCCGGGATTTTTTCGACAGCGTTGCGCTTTTCTCCTCCAACCACACATGCAGGGATGCCAGCAGCGGCTTACTCCGGGACTGCCTGGCTGCCAGCCGCTCAGTTGCCGGGAGGCCGCGTATTTCCTCTTCTACCGCGTACAGTTCACCGATACGTTTCAGGGCTTCCTCTGCTGTGACCGTCTGAGTACTTATATAGACGTCGTGGATTTTTCGGCGCGCGTGAGCCCAGCAGGCTGCTTCTGTTAGCGGGCCGCCGTCACGCTCTGCACTGAACAACCTGTCGTAACCAGCGAAGGCATCGGCCTGCAGAACGCCATGGTAATGGCGAAGATGTTGTTGAGGATGTTTCCCCTGCCGATCCGGCGAGAAGGCGAACCACGCTGCGGGCGGGTCTGACGACCCCGCGTTCCGGTCATTGCGAACGTACGTCCAGATGCGCCCGGTTTTCGTCTTCTTTCTGCCCGGTGCCAGTACCGGCACCGGAGTGTCATCCGTATGCAGTTTGCGGCAGTCCATCACGTAGCGGTAAAGAGCCTCATCCAGCGGGACCATCAACCGGCAACAGGCATCCACCCAGTTGGAGAGCAGAGCCCGGCTCAGATCCACGCCCTGACGGGCAAAGATTTCGCACTGGCGATATAGCGGCAGGTGTTCACAGTATTTGGCCGTTAACACCCGGGCCAGCAGACCCGGACCGGCGATACCCCGATCGATAGGGCGTGATGGCGCAGGCGCTTCAACGATGCAGTCGCATCGGGTGCAGGCCTTTTTCACCCTGACCGTGCGGATCACTTTCAGAGCGCTGGAGACCAGCTCCAGTTGCTCTGCGCTGACTTCTCTGAGGTATGCCATATCGCTGCCGCAGTCCGGACAGCAGGTTTCGGCGGGCTCCAGCCTGTTTATTTCGCGTGGAAGATGGTCAGGCAGAGGACGGCGATGGCGCGACTGTCGAAGCTGACGCGGAACCTGCTGATCGTTATCCCGGCCGTTGTAACGATCGCTTTGCTGCTCCTGCTGTTTCAGCAGGGCTTCGGCGTCTTCAACCTGTCGGCGAAGTTTTTCGGAGCGGGTACCGAACAGCATCCGCCGTAGTTTTTCTATCTGTGCCCGCAGATGCTCTATTTCGCGCTCTTCGTTCTCTATTTTCTCTTCTGCGCGGGCCAGCGCAGAACGCAGGAACGACTCAGTCTCTGCAACGAGGCTGAGCCGACTGTCTTTCTGGCGAAGCGCGTCTTCCAGCGCGGCGATACGGGCGATATAGTCCTGACTCATGACCTCATTTATAATGCGGTCATGCTCTTTTTACAACATTGTCAGTGAGTTAAGTCGGGCTGTTTTTGGCTGACGCCAGTCCAGCTTATCGAGGAGCATGGCGAGTTGTGAGCGGGTGATGGCGATTTTACCCTCGCGTACAGCAGGCCAGATGAACTGGCCTTCCTCCAGCCGTTTGGTAAACAGGCACAGACCGTCAGCATCAGCCCAGAGGATCTTCACGGTGTCACCTTTGCGGCCACGGAAGATAAACAGGTGCCCGGAGAACGGATTTTCATCAAGTGCATGCTGTACCAGCTCGCCCAGTCCATTGAACGATTTACGCATATCCGTGACGCCAGCAACCAGCCAGATACGGGTGCCTGACGGGAGGGATATCATTGGCTTCTCCCGGTCAGCTCGCGGAGCAGCACGGCCAGCAACTCCGGTGACGGGTTCTCAAGCGTCATTTTGCCGTGGCGGAACTCGACGCAACAGGAGGAGGCGTTCAGCGCTGAGAACTGAGCTGGCTCAGTGTTCATCCTGCCAGATGGAGTCGGATCAGGTACAACCTCAACAGGTAGTATCGTTGGTAGTGATGAAGTCACTACGGTAGCCGGAAGGCGGCGCGATATGCGGCCTTCATTCTGCCAGAGCCGCAGCCATTTGAAGATGACGTTATCATTAACGCCGTTTTCACGGGCAATCTGAGCAACGCAGGCGCCGGGACGGGAAGCCAGTTCAACCATACGGAGCTTGAAGTCATTCGAATAATTCTTGCGGGGTTCTTTTCGCCAGTATTGGGATTCCATACTTAGATGTCCGTCTGTAACAAGTGGGCGTCTAAGTTACCAGTACTGGTTTAATGGCTACATACGGCACTGGGTTTACGCTTACTATGGTGACGCCTTCTTCACGGAGCTTTTTAACCAGCGTTCGGCTCCCGGCACTTTCCCGACTGGCAGAGAATAACGCCTTGAGCATCACCCTGACTGCGGTATCTTTCGGCGGGCAGGCTATCGGCTTTTTTCGCCAGGCATACCATGCGGACGGGCTAATGCGCATCACGCGACAAAGCGTCCGTAGCCTGTAATTACCTGCGTTATCGAGGATAAACTGGTATCTCACGACATGTGCTTCGCAAAGAAGGCGCTCGCCTTTTTTAATATTTCCTTCTCAATGCGTAACTCTTTGTTTTCTAGACGTAGCCTTCGGAGTTCAGCTTGTTCATCTTCACTAAGCGGACTTTCATGGCGCTGGCGCGCGGCGGCGACCCAACTGCGCAATGTTTTGGCGCTGATCCCCAAAGAAGTTGCGGCACGCGCAATGGAGTAATTTTGCGTCAGCACCAGGGCCACCGTTTCCTTCTTAAATTCTGGCGTAAATTTTCGCTTCTGATTCACTAAACACCTCCATTTTGGATGTAAGTTTAGTGTCCTGATTATTCGACCACAGCAGTTGCTCTGTAATCCACTGCTCCGTGGCTTTATGTCCACAGGAGCTGCAGCCTTTCGATTTACAGGTCTGGCAGAAGAAGCGGGAGTGGGGGCAGCCCGGGGAGGCGCAGCAGTATCGCTTCACCCCCATGGCGGCGGTGCCGCAGGCGAGCATGCGCTCGACGCAGAGTATGGTCCAGGGACTGAGAGTGTCCCCGTGTTTACCCATATACCGGTTCCAGGCGTCATCAATGGTGAACAGCAACTTTGCGGGGCGCGGAATATACATGCCGCAGAGTATAAAACGGGGCTCAGGGCATGAAAACCATCGGAGCAGCGAAGCAGCGACGCTAGCCCTGTAAGGGCGCTACGTTCATTTGTCAGTAAAAAAAACAACCCCAATGTGCAATATTTTTCGTTTCCCAAACGGAGCCCATAAATCAAGGATTCTGTCCGCATCAATCATTCTTTTTGTCTTTATTCTATAACAGCCACCGTCCACCAGGCGAATTCTCAGACAGTTATAGGGTCCGCCCCGGTCTCTAACCTCGTCTTCAGTCTCGAGGGTAAATTCAGTTATCTCTCCGGCCAGCCAGCGGACACTCCAGGGGCCGGCGCTGAAACCCTGAACATCCCCCGCGCACCAGAAGGTGACACGTACGTCGTCAGCGAGCGGGTCAAGGCGTGGTGAAATATGTCCTGCTTCACTGTCTGAGTAATATATATCACAGGGAACCAGGTCCGGCCTAAGTATCTGCCCGGCGACCGGCGGATTTTTCTCCGGAAAACCGGTATGTAACCATGCCAGGTACGCTGAGGTGGAAAATGCAATCCAGCCCTCCCCGTGTCCACCGTCGCCGAAATACAGTTTCACTTCCAGATTGTTTCCCTTCCATTCAAGTAATTTATGCCAATCTGGATTGAGTTCATATGGCGGCTCAGTCTGTACCGGTCTGAGGTGACTAACTATGCCCGCTACTTTTTCCTGGGCCTGCTTTCCGTTAACGCCGGAAAAAGTAAAGCGGATACTTTGCGGTGGATAGGCTTCAAAGGGTTTCTTATTATCATTTTTTCTGGCGTCCTGTATCTCCAGAGGTCCCAGCCTCAGTGTGCCGCTGGCGCCTGCCTGCAGCCAGTCCTGAAGCTGACAGGCCATGGCCTGAGAGTCAAGCGGGACTGAGGAATTTAATTCCAGCTCTGGCAGGCGGGTCCACAGAGTGTGGTAACAATTTCTGTCAGCATACAAGACTTCTTCTATGGCAGTCATCGCGATCCCGAATCGCTGAGACAGAAAAGAATACAGGGGGGTATAAATAGTCCGCGGCAGGGAAAAAATGCGTTCCGCACCTCCAGTGTTAAGCCCAAATTCGAGGACAACATCAGGTCTCTGCAACGGGTACATTACACTCCATTGCTTATACATTTCGATGTAAATGAGCTGGTCCCACTGGATGGCGCTGTTATCCCATCTAAGGGTCATGTCGTCGAAGATGATACCGCTTTTTCCTGGCGGTGGGGAATCGTGTATAGCATTGTTCTTATCTTCCTGTTGCGCGGCCTTTTGACCATAATCTGCCAGCCGCAGCAGAGTGAACAACGCGATGAACAACACGCCGAAAACTGGGTGATTCAGCCAGACCAGCAACCAACCGACAATCAACAAGACCCAGATGGCCATGGTGTTATCCTTATCCTGAAAAATACGTACTAGTCGCGACTGTTAGGCCTGCCTCAGCAGGCGAAATGATTACGATACGACCGTTCATAATGTAAGCCCTTGTATTGGCCAGGCCCGGACTGTTGTGGTCAACTAATACTGGCCACCGCATTAGACTGTATGTAGTACAGTCGCTCCGATTCATTTGGCGTCAAGCCGCCGTTGTACCAGTGAGGCCGTACGGCGCTGTAATAGCCCGTGATATAGCAGATTATCGCGCTTTGAGCCTCGTTGAAGTTGTTGTAGCCCTTCGTCGGCACCCATTCTGTCTTCAGGCTTCGGAAGAACCGCTCCATTGGCGCATTATCCCAGCAGTTACCCCGACGACTCATGCTCTGCTTTATCCGGCAGCGCCACAGCGCCTGTCGGTACTGGCGGCTGGTATAGTGTCTGCCCTGGTCGCTGTGGAACATCACGCCCGCTGGTCGGCCGCGTAGCTCCCAGGCCATCTGTAGCGCTTTGACCGTCAGTGCTGAGTCCGGCGCCGTCGACATCGCCCAGCCCACCGGTTTACGGGCGAACAAGTCCAGCACCACCGCCAGATAAGCCCAGCATTTGCCGGTCCAGATGTAGGTCACATCGCCGCACCAGACCTGGTCCGGCGCGGTTACTGCGAACTGCCGGTCGAGATGGTTCGGTATTTCAACGTGTTCGTTTCCGCCGCGTTTGTATTTGTGGGCCGGTACCTGGCAGCTGGCGATATCCAGCTCTTTCATCAGCTTACCGGCCAGCCAGCGGCCCATTTTGACACCAGAGTTCCTGGTGACGATAGTCGCGATGCTTCGGGTGCCTGCAGAGCCGCCGCTGGCGTTCCAGGCCTCCATGACCTGGCTGCGTTTAGCCACTCGCTCACCATCGGGCTCACTGCCCGAAGCCTGCCAGTGCCTGTAGCTGCTGCGATGGACTTCAAAAGTCTGGCACAACACAGCGACCGGATATCGCGCTCTCAACCTGTCGACTACCGTGAATCGTTGAGTGCGTCCGACATTAAGAGCGCCGTAGCCTTTTTTAGGATTTCATTTTCCATTTCAAGACGTTGGTTTTTTTTCTTCATTTCACGCAACTCGAGCTGCTCTGGCGTCAGAGGAAGTCCGGCAGGCGTTTTACCCTGGCGCTCGAGTTTCAGCTTATTAACCCAGCGGGTAATAGCTGAATGGCTGACATTAACCGCCTCAGCGGCCTTTAAGTAGGTATAGCCGTGGTCGACAACCAGCTTTGCTGCTTCGAGCTTAAATTCTGCCGTGAAATGTTTAGCCATTTGATCACCTGTCGTGTTGTTGGGGTGAGCATATCACCTCCGACCAGGTGGCCAGTATCAGTGTGCCACTACACCGAAAGTCCTTCAGACGCCTGCATTACCCCGTTGATATTATTGCTCAGTGTGTCCGCTGGTACCTGGCGTATTCCCTGAGCCTCCGCAATCTGGAAGATATGATGGCTGAGCGCGGAGTTGTCGTTGACCACGCCACGCTTCACCGCTGGGTCATCCGACTGGTGCCCCTGCTGGATAAGGCGTTCCGACGGCATAAACGCCGGGCGGGTCGCCGCTGGCGAATGGACGAAACGTATATCAAAGTCAGGGGGCAGTGGAAATATCTGTACCGCGCGGTAGATACACGTGGTCAGACCATCGACTTCCTGCTGACGGCGAAGCGTGACGCGGCGGCCGCGCTGCGTTTCTTCCGCAAGGCTATCCGCCACCATGGTGAACCGGAGGTGGTAACCATTGATAAAAGTGGCGCCAATACGGCAGCGTTGACTACACTCAATGCCGACAAACCCGATGAAGAAAGTATCAAGATCAGGCAGAACAAATATCTGAACAACCTTGTGGAGCAGGATCACCGTAACATCAAACGAAGGATAAGACTGATGACGGGATTCAAATCGTTCCGGCGGGCGCAGACCATCCTGGCAGGTATTGAGCTGGTTCACATGATACGCAAGGGGCAGTATCAACATCAGGACGGTGACGGCCTGTCCCCGGCAGACCAGTTTTACCTGTTGGCTGCCTGAAAAGCAGCCAATGCACCTTTTGCCGATCTGCTGTCGTTAATGCGACAGAACCAAAATTCTCAGCATCATCTATGATTTTGAGATTGAGTGTGCTCCAGCTTTCATCATGGCAATGTTTATGTTTTGCATAATCTTGTTCTGTAAAGCAAGCTCGAATCATCATCTCTTGATGAAAAAGGAAGTTACCTGACAACGACTTAATGCGACAGAACCCGTTGATTCCTTAGCGAACCAATGACGGACGTTTGGCGTCATAGCGCCAGTTATCAATTAAAAATTGCATTCCCAACGCATCGTTTCGATTCTTATCCGGCAGCGTGTTGTAAATCGCATGCGCCTGCTCGACGCGCTCCATATTTAACTCGATACCCAGGCCTGGACCGGGTGGTAATTCCAGATAGCCATCGCGGATCTGCGGCGGCTCGTGCGTCAGTTGCTGTCCGTCCTGCCAGATCCAGTGGGTATCAAAGGCGGTCTGACGCTCACCAGGCGCCGCTGCGCCAAGGTGCGCCACCATGGCCAATGAGATATCAAAATGATTATTGGAGTGGCAGCCGGTGGTCAGACCCCATTCGTTGCACAACTGCGCCACCACGTTGGCGTTGCGCATCGTCCAGAAGTGCGGATCGGCGAGTGGAATATCTATGGCGTTAAGTTGTAGCGCATGGTGCAGTTGACGCCAGTCGTTAGCGATCATATTGGTAGCGACCGGCACGCCCGTGGCGCGACGGAATTCCGCAAGCGTTTCCCTGCCTGAATAGCCCCGTTCTGCCCCGCAAGGATCTTCCAGATACGGCACTTTCCCTGCCAGCTGTTTACCATAGCGAATGGCTTCATCCAGCGACCAGCTTGCATTAGGATCGACGGTTACGCGCGCGTCAGGAAATCGGGTCAGCAGCGCTTCAACCGTTTCAACTTCTACTTCGCCTGCCATCACACCGCCTTTTAGCTTGAAGTCACGAAAGCCGTACTGCTCAACTGCCGCTTCGGCCAGCCGTTGCACTCCAGCACTGTCCATCGCTGCCTCATGGCGCAAACGAAACCAGCCATCCGGTGCATTATCTCCTGAGCGATAATGCATATTGGTGAGCCTGCGATCGGCGATATAGAACAAATAGCCCAGCACCGGGATACGATCCCGTTGTTTTCCGCTGGCAAGCAAATCTGCTACTGGCAGGTTAAACAGCTTGCCTTGCAGATCCAGTAACGCAGCCTCAATGGCAGCAGCGGCATTATAAAACTTCTCCGGATTCATCTGCGGAATATGAATGTCGTTAGTATGTGAGGTTTGTTGCTGACGTGCTTCGCTATTAAAAAGCTGGCTCAGCGTGGCATTCAGTCGTAGCAGCGAGCTGCCTTCAATTAAGGGACGAAATTGCTCCAGCAGCTGCAAGGTCGATGCATGACAGGGTGTTTCGCCGACACCGGTGTGCCCGGCAGAATCGCTCAGGACTACGATAATGCGAGTAAAAAAGCAGTTATGGGCCCCCCCGATATTCAAAAGCATGCTGTCGTAACCCGCTACCGGTATAATGCGCATTGAGTTAATGACTGGACTGTCTGACATGGTGTCTCTCCTTGTAACCCAAAGCGGGAGGAACAGGTTTGCTGTGCAGCAACAGCCACAGGCCGGTAACCACTGACACACTGGTCAGCGCGTAGAGGCCACCCGTGGTGCTGCCAGTATGCATTTCAAGATAACCGAACACCGTAGGCGCTAAGAAACCACCAAGGTTACCAATGGAGTTGATCATCGCAATGCCCGGTGCAGCGATCACTGCGGGCAGTTCGCTTTGTGGCATCGGCCAGAAGAATGCGGCGCTGACTTTGGAACCAATACAAGCCACAATCATCGCCACAAAACCAAACCACGGCGTGCCAACCGTGGCCATAAAGGTGCCGCACGCGGCGAGCAGCATGGCGATTCCGAGACCTTTATCCAGATTATCACGATAACGATCGGTGACTTTACCCAGCAGAAACAGAGCAATGATAGCAAACAACCACGGGATGGCAGTCAGCAGTCCGGTTTCGAAACTGTTGAACCCCTGAATACGTTGGATGATTTGTGGTAACCAGAACACCAGAGTGTAGCCAGTCATGGTCATTGTGAAGAAAATCAAACAGTAGGAGAGAAGGTTGCGATCGGTTATCAACTCCCAGCGACCGTGCGTGACGGCATGCTTTTCACGAGCGATGTCTTCAAGAGCCAGTTGCTGTGCCAGTGCCTGTTTTTCCGCATCGCTTAGCCATTTCGCCCCTTCAGGTTTTGATACCAACACAAGCGCCGCCAGCAAGCCGATCACTATCGATCCGCCGCCTTCCATGAACATTACCCATTTCCAACCCGCGACCCCGGCAACATCATGCATCATCAGGATTGCGCCTGTAAGCGGGCCAGAAAACAGGAAAGCGCTGGCGGTTGCACTTAGCACCATTGCGGTAGCGCGTCCTCGCCAGGCATTTGGCACCCATTGACGGAAATAGAACAGAACGCCAGGGAAGAAGCCCGCTTCAGCTATGCCAAGCAGGAAACGTAGCAGATAAAAATGCAGCGGCGTGCTAACGAAACCGGTAAGTATTACCACCGCTCCCCAGGTTATCATAATGCGCGTAAGCCACACACGTGCGCCGAATTTTTTCAGCATCATATTGCTGGGTACTTCAAACAGCGCATAACCAATAAAGAAAAGCCCCGCGCCTAAACCGAAAGCAGCGGCGCTGATGCCGGCATCGGTTTGCAGTTCGGCTTTGACGAAGCCAATGTTGGCGCGGTCAATCTGATTGACGATAAGCATCAGCGCCAGCATTGGAATAATGCGACGGAAAAATTTGCCTATTGCAGAAGCAATATGAGCCTCGTGATCGACCGACAATTCATGGAGTAGTTGTGTCATGCGTCACCTGTAGGGGAGAAAAACACCGCTATAGATATACGCAGCAGAGTTGGTGAGTAGATATGTGTTTTTGCCCTGGAATTATTAGGCAAATGCCATTACTTTTTGTAATTTCATGAAATTATGTAAATCTACGTCGATAGGTTTCGTGCTTGTTTGTGCACTGGCTCACACGGGGGAGTTATGTCAGCTTTGGCACAGAGCTGCCTGTCAGATTAGGTTTAGGTGTTTAGTCCCGAGTTTTAGTGGTGCAATTTTCTCAGCAGAATGGAAGGAGGCTCTATGGGCCAGGTTTTACACGGCAGCGCCACAACGACAGAGGCAGTCCGTCGAGCAATACAAAATAGTCAAGAGAGCCTGAGGACCCTGTACATGATTCTGTGTAAATGCCTTTTCTCAGAAGTGACCGTCCAGGCGGTCACCGAACTCGATAATAAAGCGGCTCATTGCCATACGCCAGTCCCTCAGCGGCATTGCCCATTTCTGTGATGTTGCCTCGATTGCCAGCCACACCACCTTTTTCACTGACTCATCCGTCGGGAACACCTTACGCTTTTTGATGGCATGCCGGATCACACTGTTCAGCGACTCGATGGCGTTGGTCGTGTAGATCACCTTGCGGATGTCTGCCGGGTAAGCGAAGAACGTCGCCAGGTTGGTCCAGTTTGCCTGCCAGCTCCGGCTTATCTGTGGGTAACGGCTGTCCCAGGCACTGGAGAACGCTTCCAGAGCCTGCAAGCCGGCCTCTTCCGTGGCAACCTGATAGATGGCTTTCAGGTCACGGGTAACGGCTTTGTAGTCCTTCCAGGAGACGAACCGCAGGCTGTTGCACCATATGCACGATACACAGCTGAATGCGGGCTTCCGGATACACCGTGTTGATGGCGTCGGGGAAGCTTTTCAGTCCGTCAACACAGGCGATGAGGATATCGTTCAGACCACGGTTTTTCAGCTCTGTCAGCACATTAAGCCAGAACTTCGCTCCCTCATTTTCGGCCAGCCACATCCCCAACAGTTCTTTCTGGCCTTCGATATTGATACCCAGTGCCAGAAACACCGATTTGTTAATGACGCGGCTGTCCTGCCGGACTTTCAGGACGATACAGTCAAGATAAACAATGGGACAGACACCATCCAGTGGCCGGTTTTGCCATTCGGTGACCTGCTTCATGACGGCATCCGTTACCTTTGAGACCAGCGTCGGAGAGACATCGGCGTCATACAGCTCTTTGAACGCGGCGGCGATCTCGCGGGTGGTCATCCCTTTGGCATACAACGATAAAATCTGGTTATCCATACCGGTGATCCGGGTCTGGTACTTTTTCACCCGTTGTGGTTCGAAGGAACCATCACGATCGCGCGGTGTACGCAGCTCCAGCGGGCCATCGCCAGTGATAACTGTCTTTTGGGTATAGCCGTTGCGGGCGTTGGTCGCCGGTTTGGGCTGATGTTTATCGTAGCCGAGGTGATGGGTCATTTCGGCGTTGAGCGCCGCCTCAACACTGATTTTTTTGAGCAGGCGATCGAACTGGTTGAGATCGTCAGGGGTTTTGAGATTTTTGGCCAGTTCGTTAGCCAGAGCCTGCAACTGTTTTTCGTCCATAAATTAACCTGTTTTTGATGTTGGATTGAACATATCAAAATCAGGCAATTACACAAATCTATGTACAGGCTCTAAAGGTTATGTCATCGACCAAATCTTTGCGTATATAGGCAGATAAAATCACCGGCCCCTCTCGCCATTGCGCAGACCAGTCGCCAAAATCCATCGAGGAATAGATATAGTTTAGACCGCAAAAAACCTCGATCTCAGCAATATCTTTTCCGATAAAATCTTCGCGATGCTCTGCTACATAATACGGTAATGCATCCAATTAGTAGAACATGTATTTCTCGATGAATGCGCCGATGACTTTTTCGTGCAATTCGATGGAACGTGAAAAACATATTGTTTTGCGTGCCAGCCGCTTGATACGGGTGATCTTGACCCGCCATCTCCGGACAGCTTTTGTATCTTAAGTTAACGATGCCCGCTGCCGCCGGTACTCTCTCGGAGAGTGATATCCCAGCGCACTGTGCGGGTGATTTTCATTCTAGTGATTGAACGCCGCTGCAAGGTTCTGTAGCGCTGTTCCCACATCTGGTTTTGGCATGAACGCGATGTAATCTTCCTTCATCGTTTTCACGAACCGTTCGGCCATGCCGTTACTTTGTGGGCTGCTCACCGCTGTTGTACACGGCTCCAGATTCAGTTCTCGCGCGAACTTCTTCGTTTCATGCGCGGTGTACGCTGAACCGTTATCTGTCAGCCACTGCACTGGTTTACCCGGCAGCGTGCTACCGAAGCGCCTTTCCACTGACCTCAGCATCACATCCTGTACCGTTGAACTGTCGTAGCCTCCCGTGCTCGCTGCCCAGTCTATGGCCTCCCGGTCGCAACAGTCCAGTGCGAACGTCACCCGAAGCTTCTCGCCGTTGTCACAACCGAACTCGAAGCCGTCTGAACACCAGCGCATATCGCTTTCCGCTACCGCGATTTTGCCTTTATGCTCCCGCTTCGGACGCTCTGGTTTATCACGCAACAACAGCAGGTTATGCTCGCTCATTATCCTGTAAAGCCGTTTGGCGTTCACCGGTGGAAGTCCCTCTACACGGCGTTGCTTACGCAGGATACCCCACACCCGCCGGTAACCGTAGCTGGGCATGTCGCTGATGATGCCGAGGATCTCCGACAGTATCTCTGCATCAGCTTCGTCATTACGCCGGTTGCTGCGCCTGTCCTGCCAGTCGGCAGAGCGGCTCACCCGCAGTGATAACTGCGCACGCGACACGCTCATGGTGCGACTAACCAGAGCTATTCCCCGTCCTTTGGCAACAAGGGCGCGTGCGCTATCCATTTTCGCGACTGGCCGTACTCCACCGCTTCTTTGAGGATCTCAACTTCCATCGTCTTCTTACCCAGGAGACGCTGTAGTTCCCGGACCTGTTTGAGTGCAGTCGCCAGCTCCGAAGCCGGAACCACTTCCTCTCCGGCCGCAACGGCGGTGAGGCTACCTTCCTGATATTGCTTCTTCCATTTAAACAGCAGACTGGGCTGAATACCGTGCAGACGAGCAACGTGGGAGACATTCATACCCGGCTCCATTGTTTGCTGGATGATGGCAATTTTCTCTTGCGGAGTCTTACGCTTACGGGCTTCTTGCCCTAACAGGATCCCGGTCATCTCAAAATTAACATGGTTGTTAGACATATATTTAAGCCTATCTCTTATCTGGAGATACAGCTACTGTCCGGTGTTTCAGGGGGCTACATCAACGGGTTCGCAGCGTCAGATTGTTTCGCTCAATGCGCTGTGTGAAAATTTTACCAGTCAGATGTATCTCCTTCGGCACCTCTCTGGCGTAGCTTCCCCAATCGTCGCTCGTTATCATGCCAATGCTGAAGGGGGTCAATAACGCCAGCAGCGCCTGACATGTCTCATCATTACGGGGGCCGAACGTATAAGCCAGAACGCCCCCTGTTTTGGTGTTGTAGGCATACCAGAGCCAGTGCTGCCGGGCTTTACTGCCGACAAAGCCCCATTGCTCATCGAGTTCACAGATAAGAGCCACATCTGCATGGGCAAGCGGAGAGGATGTTATTCGCTTCGGCGCGAGTTTTTTAAAGTGCGGATGACGGTGTTAATGCCGATTTTTAGCGTTCTTGCCGTATCCCGGACACCGGCACCGTTGAAGGCCATTTCGGTAATTTTCTCTTTGACACCCGGCTTACGGGCTTCATAGGTATAGGTGAGTAAAAACACGCGGTGGCAGTCACGACAGCGAAATCTGTCACGGCCTTTAGGGTTCTGACCATGGCGATAAACCTGAGCAGACTGACAACGGGGACAATGAACGTTAACGCTGGCCATGAGAAAACCTCAAAAGCGGGCATTATACATCATTCAACTAATTAGAGGCATTACCAGAATTGGCTTTCATGCGCCAAAAGATATAATGGGAAACGCCTAAAAGATTATGGTTATGATTTAAAAAGTGGAGGAAATTATAATGCATCATTATAAATTTGTGGTGTTAATTGCAGTGTTTCTATGCGGTTCATCGTTTGCAAATGATGGGTATTTCTCATGTGATACAGCAAAGGGGATCATTAAATTAGATGAAGACAAGGGTGTGCTCCAGTACACCCTAACGAAAGACCGCAAAAGTGAATTTAACTATGAGTCAAAAGGTAATGATTTTTCAGGGTTTAAATACAATCATTATTCGCGGTTCCAAACTGATTACTTCAACGTGTCCTTTGTAAATGCAGGATATAAATACACGATATTCAGTAATTATGAAGATAAGAATGAAAGTCGTGGAGTTAGTGTTACGAATCTGAAAACCAAAAAAGAATCTGTTTTCGATTGTAAGTCCGTTGGTATTGACCGCCTTAGTGATTTGTCGTCAAAACTAGCGTGTGATAAAGACTCTGCTCTTGGTTGTGAGTAGCATCTGAGGAAGGTTCAGATATTCGCATGAAAAAAATATGAAATGTATTAGAGTCTATCTCAACAGGCGATAAAAGGGAGCATTAAAACAGTAAGTTTTAATGCTCCGGTCCATGTAATCCTGTGATCTGCCCGCAGCCAGAGCACCAGTTGGAATCCGCATCAATTACCTGCCGGGATAGGCTCGAAGTAACCTCTCATTAATAATATTTAAAGGTGATTAAATGACAGCCTCATTTATGACAGTCTTTCCGCGCAGTCTTGCCATGTTCAGGACAGGCCGCAGTCTGCACCTGATATTTCCGGGCGTTATCACATCCCGGGCGAGTGTTGCATTTGCGCTGCGGTCTGCACGTGACTGGTCTGAATCTCCGGGCATGGGCGCGCTGTCGCATATTTCCTGTGGTATCGCGTCATCCGGGACCGAAGGCGAAAAAGAAGAGGGCAATAACGAGGTCGGTATCCATGAAAGTTAATTTTCACAAACAGCCTGCCATCGATTTTTCGCTGAGGCTGGTGTTGACGGTAATTATTATTTTCCCGGTGGTGTATTTCTCATGGGATGCCGTCAAAGGAACATCGGGCAGTGATTATATTGAGAGTGTTGTTTTTATTCTAATGGTCAGTTTGTTCTGGTTTGTGAGTTACCTGTTTATTTCTTCTCTGGTGAAGCTTTTGGAGAAAATAAAATAAGATGCAGGGATGGAAGAAAAAAAATCATACGGTCTGATGATAATTTTCGTCGCACTGTTCGTCACCTTTCTGGTGTGCGTCATGTCTTACAGCCTCTGGCGGAACACGCAGATCATCGCGTTCATGGCCACCAACCGTGCCCGGGGTGTCCAGTGTGACAGGCACTCCCGGGCAGCATGGTTTATCAAAGACGGTGTGCGCAGGGAAATACAGGTCAACGGTCTGGCGGTTTACTGTAAAGGTTACCGCTTTAAAGGCCGGGATGCCGCAGGCAGGATAACTCCGCTCCCTGATGCAGAGGCCGTATACCGCGCCGTTTCACACCAGTCAGACTAACCCACTCAGGTATTCACTATGCGAAAACTACATGCCTGCCTGCTGGCAGGATGCCTTTGCTGCACCCTGATGCCGGCCTCTGCGAAGGATGCAGGGTGGCAGTGGTATAACGAACAGCGCGTGCCCGTTGAAAAGCCAGACACGCCGCCGCCCCCCGCTGCCGCCCCCCGTCAGCGGGATATCATGGAGAAACTGGCGGAACTACAGGCGGCCACAAAGCGATCGCTGTATCAGGCCATTCTGTACCCGTCGACCGACAACTTCGTGAAGTATTTCCGGCTGCAGAATTACTGGACCCGGCAGGCCGGATTGTTCTCGATGAGTGCGAAGAAAGCGATGCTGGAAAACCCGGAGCTGGACTACAACCTGCAGTACAGCCATTACAACGGCACGGTGAAAAACCAGCTGGCCGCTGATTATGCCGAGCAGCGCAAAGCCATCACCACGCTGGGACAGCATTACGGGGTGATGTTCTTTTACCGGGGCGGTGAAGCCATTGACGGGCAGCTAGTCCAGGTGATCAAAAACTTCCGCGAAACCTATGGCCTGAGTGTGATAGCGGTGTCAGTCGACGGTGTGGTCAATCCGCTGCTGCCTGACAGCCGGATCGATCAGGGGCAGGCCCGGCAACTGGGCGTGAAGTATTACCCCGCGATGATGCTGGTCAACCCGAAAAGCGGTCAGGTTAAGCCTCTCAGTTACGGCTTTATCAGCCAGGACGATCTGGCAAAACAGTTTCTCTACGTTTCCAGTGATTTCAGACCCAATTTCTGAGGAGTACATCGTGCGCAAAATACGTTTTCCCGACCTGGATATCACCGGCATGTGGGTGCTGGCAACGGGCGTTTTTTTTCACCTGATTGCCATGATCTGGTCAAGTTAAACAGGACACTTTTTTCTCAGCCATCTGTTCATATCGCACTGGCGATAAATACCCATTCGAAGCATGGTTTCTGTCAAGATTGTAATAACGCATATAGTCTGCAACATCACGTTTCATACCTGCCCGCGTCTGCTGCGGGATCAACAGCACCCATTCATGTTTCAAACTGCCCCAAAAACGCTCCATTACCGCGTTATCCCAGCAGGCGCCAACATCTCCCATGCTGCTTCTGAGTCCGTAACTGGTTAACTGCGTTTGGAAGCGCTTGCTGGTATACTGCGCTCCACGATCGGTATGGACGACCAGCCCTGTCGGTGGATTGCGCAGGTTGTAAGCCTGCATGAGAGCCCGGCAAACCAGCGACGATGTCATTCTCTTGTCAATGTGCCAACCGACGATCCGGCGGGAATATAAATCCATGATCGCAGCCAGGTACAACCAGCCTTCACCCGTTTTCAGATACGTAATATCACTCACCCATATCTGGTCCGGTCCGGGAGGATTGAAGTTCTGATTCAACAGATTTGGTGCAAAATCAGCCCCTTTCTTCGGTTTCGTTGTGACCTTCCAGGCACGGCGTTGCCGGCAGAGAAGTCCCTCTTCGCTCATGATTTTTCTAACGCGCCAACGACTTATGGTGACGCCTTCTTCACGGAGCTTTTTAACCAGCGTTCGGCTCCCGGCACTTTCCCGACTGGCAGAGAATAACGCCTTGAGCATCACCCTGACTGCGGTATCTTTCGGCGGGCAGGCTATCGGCTTTTTTCGCCAGGCATACCATGCGGACGGGCTAATGCGCATCACGCGACAAAGCGTCCGTAGCCTGTAATTACCTGCGTTATCGAGGATAAACTGGTATCTCACGACATGTGCTTCGCAAAGAAGGCGCTCGCCTTTTTTAATATTTCCTTCTCAATGCGTAACTCTTTGTTTTCTAGACGTAGCCTTCGGAGTTCAGCTTGTTCATCTTCACTAAGCGGACTTTCATGGCGCTGGCGCGCGGCGGCGACCCAACTGCGCAATGTTTTGGCGCTGATCCCCAAAGAAGTTGCGGCACGCGCAATGGAGTAATTTTGCGTCAGCACCAGGGCCACCGTTTCCTTCTTAAATTCTGGCGTAAACTTTCGCTTCTGATTCACTAAACACCTCCATTTTGGATGTAAGTTTAGTGTCCTGATTATTCGACCACAGCATGACCGGCATCTCCCGCAGCCAGGTGTCGTCCATCTGCCGCGGCATCGATGAGCGTGTGCAGGCCTTCCTGCAGCGACCGCCGGAAGGGGAATGGCCCTACCTGTGGCTGGATGCGACCTACGTGAAGGTCCGCAAGAACGGCCGGGTGGTCAGCGTGGCCGTTATAATCGCCTGCGCGGTCAGCCTGGACGGTCGCCGGGAGATTATCGGAATGGGCATCGGTGAGTCAGAAGCGAAAGCGTTCTGGTTAGCCTTCCTGCTGTGTCTGAAAGAGCGCGGCCTTGAGGGCGTAAAGCTGGTTATATCGGACTCGCACAGCGGACTGAAAGCGGCGATACAGCAGGTGTTCACCGCCAGCTGGCAGCGCTGCCGGGTCCACTTCATGCGTAACGTGCTGAGCCGCGTCAGCAGGACCAGCCAGTCAGTGGTGCGCGCGGCGCTGCAACAGGTGTTCGTGCAGACCGATGAGAAAAGCGCCCATGCGACCTGGCGTGAGGTCGCCGGCCAGCTGGAAAAGAGCGCGCCGGCAGTCACGGAGATGATGGACGAGGCGGAAACAGACGTGCTGGGGTACTTCGCCTTCCCGAAAGCGCACCGGGTGAAAATCCACTCCACGAACACACTGGAGCGTCTGAACAAAGAGGTGAAACGGCGTGCTGATGTGGTGGGCATCTTCCCCAACGAAGAGAGCATCATGCGGCTGCTGGGGGCGGTGCTGACGGAGCAGAACGAGGAATGGCTGCTGCAGAACCGCTACCTGCCACAACACAGCATGGCGGAGATAGAGCAGACCGCTGAAGAGGACGTAATCGAAGCGCTGCCACTCAGCGCATAACGGGCCCATTACCGGACCGGAAGACTGTAACTGAATTTACACCACCTTGACGGACTCGACCAATTACGAGCTCTACGCTAGCCTGAGTAACCGCGTGGTCGCCCTGCTGGAGGAGCTGTCTCCCCGCGTCGAACAATACTCGATAGACGAATGTTTCCTGGATGCCCGGGGAATTGGCCACTGTATGGATCTGGAGGATTTTGGCAGGCAGCTGCGTGGGCACGTTCTCAGTGGAACCGGACTGACGATCGGTGTCGGCTTCGGCGCCACAAAAACACTGGCCAAATCGGCGCAGTGGGCGTCAAAGGAATGGCCACAATTCAGGGGGGTGCTGGCGCTGTCACCCGATAATCCACGCAGGACGGCAAAATTACTCAGCCTGCAGCCGGTGGAAGAAATCTGGGGCGTGGGGAACCGGATAGCGAAAAAGCTACACGTTATGGGGATCACCACTGCCCTGCAGCTGTCGCTGACGAACCCCACGTTTATCCGCAAAAATTTCAGCGTGGTACTGGAGCGCACTGTACGTGAGCTGAACGGCGAGAGCTGCATTTCACTGGAGGAAGCGCCACCGACGAAACAGCAGATTGTCTGCAGTCGAAGCTTCGGGCAGCGGATCACCACCTATGAAGAAATGCGCCAGGCCGTCTGCCAGTACGCCGAGCGCGCAGCTGAAAAGCTGCGCGGCGAGCGGCAGTACTGCCGGCATATCAGCACCTTCATCAAAACTTCCCCTTTTGCGGTTAATGAAACTTACTACGGTAACGTGGCCACGGAGAAACTGAATACCCCTACCCGTGACACCCTGCTGTGGTCGAATAATCAGGACACTAAACTTACATCCAAAATGGAGGTGTTTAGTGAATCAGAAGCGAAAGTTTACGCCAGAATTTAAGAAGGAAACGGTGGCCCTGGTGCTGACGCAAAATTACTCCATTGCGCGTGCCGCAACTTCTTTGGGGATCAGCGCCAAAACATTGCGCAGTTGGGTCGCCGCCGCGCGCCAGCGCCATGAAAGTCCGCTTAGTGAAGATGAACAAGCTGAACTCCGAAGGCTACGTCTAGAAAACAAAGAGTTACGCATTGAGAAGGAAATATTAAAAAAGGCGAGCGCCTTCTTTGCGAAGCACATGTCGTGAGATACCAGTTTATCCTCGATAACGCAGGTAATTACAGGCTACGGACGCTTTGTCGCGTGATGCGCATTAGCCCGTCCGCATGGTATGCCTGGCGAAAAAAGCCGATAGCCTGCCCGCCGAAAGATACCGCAGTCAGGGTGATGCTCAAGGCGTTATTCTCTGCCAGTCGGGAAAGTGCCGGGAGCCGAACGCTGGTTAAAAAGCTCCGTGAAGAAGGCGTCACCATAAGTCGTTGGCGCGTTAGAAAAATCATGAGCGAAGAGGGACTTCTCTGCCGGCAACGTCGTGCCTGGAAGGTCACAACGAAACCGAAGAAAGGGGCTGATTTTGCACCAAATCTGTTGAATCAGAACTTCAATCCTCCCGGACCGGACCAGATATGGGTGAGTGATATTACGTATCTGAAAACGGGTGAAGGCTGGTTGTACCTGGCTGCGATCATGGATTTATATTCCCGCCGGATCGTCGGTTGGCACATTGACAAGAGAATGACATCGTCGCTGGTTTGCCGGGCTCTCATGCAGGCTTACAACCTGCGCAATCCACCGACAGGGCTGGTCGTCCATACCGATCGTGGAGCGCAGTATACCAGCAAGCGCTTCCAAACGCAGTTAACCAGTTACGGACTCAGAAGCAGCATGGGAGATGTTGGCGCCTGCTGGGATAACGCGGTAATGGAGCGTTTTTGGGGCAGTTTGAAACATGAATGGGTGCTGTTGATCCCGCAGCAGACGCGGGCAGGTATGAAACGTGATGTTGCAGACTATATGCGTTATTACAATCTTGACAGAAACCATGCTTCGAATGGGTATTTATCGCCAGAGCGATATGAACAGATGGCTGAGAAAAAAGTGTCCTGTTTAACTTGACCAGATCACAGCGCCACAGCGCCTGTCGGTACTGGCGGCTGGTATAGTGTCTGCCCTGGTCGCTGTGGAACATCACGCCCGCTGGTCGGCCGCGTAGCTCCCAGGCCATCTGTAGCGCTTTGACCGTCAGTGCTGAGTCCGGCGCCGTCGACATCGCCCAGCCCACCGGTTTACGGGCGAACAAGTCCAGCACCACCGCCAGATAAGCCCAGCATTTGCCGGTCCAGATGTAGGTCACATCGCCGCACCAGACCTGGTCCGGCGCGGTTACTGCGAACTGCCGGTCGAGATGGTTCGGTATTTCAACGTGTTCGTTTCCGCCGCGTTTGTATTTGTGGGCCGGTACCTGGCAGCTGGCGATATCCAGCTCTTTCATCAGCTTACCGGCCAGCCAGCGGCCCATTTTGACACCAGAGTTCCTGGTGACGATAGTCGCGATGCTTCGGGTGCCTGCAGAGCCGCCGCTGGCGTTCCAGGCCTCCATGACCTGGCTGCGTTTAGCCACTCGCTCACCATCGGGCTCACTGCCCGAAGCCTGCCAGTGCCTGTAGCTGCTGCGATGGACTTCAAAAGTCTGGCACAACACAGCGACCGGATATCGCGCTCTCAACCTGTCGACTACCGTGAATCGTTGAGTGCGTCCGACATTAAGAGCGCCGTAGCCTTTTTTAGGATTTCATTTTCCATTTCAAGGCGTTGAATTTTCTTCTTCGCCTCACGCAGCTCAAGCTGTTCTGGCGTCAGAGGAAGCCCGGCAGGCGTTTCCCCCTGACGCTCGAGTTTCAGTTTATTAACCCAGCGGGTAATAGCCGAATGGCTGACATTAACTGCCTCTGCGGCCTTAACGTAGGTATAGCCGTGGTCGACAACCAGTTTTGCTGCTTCGAGCTTAAATTCTGCCGTGAAATGTTTTGCCATTGGTTCACCTGTGGTGTTGGGGAAGTGAGAGTATCACCTTCCGATCAGGTGGCCAGTATCAGTGTGCCACTACACGTCAACCGGCTTTTTGACGTGAGGCTTCACCGCTCCACCCTGCACCGATACCTCAAACAGGCCGGTATGGTCTGTCGCAGAGCTGCCCCGACGCTGAAAATCAGGGGCCCGCATTATGATGAAAAGCGGCTTACTATCGGGCAGGCGCTGGCTCAGGAATCAGCGGTTCATCCTGTCTTTTATCAGGATGAAGTTGATATTGACCTGAACCCAAAAATCGGTGCTGACTGGATGCCCAAAGGGCAGCAGAAACGAATTGCCACGCCGGGACAGAACCAGAAGCATTATCTGGCAGGTGTACTACATTCAGGCACTGGACGGGTTCACTACGTTAGTGGCAGCAGCAAAAGTTCTGATTTATTTATCAGCCTGTTAGAAACATTACGCCGTACATACAGGCGGGCGAAAACCATCACACTGGTAGCGGATAACTACATCATCCATAAAAGCCGCAAAGTGGAACGCTGGCTGGAAGAAAACCCGAAGTTCCGGTTACTGTTCCTGCCGACATATTCCCCCCATGTCAGGGTAGTTGTCGCCTCTGAGTGAAAAAAATCGGGGGGGCCGGAGACGACAATGAAAATCTATTCACCTGAGCGTAAAGCGGCTGAACCGCCCCGGTTTTCCTGGAGTGTTTTTAGTCCGGCAACTCAGGCTGCCAGATCCTTATTACCGATGGAAGCGTAATATGCCTGTTCGGCTTCTGCCGGTGGGATATGACCCAGCCTTTCCAGCAACCGGCGATTGTTGTACCAGTCCACCCACGTCAGTGTAGCAAGCTCAACCTCTGATCTGGTTTTCCAGCTTTGACGATGTATGACCTCCGCTTTGTAAAGTCCGTTGATGCTCTCTGCCATTGCGTTGTCGTATGAGTCTCCTGTGCTGCCCGTTGACGCCAGCAGCTCTGCGTCCTTAAGCCGCTGCGTGTACGCCAGTGACACATACTGCCACCCTTTATCGCTGTGGTGGATGGTGCCCGTCGGGCGCCGGGCCCACAGCGCCTGCTCCAGCGCATCCAGCACGAACGCCGTCTCCATTGACGACGACACCCGCCAGCCCACGATACGCCCCGCGAACACGTCGATGATGAACGCCACATACGCGAAGCCCTGCCAGGTGCTCACGTACGTGAAGTCTGCCACCCACAGCTGGTCTGGCCGTTCTGCCACGAACTGGCGGTTCACCCGGTCGCCGGCGGCGGCGTCTTTCCGGCTGACGGTGGTCCGGATATTTATGCCCCGCCGCACCCCGGCGAGCCCCATCGCCTTCATCAGCCGTGCCACCGTACATCTGGCCACGCTGATGTGCTCGCGGAGCAACTGACGCCAGACCTTGCGAATGCCATACACACTGTGGTTTTCATCGTACACGCGCTGTATCTCCACTTTCAGAAGGTCGTCACGCTGTTCCCGCAGGCTGCGCCTGTCCGGATGCCGGCGATGTTGGTGATGCCGGTAATATGTCGACGGGGCGATATCCAGCTCGTGGCATACCGGTCCGACCCCGTGTTCACTGCGCAGGCTATCAACAAGGGGCGCTATTTTTTCCACAGGCGGTCGAACTCCGCCTTCGCAAAATACGCGGAAGCCTGGCGCAGGATATCGTTGCTGCGGCGAAGTTCACGAACCTCCCGCTCCAGCTCTTTCAGGCGCTGGCGTTCAGCGGTGGTCAGACCGCCATGACCTGAACCGGCATCCCGCTCATGCTGGCGGAGCCAGGCCCGCAGGGTATCGTAAGTACAGCCAATTTTGGGGGCAATGGAGAGAAGCGTTTCCCGTTCAGTTTTGTATTCGCCGCGATGCTCCATAACCATTCTGATGGCCCTTTCACGCAGTTCAGGTGAGTAACGATTTGATGACATTGTGTTCTCCTTTTGACTGACAGTTTAGTCTCCAGGATTGCCGGGGCGGTTCAGTATTAATACCAACCTTAAGAACTCTGGCGGTATCACGGACGCCGGCATCGTTGTGTGCCAGTTCAACTATCTGTTCTTTTACACCGGGTTTTCTGGCTTCATAGGTATAAGCCAGCTGAAAAACGCGGCGACATGACCTGCAACGAAAGCGCTCGTGTCCGGAACAGCTGTGCCCATGGCGATAAACAGAATCGGAATGGCAACGAGGACAATGAAGTAACGGTAGCCATAGAAAACCCTAAATACCAGTAGTATATCATGGTTTTCTATCGATTAAAGGCATTACCTGTTTTTCATTGTGCATTAATGCCATGGAGCTGAAAGACTTTTTTTGCCAGATCGATACCGATAGTTGTAATCTTCATGATGGACGCTCCCGGTTATTAAATGGTCGTGTTTGACGCACTTCCATTTTGGCACACTGATGCCCTTTAAGTTGGGGGCGTCCATTCCATTAGAACCCTCCTGACGACCCTGTTCATAGCCAGGGATTTTTTAAAACGCTTTTCCAAATCGCTAACCATGAACCGGATTTACCTGTAAATTTTCCCTGACATGACCAACTTCTTAAAATCTGGGATATAGCTATCCGGGTCATTCAAGCATGCATTAGCAAACATATCCTTGTCTTTAAATGTAATCGGCATTCTATATGGTGATTTTTTTTTAGCATGTAAATTTATGAAAGACTGAACCATTGAATTCTCTTTGTTTGGATACAACTTAGATAATTTTTTAGACATTTCATTTTTAATAGAAGAATTATCCCCCTCGCTATTGCTAACTATCTTGTAAGAAAGAATATGTGAAGTGGTAATTATGTCACAAGCTGTTTCTACATAAACTGTGTTGTTCTTTATCCATCTCAACATTTCCCCATACCGTCTGAAAAACATATCAGTGTTATGATCATTTTTATCTATTATTGATAATGGAATCGAAGACGTAATTTTAAAATTACTTAACATATTCTCATCATAAGTATCAAAATCTAAAACACTGTAAGTTAGCGTTGCATATTTTTCTGATTCTTTTTTTTGTATCTGTACAGAATAACCGTTTTGACAGCGATAACCTACGTAAGTCAATCTATTCGGTCGTACACCAGAAGTTTCCCATTGATGTGGTCGGCATGTAAGATGAGAACCATCTAACAAATCAAACTCGAAATTTCCAAACCAAATCAACTCGTCGTCATCAGACTGGAGGGTTCCTTCAAACTCGCCGCCAACCATTTTAATGTGCGATGTTATCGTTTTTGCAATGATTAGTGGCGAATAAATAAAAAGAATAAGGGTTGATAGTATTTGCATTATTTTCATCATGACTCCAAAGGATAATAAATAAAGATAGGCCATAGGATAAAAGAGGATAATTTTGCACTCGCTACCATGACCCTGTACACGATTCTGTGTAAATGCCTTTTCTCAGAAGTGACCGTCCAGGCGGTCACCGAACCCGATAATAAAGCGGTTCATTGCCATACGCCAGTCCCTCAGCGGCATTGTCCGGTAGAGTCTTAAGACGTGGTGTAAATTCAGCAGGATGGTGAGCGCCATCGGCTTATCCGGTAAGGTAATGGTTACGAAGACATTATCTTAAAAGGAACAAACCGATGGCTGACAACAGCATGACATTCAGCAATACCCTGATGCAACTTGGCGGTGAGGACTTGTAGTGGCACACTGATACTGGCCACCTGGTCGGAGGTGATATGCTCACCCCAACAACACGACAGGTGATCAAATGGCTAAACATTTCACGGCAGAATTTAAGCTCGAAGCAGCAAAGCTGGTTGTCGACCACGGCTATACCTACTTAAAGGCCGCTGAGGCGGTTAATGTCAGCCATTCAGCTATTACCCGCTGGGTTAATAAGCTGAAACTCGAGCGCCAGGGTAAAACGCCTGCCGGACTTCCTCTGACGCCAGAGCAGCTCGAGTTGCGTGAAATGAAGAAATAAATCCAACGTCTTGAAATGGAAAATGAAATCCTAAAAAAGGCTACGGCTCTCTTAATGTCGGACTCACTCAACGGTTCACGGTAGTCGACAGGCTGAGAGCGCGGTATCCGGTTTCCGCGTTGTGCCAGACTTTTGAAGTTCATCGCAGCAGCTACAGGTACTGGCAGGCTTCGGCCAATGAGCCCGACGGTGAGCGCGTGGCTAAACGCAGCCAGGTTATGGAGGCCTGGAACGCCAGCGGCGGCTCTGCCGGTGCCCGAAGCATCGCTTCCATCGTCACCAGGGACTCTGGTGTCAAAATGGGACGCTGGCTGGCCGGTAAGCTGATGAAAGAGCTGGACATAGCCAGTTGCCAGGTACCGGCGCACAAATACAAACGCGGCGGCAACGAACATGTTGAGATACCCAACCATCTCAACCGCCAGTTCGCGGTCACCTCACCAGACCTGGTCTGGTGAGGTGACGTGACCTACATCTGGACGGGAAAATGCTGGGCGTATCTGGCGGTCGTGCTGGATCTGTTCGCCCGTAAACCGGTGGGCTGGGCGATGTCGACGTCGCCGGACTCGGCACTGACGGTCAAAGCGTTGCAGATGGCCTGGGAACTACGCGGTCGGCCAGCGGGCGTGATGTTCCACAGCGACCAGGGCAGTCACTATACCAGCCGTCGGTACCGGCAGGCGCTGTGGCGCTACCGGATAAAGCAAAGCATGAGCCGACGGGGAAACTGCTGGGATAACGCGCCTATGGAGCGTTTCTTCCGGAGCCTGAAGACCGAATGGGTACCGACGAAGGGCTACAACAGCTTAAATGAAGCTCAGAGCGCGATAATCCGCTACATCACGGGCTATTACAGCGCCGTGCGGCCTCACTGGTATAACGGCGGCTTAACGCCAAACGAATCGGAGCGACTGTACTACTTACAGTCTAATGCGGTGGCCAGTATTAGTTGACCACAACAACCATTACCTTACCGGATAAGCCGATGGCTCTCAGCATACTGCCGAATTTACACCACGTCCTAAGACTCTACCACACCCTCCTTCAGGGCGGTGTCAATAGCATCAAAAGAGGCGAGCACATATGACTATTCTTTCATTTTTCCGAGAGTATCGTGACGAAGTGCGACAGAATCGACTTAAGCGGGAGCGTCGATTAAGTGCCTTGTATTATGTAGCAGAGCATCGCGAAGATTTTATCGGAAAAGATATTGCTGAGATCGAGGTTTTTTGCGGTCTAAACTATATCTATACCTCGATGGATTTTGGCGACTGGTCTGCGCAATGGCGAGAGGGGCCGGTGATTTTATCTGCCTATATACGCAAAGATTTGGTCGATGGCATAACCTTTACTGACCCTACCCGCCAATAGTGGACACGCGACTAGGTGGGGTAGAATCAGGAGTAAAACTCACCGCGTTTTTTGTTTTTGGGTTTGTGCTTAATCGCATTGTATTGAGACGATTAATCGAATGGCATTCGATGGGTTCAACAGGCGCGGAACTCATCGTGGCGCGGGTATAAAACCCATCAGGACGCCGGACAGATTCATGCAAGCCAACAATATCTTCAGGATCGGTATTGCAAAAACGGGAGTGATCATAGATTCCTAACCATCAAGGTTTGATCAGCCAGCAAACAGCAGAAGAGATCAAAGCGAAGACGAATGAAGTTCTTGCCGAACAGCCTGTAGAATGCATCGGCAGTCCGAACAGGTACCACCAGAAGGTTCGCAGCCCAAACCAGATCAAATTCAGGAACAGTAGGATTAAATGCGCCCATTCATATTCATCATTATAATCGTCGCAGCCCTTGTCGCGGCATATTTCATGATAACTCCCATTACTATTGGTGAGGCACAGGGTGGATACGACGGTAAGAACACTTTGACGGAAGAAGAGATTTCTCGATCCAGACGCGAAGTCGATGAGGCGGAGCGCCAAGCCGAGGAGGCGGTGAACAGACTAGGCTCTGACCCTTAAATTAAACCCTTTCAACTTCGAATGTGTTCGGTCAAATTTTGTTGGAGATGATAAAGGCCACCCTAGCAGCGGCCGGTACGCCGATCGGCCCGAACGACACCGAGATCGCCGGCCATGTCATTGCCGCCGGCGCCATACTGGTGACGAATAATACGCGGAAATTTGAGCGAGTACCGGGACTGGCTCTGGAAGATTGGGTGAAATAAGTCAATACAGGCGCTGAGTGCCAGCCTGAATCAGCACCGGCTCCGTTTCGGGGCTGACGATAACCAACCCCGTTGCGGAGAGGGAAACATTTTGAACACAAACCCGTTTTCTCAGGCTGCATACGCAATTTTTGTGCTGGTACTATCCGGTTTCATCGGATTGTGCGCAGGTTTATTTTCCCTTAACTTTTTTGAAGACTGCAGCGGCCAGCTCGCCTGTGCTTATGACGGGCCGTTCAGGGCGCTGATGACCGGCATTCTCGCCACCATAATCAGTGCCGTTGCCCTGCTGGCGTTAATGAGAAAAAAACGCTGATATGTCAGCGCATGGAACAACAGAGACCGGCTGGGCTGCCCCCTACCACCGGACCTGCTGCCACGTCTGTCTCCCCCTCAACTCCCGCGCGTACGCCGCTTCTTCTTTCGTGACCGTCGCGACCGGATGCCCGTGAATATCCACCCGCACCGCTCCGGCCTGCATCCCTAACAGGTACGCATCAGACCGGGTCAGGCTTTTCAGGCGATTCTGTCGCATTAACGACAACAGGTCAGCAGAAGTCATGCTGTCTGTTTTTCAGGCAACCAACAGATAAAATTGCTCTGCAGGCGACAATCGGTAGAGTCCGTGAACATAGCACGCCTTTGGCGTGAGCGGCGCTGCTGCGCAGCTTCGGGGATGTTCATGACCGCTGCCCCGTTTTATACTCTGCACCATGTATATCCCCCGCCCCGCAAAGCTGCTTTTCTCCATTGATGACGGCTGGAACAAGTTCCTCGAAAAATTCGGTGATACCGTCAGCCCGTGGACCCGGCTCTCCGTTGAACGCATGCTCGCCTGCAGCACCACCGCCATGGGCGTCCGCCGTTACTGTTGTTCTTCTCCGGACTGCTCTCACTCCCGTTTCTTCTGCCAGAGCTGTGGCTCAAGAGCCTGCAGCTCCTGCGGATTTAAAGCCACGGAACAGTGGATTGCACAGCAGACCCACATTCTTCCCGACTGCGACTGGCAGCACATCACCCTGACCATGCCCCATCTGCTGTGGCCCTTTTTTAATCACAACTGGCCCCTGCTTAACCACCTCTTCCTGGCGGCCACCCGCGCCATGCTCCGCCATGCCCGTAAACAGGGTCTGGAAATCGGCATCTTCTGTGCCCTGCACACCTACGGTTGCCAGCTGAACCCGCATCCGCATATCCACGTCTCCGTCACCCGGGGCGGGCTCGATATTAAACACGGCGTCGGGAAGAATATCTTCTTTAAGAAGGATAAGGTGGAGGAAATCTGGCGCAATGCCGTCACTGAGATGTTGCGGGAACACTATGAGCAGATTAATCCCGGCGGCCTTGCGGGTTACGGTCATATCCGGGATGAGGAGCACTGGCGGCGCTACCTTCGTGCACAGTGGCAGCGGTACTGGAAAGTTCACTTCGCAAAAAAGACGCACGGTGCCTGGCGGTGCGTGAAATACCTGGGCCGGTATCTGAAACGTCCGCCGGTGTCGGCCTCGCAACTGCGGCATTACAGCGGCGGCGCCGTGGTGCATCACTATTACGACCACCGGACACAGCGGCACCGGCAGCAGACGCTGTCGCAGGAAGAGATGATCGGACGCTATATCAGCCACGTGCCGGAAAAGTATTTTAAAATGGTGCGGTATTACGGATTCTTATCCAGCCGTAAACGGGGCACGCTGCTGCTGAAGGTGTATGAGGCCCTGGAGATGGAAGCGAGGAATAAACCGGATAAGCCCGGCTTCGCCGCGCTGATGAAAGCGTTCCTGCGCACGGATCCGTACAAATGCATTCTGTGCGGCGACCGGCTGCGCTTTGTCAGCGCGCAGGCGAGCAGACACGCCACGGAGTTAGTGGCAGAAAGGCTGCACAGTATCGACCGGAAACGATGGCTTCTGTCACAGGCTGCAGGATAAGTGCGTCTGAAAAACGCATTTCAGGTTAAAAATTAGCCAAAAGGTGTTTTTTTCATCATTAGTTCCCCCACCGCACGCCATTACTGCTCTCCTGACGACCCTGTTCATGGTCTTAAATTTTTTAAAACGCTTTTCCAAATCGCTAACCATGAACGCCGCCGTCGATGGCCTCCTGCAGCATGGTCATCAGCCGTAGCCTGTCGGCAGCGCGCGTCATTCGACCTCGCGTTCTTCGTCGAAGAACGCCTTCAGCTTTTTTTCCAGGATGAGCAGTGCTGCGGCTTCGGCAAGCGCCTTGTCCTTGCGGGCTATTTCGCGGTTAAGTTGCTGAATTTCTTTTTGTTGCTTCTTTATTACTGCTCTTTCTTCACGCTGACCGGGCTGCATAAACTCGTCCTTCCACTGCTGGATTTGCTCAGGATAGAGGCCTTTACGGCGACAGTATTCAGCTACAGCATGGGCAGAGAGAGGTGCTGTTTCAACGAGAACGGAGAAACGGGCATCCTGAGACCACTCCCGAGGCGACTTACTGGCATCATCGGTTGCCTGCTGGGTCGAGATCCCGGCCTGAGAGCGCCAGCCATAAAGCGTATTTGTAGGGATGCCTTCAGACCGGGCTATCTGAATAATCGACTGATTATGCGGCGGCATCATTCTGGCGATCACAGCGGCTTTACGCTCAGGTGAATAGGTCTTCATTGTTGTCGTCTCCAGCCCCCTAGATTTTTTTCAGTCAGAGGCGACAACTACCCTGACATGGGGGGTCTGCCTTGCTCGGGACAGTCGCTCTGGCTAATCTTTGCCATTCGGCACTGGTACTGTCGTAATCTGTCCTGCTCACGCAAAATATTCGCTGAATCGCTGTCTCCCTTTGCTGACCCGCAGCAGCAGTCTTCGACGTTGCTTCAAAATCTGCAGCACCAACTGGGATTAATCGCCGGTGGAGAGGCTGGGAAACGGGCGGCAATAGCGTCAGGGGTACAGATCAGTGCAGATACTCTGCTACGCAGAGTGGTTCAGGCTCCGGAGCAGGTAGAGAAGCGGACCCGACATGTAGGAATCGATGAATGGGCATGGCATCGGGGCCACAGGTATGGCACGCTGATCGTTAATCTCGATACTCATCGCCCTTTGGTTCTACTGCCTGGCCGGGAGCAGCGCACACTGGCGGCATGGTTCAAAAAATACCCGGAAATACAGGTTGTCTCACGCGATCGTGGCGGTATTTATGCATTAGCTGCACGCGATGGTGCACCGCAGGCCAGACAGGTGGCCGATCGCTGGCACCTGCTAAAGAATATCGGTGATGCGCTGGAGCGCATGATGTACAGACACATGCCATTGATACGATTGGTAGCCACTGAGTTATCACCTAAAAAACAGAATACTGAAGCTTCTCCGGCAGCCGCCTCAAAGTTACTACTTCCTGAACGAATTAAACGACAGCGGCGCGATAAACGATATCAACGCTGGGCTGAGGTTGACTCTCTTCATAAAAAAGGATGTGGGTTCAGAGAAATAGCGCGGCTCACCGGGCTATCCCGTGTGACGGTTCGTCGGTGGCTACAGTCGAAAGCGTTCCCTGAAATATCCACTAAACCACCAAGACCTGGGCTCCTTGAGCCGTGGCAGGAATGGCTGGAAGAGCAGCGTAAAAATGGTAATCACAATGCCAGGCAGCTATGGAGAGAGATGGTTGAAGCCGGTTTTACAGGGAGTGAAACTACAGTCAGGGATGCAGTGACTAAGTGGCGTAAGCAAGTTAATGGTCCGGTAGTCGCACCAGGGCGGCTCCCTTCAGCATCCCGGGTCAGCCGCTGGTTAATGCCCTGGCGAATGGTCAGAGGAGAAGAAAACTATGCGTCCCGGTTCATCGAGTTAATGTGCCAAAAGGAACCACAACTGAAAATGGCACAACAACTGTCACTCGACTTCTACCGAATGCTGAAAACGAAGAATAAATCACAGTTAAATCAGTGGTTCGCTAAAGTCAGTAAAAGCGGACTCGTTGACCTGCAGCGTGTTGCTGCCGGAATGGAGGCTGATGCGACAGCAATATACGAAGCCATAAGCAGCAGATGGAGTAACGGCGTTGTGGAGGGACATGTAAATCGCCTGAAAATGCTGAAGCGGCAGATGTATGGCCGGGCCGGCTTCGAGCTACTGCGGCGGAGAGTGATGAGCCCTCTGGCGTAGTAACTTCCACCCAAGTTGCGGAAGACCCAGAATTCAATCGGTATGAGCCTGTACATAGATTTGTGTAATTGCCTGATTTTGATATGTTCAATCCAACATCAAAAACAGGTTAATTTATGGACGAAAAACAGTTGCAGGCTCTGGCTAATGAACTGGCCAAAAATCTCAAAACCCCTGACGATCTCAACCAGTTCGATCGCCTGCTCAAAAAAATCAGTGTTGAGGCGGCGCTCAACGCCGAAATGACCCATCACCCCGGCTACGATAAACATCAGCCCAAACCGGCGACCAACGCCCGTAACGGCTATACTCAAAAGAAGGTTATCACAGGCGATGGTCCCCTGGAGCTGCGTACACCGCGCGATCGTGATGGCTCTTTCGAACCGCAACTGGTGAAGAAAAACCAGACCCGGATCACCGGGATGGATAACCAGATTTTATCGTTGTACGCCAAAGGGATGACCACCCGTGAGATAGCCGCGGCGTTCAAAGAGCTGTATGACGCGGATGTCTCACCGGCCCTGGTCTCAAAGGTCACCGATGCTGTCATTGAGCAGGTTGTCGAATGGCAAAATCGTCCACTGGATGCAGTCTGTCCCATTGTTTATCTTGACTGTATCGTCCTGAAAGTCCGGCAGGACAGCCGCGTCATCAATAAATCCGTGTTCCTGGCGCTGGGTATCAATATCGAAGGCCAGAAAGAACTGTTGGGGATGTGGCTGGCCGAAAACGAGGGCGCGAAGTTCTGGCTCAATGTGCTGACAGAACTGAAGAATCGCGGCCTGAATGACATCCTCATCGCCTGTGTCGACGGTCTGAAGGGCTTCCCGGACGCCATCAACACGGTGTATCCGGAAGCCCGCATCCAGCTGTGCATCGTGCATATGGTGCGCAACAGCCTGCGGTTCGTCTCGTGGAAGGATTACAAAGCTGTCACCCGTGACCTGAAGGCCATCTATCAGGCCCCGACGGAAGAGGCAGGGCTACAGGCCCTGGATGCGTTCTGCGGGGCATGGGACAGTCGCTATCCCCAAATAAGCCGCAGCTGGCAGGCCAACTGGACCAACCTGGCGACGCTCTTCGCTTACCCGGCAGACATCCGCAAAGTCATCTACACAACCAACGCTATTGAGTCGCTGAACAGTATGATCCGGCATGCCATCAAAAAGCGTAAGGTGTTCCCGACGGATGAGTCAGTGAAAAAGGTGGTGTGGCTGGCCATCCAGGCAGCCTCACAGAAATGGACGATGCCTCTGAGGGACTGGCGTATGGCGATGAGCCGCTTTATTATCGAGTTCGGTGACCGCCTGGACGGTCACTTCTGAGAAAAGGCATTTACACAGAATCATGTACAGGGTCCTGGGCGCTGACAATGAATGTCATACTACCTGACCGGGCAGTGCCGGAAGATTTCTTTCACGGGTGATGGTTTGTTATCCCGGCATTGTTCCGGCGCTCTCTCGTAAATTCTCGCGCCCAAATCCCTCTCGCAAAATCTCAGAATTCACGTAGCGCACCGTTATTACCAGACGTAAAAAAACCCGACTGGTGAGGTCGGGTTTTAATACGGTTCCGGTTCTGAGTTGGTGGCTCTGACCGGAGGAAGTCACTCTACACCTAACGCCTACATTTTATGCACTCAGGCGCAGTATTGCAACTAACTGTGGTTAAGGCACCACATTTAGTTGTGTATCGTGGGTTTTGTATACCGTATAATCATGGAGTTAGCCGTGTGGTGTGGCTTCTTCCCTTGCCCTTCCCGTTTTTGCGGGCATGAACGATTTTAAAGTCCAAAAATGTAAATTAAGCTGATAATTACGCTTCAAAAGACTGCTGTCGGGCCGTCAGCGCCCATGAAATTCTGGCCAGTATATTTGCCAGAGCGCAGGTCACAATGAAATTATTTTTACGTAGCAATAATTCTTTGACCCAGTCGGCAAGCTTACCCGACCGATGTTCCAGTGTTCGTAGGAATACTCTGGCGCACTGTACCAGTAATGCCCGTAGCTTTTTATTACCCCGTTTGCTGATACCCAGCAGGGTGGTTCGTCCCCCGGTACTGTACTGTCGTGGAACCAGACCCGTTGAGGCGGCAAAATCCCGGCTGCTACCGTATTGTTTTCCGTCGCCCAGTTGAGTGGAAAGTAGACTTGCGGTCAGAGGGCCGACACAGGGAATGGTCAGTAAGCGCTGGCCTGTACTATCTTCGTCAAGAGATACCTTCAGTTGAGTATCCAGATCTGTAATTAGTTCAAGGAGATAATCATAATGCTCACGCAGCTTCTGCAGTAATCTTGCAAGGTAGGGCGGAAATTTGTTTGTCTCCAGAATTTCTGCAAAATTCTTTATCAGCGCAGGACCTTTTGGGGCGCAGACACCAAACTCCAGTAAAAAAGCATGCATCTGATTGGTGGTTTTCACCTTATCCCTGACAAGCGATTCTCTTACCCGATGCAAGGCGTGCATCACCTGCTGAGACTCCGTTCTGGGCTGAACAAACCTCATTGACGGTCGTGATGCCGCTTCGCAGATGGCTTCTGCATCAACAAAGTCGTTTTTGTTACTTTTGACGAACGGGCGAACAAACTGGGGCGAGATTAGCTTTGGTGTATGACCCAGCTCGGTCAGTTTACGCACCATAAAATGAGCACCACCACAGGCCTCCATCGCGATGGTTGTTGCCGGGCATGTTGCCAGAAATTCAAACAGTTTTGGTCTGGTGAATTTTTTGCGATAAACCGCTTTTCCATGGCGATCCTGACAATGGATGTGGAAAGAGTTTTTACCCAGGTCGATACCAATGAGCGCAATGTTTTCCATGATAGTTCTCCGAATGAAAGCCTACCCTCAGCATAGTTCCGAGAAGAAGGGAGTGACCATCTCATTATTTCAATCGCATGTCGATCGCTTCCTGACCATAAACATAGCGCCCGGGCGAGCACCATCCTGTCATCCGCTCTGACAGCGGTGGATGGTTTTTGCGTATTCCGATGATTCCGGTCAGTGATTCCGGTGATTTCGATCGCGTTTCCCGCGCTGGTTATTTCTTACTTTAGAGCCTATCCCAAAAGGAATTATCGTATAATACGTTACGGTAATTTCTGAGGGGGAATGTATGGCGGGTAGCAAGTGGCAGATCAGCGACGAACTATGGGAAAAAATGGCTCCACTCATCCCGGAGCATAAAACCAGCCACCCACTGGGGACTCATCGTAGACGCGTTGATAACCGTGCTGCCATGGATGCCATATTCTTCGTCCTCAGGACCGGTTGCCAGTGGAACGCCCTGAACGCCACCGGGATATGTTCATCGAGTTCTGCACACCGACGCTTCCAGGAATGGCGCGATGCGGGAGTCTTCGAACGCTTCTGGCAGAACGGTTTGCTTGCCTGCGAATGATCTGGTCAAGTTAAACAGGACACTTTTTTCTCAGCCATCTGTTCATATCGCACTGGCGATAAATACCCATTCGAAGCATGGTTTCTGTCAAGATTGTAATAACGCATATAGTCTGCAACATCACGTTTCATACCTGCCCGCGTCTGCTGCGGGATCAACAGCATCCATTCATGTTTCAAACTGCCCCAAAAACGCTCCATTACCGCGTTATCCCAGCAGGCGCCAACATCTCCCATGCTGCTTCTGAGTCCGTAACTGGTTAACAGCGTTTGGAAGCGCTTGCTGGTATACTGCGCTCCACGATCGGTATGGACGACCAGTCCTGTCGGTGGATTGCGCAGGTTGTAAGCCTGCATGAGAGCCCGGCAAACCAGCGACGATGTCATTCTCTTGTCAATGTGCCAACCGACGATCCGGCGGGAATATAAATCCATGATCGCAGCCAGGTACAACCAGCCTTCACCCGTTTTCAGATACGTAATATCACTCACCCATATCTGGTCCGGTCCGGGAGGATTGAAGTTCTGATTCAACAGATTTGGTGCAAAATCAGCCCCTTTCTTCGGTTTCGTTGTGACCTTCCAGGCACGGCGTTGCCGGCAGAGAAGTCCCTCTTCGCTCATGATTTTTCTAACGCGCCAACGACTTATGGTGACGCCTTCTTCACGGAGCTTTTTAACCAGCGTTCGGCTCCCGGCACTTTCCCGACTGGCAGAGAATAACGCCTTGAGCATCACCCTGACTGCGGTATCTTTCGGCGGGCAGGCTATCGGCTTTTTTCGCCAGGCATACCATGCGGACGGGCTAATGCGCATCACGCGACAAAGCGTCCGTAGCCTGTAATTACCTGCGTTATCGAGGATAAACTGGTATCTCACGACATGTGCTTCGCAAAGAAGGCGCTCGCCTTTTTTAATATTTCCTTCTCAATGCGTAACTCTTTGTTTTCTAGACGTAGCCTTCGGAGTTCAGCTTGTTCATCTTCACTAAGCGGACTTTCATGGCGCTGGCGCGCGGCGGCGACCCAACTGCGCAATGTTTTGGCGCTGATCCCCAAAGAAGTTGCGGCACGCGCAATGGAGTAATTTTGCGTCAGCACCAGGGCCACCGTTTCCTTCTTAAATTCTGGCGTAAACTTTCGCTTCTGATTCACTAAACACCTCCATTTTGGATGTAAGTTTAGTGTCCTGATTATTCGACCACAGCAGAACATCTGGACGGCATTGACTGGTCCTGGCTGTCGATGGACGGCTGTATGACCAAATCGCCATTGTCAGGAACAAAAAAACAGGCCGTAATCCCACGGACAGAGGGAAACAAGGCGTAAAGCGTAGCCTGCTGACAGACGCCAACGGGCTTCCTCTGTCGCTGGTTGTTGCAGCAGCGAACACGCACGATATCAAACTGGTTGCAGATACGCTCGATGCACTTCAGACGGGGCGTCCGGGGCAAAAACTCAGACTCTGCCTGGACAAAGGTTACGAAGCTGGCTGGCTGAAAACGTATCTACAGAGCCGCCGCTACGAGCCGCATATCCAGTCCCGTAAAGAGGAGTCTGATGCAGGTAAAAACACCGACTTCAAAGCCCATCGCTGGGTTGTCGAGAGGACTCATAGCTGGATGAATCGCTTTCGCCGGGTTCTGACCCGATGGGAAAAGAAGGCCGAAAATTACGAGGCCATGTTGCATTTTGCCTGCGGCATCATTGTCTGGAACAAAATCCTATTGGGATAGGCTCTTAGTTTTTAACTCGTCTGATCGGTTTGCGCCAGTTTACGCATTGATTCACCCCTGAGCTCAACGCGATGTGCGTTGTGCAGTAGCCGGTCCATCAGGGCATCGGCTACCGTCGGGTTGCCTACCAGCTTGTACCATTCACTCACCGGTAGCTGACTGATGATGATGGTGCTCCCCCGCTGGTATCTGTCTTCCATCACTTCCAGCAGATCTGAGGCCTGACGGGTGTTCAGCTTCTCAAGACCCCAGTCATCAAGGATAAGCTGGTGTAGTGGCACACTGATACTGGCCACCTGATCGGAAGGTGATACTCTCACTTCCCCAACACCACAGGTGAACCAATGGCAAAACATTTCACGGCAGAATTTAAGCTCGAAGCAGCAAAACTGGTTGTCGACCACGGCTATACCTACGTTAAGGCCGCAGAGGCAGTTAATGTCAGCCATTTGAACCGCCCCGGTTTTCCGGGAGAGTGTTTTGTCTGTGAACTCAGGCTGCCAGATCCTTATTACCGATGGAAGCGTAATATGCCTGTTCGGCTTCTGCCGGTGGCATATGACCCAGCCTTTCCAGCAACCGGCGATTGTTGTACCAGTCCACCCACGTCAGTGTAGCAAGTTCAACCTCTGATCTGGTTTTCCAGCTTTGACGATGTATGACCTCCGCTTTGTAAAGCCCGTTGATGCTTTCTGCCATTGCGTTGTCGTAGGAGTCTCCTGTGCTGCCCGTTGATGCCAGCAGCTCTGCGTCCTTTAGCCGCTGCGTGTACGCCAGTGACACATACTGCGACCCTTTATCGCTGTGATGGATGGTGCCCGTCGGGCGCCGGGCCCACAGCGCCTGCTCCAGCGCATCCAGCACGAACGCCGTCTCCATTGACGACGACACCCGCCAGCCCACGATACGCCCCGCGAACACGTCGATGATGAACGCCACATACGCGAAGCCCTGCCAGGTGCTCACGTACGTGAAGTCTGCCACCCACAGCTGGTCTGGCCGTTCTGCCACGAACTGGCGGTTCACCCGGTCGCCGGCGGCGGCGTCTTTCCGGCTGACGGTGGTCCGGATATTTATGCCCCGCCGCACCCCGGCGAGCCCCATCGCCTTCATCAGCCGTGCCACCGTACATCTGGCCACGCTGATGTGCTCGCGGAGCAACTGACGCCAGACCTTGCGAATGCCATACACACTGTGGTTTTCATCGTACACGCGCTGTATCTCCACTTTCAGAAGGTCGTCACGCTGTTCCCGCAGGCTGCGCCTGTCCGGATGCCGGCGATGTTGGTGATGCCGGTAATATGTCGACGGGGCGATATCCAGCTCGTGGCATACCGGTCCGACCCCGTGTTCACTGCGCAGGGTATCCACCAGGGGCGCTATTTTTTCCACAGGCGGTCGAACTCCGCCTTCGCAAAATACGCGGAAGCCTGGCGCAGAATGTCGTTGCTGCGTTTCAGCTCACGGTTCTCCCGCTCCAGCTCTTTCAGGCGCTGGCGTTCAGCGGTGGTGAGCCCACCGTCACCTGCACCGGCATCGCGCTCATACTGACGCAGCCAGGTACGCAGGGTCTCAGGCGTACAGCCGATTTTAGGGGCGATGGAGCTGATGGCTGCCCACTGTGAGTCATAGTCGTTCTGGCTTTCAATAACCATACGAACGGCCCGCTGACGAATCTCAGGGGAAAAGCGAGTATTTTTAGTCATCCTGTTTACCTCTCTCAAAGAGTTTAGTCTCCAGGATTCCCGGGGCGGTTCAATTCGGCTATTACCCGCTGGGTTAATAAACTGAAACTCGAGCGTCAGGGGGAAACGCCTGCCGGGCTTCCTCTGACGCCAGAACAGCTTGAGCTGCGTGAGGCGAAGAAGAAAATTCAACGCCTTGAAATGGAAAATGAAATCCTAAAAAAGGCTACGGCGCTCTTAATGTCGGACGCACTCAACGATTCACGGTAGTCGACAGGCTGAGAGCGCGGTATCCGGTTTCCGCGTTGTGCCAGACTTTTGAAGTTCATCGCAGCAGCTACAGGTACTGGCAGGCTTCGGCCAATGAGCCCGACGGTGAGCGCGTGGCTAAACGCAGCCAGGTTATGGAGGCCTGGAACGCCAGCGGCGGCTCTGCCGGTGCCCGAAGCATCGCTTCCATCGTCACCAGGGACTCTGGTGTCAAAATGGGCCGCTGGCTGGCCGGTAAGCTGATGAAAGAGCTGGATATCGCCAGCTGCCAGGTACCGGCCCACAAATACAAACGCGGCGGAAACGAACACGTTGAAATACCGAACCATCTCGACCGGCAGTTCGCAGTAACCGCGCCGGACCAGGTCTGGTGCGGCGATGTGACCTACATCTGGACCGGCAAATGCTGGGCTTATCTGGCGGTGGTGCTGGACTTGTTCGCCCGTAAACCGGTGGGCTGGGCGATGTCGACGGCGCCGGACTCAGCACTGACGGTCAAAGCGCTACAGATGGCCTGGGAGCTACGCGGCCGACCAGCGGGCGTGATGTTCCACAGCGACCAGGGCAGACACTATACCAGCCGCCAGTACCGACAGGCGCTGTGGCGCTGCCGGATAAAGCAGAGCATGAGTCGTCGGGGTAACTGCTGGGATAATGCGCCAATGGAGCGGTTCTTCCGAAGCCTGAAGACAGAATGGGTGCCGACGAAGGGCTACAACAACTTCAACGAGGCTCAAAGCGCGATAATCTGCTATATCACGGGCTATTACAGCGCCGTACGGCCTCACTGGTACAACGGCGGCTTAACGCCAAACGAATCGGAGCGACTGTACTACTTACAGTCTAATGCGGTGGCCAGTATTAGTTGACCACAACAGTTTGCGGGACGAGGAATTGCTCCTGAATGGCAAATGAAACGAGAAACGCTTTCCCCTGCGTACACTACCAGATGGACCGATTTGTCAGTAGCCAGGTTATGAATATCTAACTCACTCCATAACCCAATTATCTTGCCATCTTGTTATCTTGTTATCTTGTTATCTTGTTATCTTGTTGTCTTGTTGTCTTGTTGTCTTGTTGTCTTGTTGTCTTGTTGTCTTGTTGTCTTGTTGTCTTGTTGTCTTAATTTAATTATAAAACATGCAGTTAACAACTTATTAAGTTATTATCATAATAAAACAATTGCGTAATCCGTGTACGGGTGGCAATATTAAGTTGTTATCTTAACAACTTAATATGAGGTTATAATGATAATTGTATTAGGTAGTCAAAAAGGTGGTGTTGGTAAAAGTACACTTGCGGTATCAATAGCCGCATATCTGATGTCATTAGGTAATCGCGTGATTATTGTCGACGCAGATGACCAGAAATCAGTATTAACCTGGTACAACAACCGCCCTGAAGATCTCCCCCATATTCCGGTTACAGGCGCAACAGGCAACATCAAAGCAATGTTAAAGGAACACGAAAAATCCTATGATTTTGTCATTGCAGACTGTGCTGGCCGCGACAGTGCCGAAATGCGTAGTGGATTGATGGCCGCAGACGTATTCATTTCTCCGTTGCGGCCTTCTCAGATGGACCTGGATGTTGTACCTCATACATGCTCCGTTTTTACAGCAGCAAAAGATTTTAATGAGGATGTTCGGGGATATCTCGTATTAAATATGACTCCCACTAACATGTTTGTTAATGAAGCTAATCAGGCGGCTGAAGTACTCAAGGATTACCCTGAAATGTACCTGGCGAACTCCCGAGTATGTGATCGAAAAGCTCATCGAGACGCGTGGGCAGAATCAATGACAATTTTTGAAACGCAAAATGACAAAGCACAACAAGAAATCGAAGCGCTAGTTAAAGAGGTTATTCTGTGAGAAATAGAGCAAATACTCCACCTCGAGACGAGGCGGCATTTATTAACGGAGGTACGGCTGGTATTGATAATACCAAAAGGACCTCAGAGAAATCATTGGTTGCAAGTAAAGCAAAACCAGTGAGCATTTCCTTTTTTGAACAAAACTTAAAAGACATTGATGACCTTATAACGGGTGAGATGATTTCAGGTAAAGGCAGAGTGAATCGTTCTGATGTAGTCAGGGCTGCGGTTGAAGCACTAAAAAGTTTATCAAAAACAGAGATATCCAGATTAATTGCAGAAGCGAAACAAAGATAACATTTTGTTATCTTGTTATCTTATTATCTTATTATCTTATTATCTTGTTATCTTGATAATAACCCCTTTTATATTGAGGCAACGGTGATGCCTCTAATTAGTTGAATTGATGTATAATGCCCGCTTTTGAGGTTTTCTCATGGCCAGCGTTAACGTTCATTGTCCCCGTTGTCAGTCTGCTCAGGTTTATCGCCATGGTCAGAACCCTAAAGGCCGTGACAGATTTCGCTGTCGTGACTGCCACCGCGTGTTTTTACTCACCTATACCTATGAAACCCGTAAGCCGGGTGTTAAAGAGAAAATTACCGAAATGGCCTTCAACGGTGCCGGTGTCCGGGATACGGCAAGAACGCTAAAAATCGGCATTAACACCGTCATCCGCACTTTAAAAAACTCGCGCCGAAGCGAATAACATCCTCTCCGGTTGCCCATGCAGATGTGGCTCTTATCTGTGAACTCGATGAGCAATGGGGCTTTGTCGGCAGTAAAGCCCGGCAGCACTGGCTCTGGTATGCCTACAACACCAAAACAGGGGGCGTTCTGGCTTATACGTTCGGCCCCCGTAATGATGAGACATGTCAGGCGCTGCTGGCGTTATTGACCCCCTTCAGCATTGGCATGATAACGAGCGACGATTGGGGAAGCTACGCCAGAGAGGTGCCGAAGGAGATACATCTGACTGGTAAAATTTTCACACAGCGCATTGAGCGAAACATCTGACGCTGCGAACCCGTATCAAGCGGCTGGCACGCAAAACAATATGTTTTTCACGTTCCATCGAATTGCACGAAAAAGTCATCGGCGCATTCATCGAGAAATACATGTTCTACTAATTGGATGCATTACCAAAAAAACATCAGTGTGCATGCTCGCGCTAACGATGAATTCATTCAAGTGCCCCATAAAATTAAAACAGCCGGAATGACACTTATACCAGATACTATCTTTAGAACCAGAAAATAACACACCACTCGCAAATTGTATTTTGATTATTTTATTATTTAAATACAGCTAGTTACACTGATATTGTGTGATTTTTGAGTGGTTTTACTGGTTTCTCTCTGGTTCCTCTATGGTTACTTGCTGGTAACGCAGGGGTTTCTATTTAGTGCTTGCAATACTATCAACAAGTTAACTATGATTATGCCCAGGTGGTTACTGTATGGTTACTTCATGGTGACTTGCAGGTGACGATGAATCGTCCCTTTTTTGAACAAATGATATGCATCACCTTGGCTAAATAGCTTCTCATATTACCGCTCCACTTTAGCCAGACCAGGTTGGTTGCCGGGAAACGGTGAAGCTGCATTCATAAATTGCGTTACCTGTTTCAGTAGCTGCCACATGTACCGGCATTGATGATTTCGCGTTATGGTTTCGTGTAACGCCAGCCACAGTCGTTCTATTGGATTCAGCCATGGCGAATACGGCGCGTGTCAAGGTAGTTGTCGCCTCAGTTAATTCATGCAGCCAGGGTTTCCCGCTCCGGATTTAGCCACACCTCATCCTGTCGGCTCCAGTTGCGCGTTGGCCCAGACCAGCGATGCGGGGTCTGCATTTTTGCTGCTTCATACACCGATTTCCGTTGTGCAAGCAGCGCATGATCTTCACCCCTGTGCCGCTGGCCTGGCGTGACGTAGCGGATGCCGCTGTGCCGGTGTTCCTCGTTGTACCAGCCTACGAAGGTTTCCACCCAGGCTCGCGCCTCTTCCAGCGTCGCGAACCCCTTTTCTGGCCATGTCGGGACATACTTCAGCGTCCTGAACAGTGACTCTACATGTACGTTGTCATTGCTCACCCGCGGCCGGCTGTGCGACGGCGTGATCTTTAGTTCTGCAAGCTTCACCTGCAGCACCTGCGACTTCATTGGCGCACCGTTATCTGCATGCAGCACCAGCGGCTCCTGCCAGCAACTCTCGCTCAGCACCGTCCGTTTCAACAGATCTGCCGCATACTCACCGCTTTCAACCAGGTACACTTCGTAACCCACGATTTTACGACTGAATACATCTTCTATCAGGTACAGGTAGAACCAGTGGCCCGCCGTCTGCGACTTCAGCCAGGTGATGTCCCATGACCACACCTGTCTGGGGGCTGTCGCCTTCCAGGTCGACAGTGGTTTGCTCTGCGGGGCCTTCTGCCGGCCACGGTGCGTGGTTTCTCCCGCCCGCCGCAGCACCCGGTAGAACGTAGCGCCCTTACAGGGCGAGCGTCGCCGCTTCGCTGCTCCGATGGTTTTCATGCCCTGAGCCCCGTTTTATACTCTGCGGCATGTATATTCCGCGCCCCGCAAAGTTGCTGTTCACCATTGATGACGCCTGGAACCGGTATATGGGTAAACACGGGGATACTCTCAGTCCCTGGACCATACTCTGCGTCGAGCGCATGCTCGCCTGCGGCACCGCCGCCATGGGGGTGAAGCGATACTGCTGCACCTCCCCGGGCTGCCCCCACTCCCGCTTCTTCTGCCAGACCTGTAAATCGAAAGGCTGCAGCTCCTGTGGACATAAAGCCACGGAGCAGTGGATTACAGAGCAACAGCATATTTTACCCGACTGCGACTGGCAGCATATCACCTTCACCATGCCCCACCTGCTGTGGCCCTTCTTCAACAACAACTGGCCTCTGCTCAATGCCCTGTTCCGCGCAGCCACCCGCGCCATGCTCCGGTGGGCCCGCAAACAGGGTGTGGAGGTGGGTATCTTCTGCGCCCTGCACACCTACGGTCGTCAGCTCAACCAGCATCCGCACATTCACCTCTCCGTCACCCGCGGCGGACTCGATATTAAACACGGCGTATGGCGCGACCTCTTCTTTAAGAAGCACGCCGTGGAGGAAATCTGGCGCGGGGCCGTCATCCGCCTGCTGCGCCACAGTTATGACCTGATTAATCCCGGCAGCCTGCCGGGGCTGGGCCATATCCGCGATAAAACTCAGTGGCAGCGGTATCTGCAGGCGCAGTACGGACGCCGATGGAAGGTTCACTTTGCGAAGAAAACAAAAGGTGCGTGGCGAAGCGTCAAATACCTGGGCCGGTACCTGAAGCGCCCGCCGGTGTCAGCGGCGAAGCTCAGGCACTACAGCGGCGGGGCCGTGGTGCATAACTATTACGACCACCGTACGCAGCAGTACCGCAAGCAGACGCTGTCGCAGGAAGATATGATCGGGCGCTATATCAGCCATATCCCGGCGAAGCATTTTAAGATGGTGCGTTACTACGGTTTTCTGGCCAACCGTAAACGGGGCACACTGTTGCCGGAGGTGTATGAGGCCCTGGAGATGGAGGTGAGGAAAAAACCGGAGCAACCGGGCTTCGCCGCGCTGATGAAGGAATTTCTGCGCACGGACCCGTACAAATGCATCCTGTGCGGCAACCGTCTGCGCTTTGTCAGCACTCAGGCCGGCAGACACGCCACGGAGTTAGTGTCGGAAAGGCTGCACAGTATCGACCGGAAACGATGGCTGCGGGCCCAGACTGCAGGGTAAGTTCGCCTGGAAAATGGGTTTAAGGTTAAAAATGCGCCGAAAACAGCATTTTAACGCCATAAGTGGCATTATTACCCGCCATCACTACACTCCCGAAGACTATGTTCCTGGTCAGGAAATTTTTAAAACGATGATTCAGTTTCCTAACCATCAAGATAAACAATGGGACAGACTGCATCCAGTGGACGATTTTGCCATTCGACAACCTGCTCAATGACAGCATCGGTGACCTTTGAGACCAGGGCCGGTGAGACATCCGCGTCATACAGCTCTTTGAACGCCGCGGCTATCTCACGGGTGGTCATCCCTTTGGCGTACAACGATAAAATCTGGTTATCCATCCCGGTGATCCGGGTCTGGTTTTTCTTCACCAGTTGCGGTTCGAAAGAGCCATCACGATCGCGCGGTGTACGCAGCTCCAGGGGACCATCGCCTGTGATAACCGTCTTTTGAGTATAGCCGTTACGGGCGTTGGTCGCCGGTTTGGGCTGATGTTTATCGTAGCCGGGGTGATGGGTCATTTCGGCGTTGAGCGCCGCCTCAACACTGATTTTTTTGAGCAGACGATCGAACTGGTTGAGATCGTCAGGGGTTTTGAGATTTTTGGCCAGTTCGTTAGCCAGGGCCTGCAACTGTTTTTCGTCCATAAATTAACCTGCTTTTGATGTTGGATTGAACATATCAAAATCAGGCAATTACACAAATCTATGTACAGGCTCTTTCATACCCATGAATTCAGTCTGACTGACTTTGACACATTATCTGATAGAGGTAATTTTGTATTGACCGATTTGAAGGAGATTAATATCTAACGACGTTTCATTAATCCCCACAATACGTTAACCCCTTACTGCCGGTATCTCCGGACCCTGATTATATGTCGTCCAGATGATTGCGCATAAAGCTCACCATGGCTTTTTCACTGGCAAGGTATGCCCTGATATACCGGAAAACCATCTTCGGATCAGACCAGTTCCCCATCTCCGTAATTTTCTCCAGAGTGTATCCGTCCTTAAACAATTCAATAGCCCCCCCGACTCGCACACTGTGCCCTGTCCACTTAATGTACCGGCCAGACTGCCGGTTATCACCTACTTTACCGGCTATATCCCACAGGCGCGAAAATGCCTGGTTCAGTGAATTGGAGGACAGAATACCGACATCCTCTCGTGTGACCTGTGAGTCCTTCTGCAACTGAGTGAGCAACGCCTGATTGAAGCCAGCCTTCAGGAGCATGTTATCTATAGATTTGCCTTTGGACAGCTTACTGCTTGTGGCCGGAAAATACCGGTTTGTATGGACGTTGACAGGTTGAAACAGGTAACGGTTCCCGAAGGTTTCTGTGTCCGAATACTCCACCGTTTCAATCAGTCGCCTGACGTGTCGGCTGCACTGTGGCGAAAGTTGAAACGTCAGGTTGCTCGACAGGCTTGTTTTGGTCCGCATCACATCCAGAAGGTAACAGGCACTGTCATTTTGCCATTTGAGGTCACCGGTTTTAATCCTCCTGATTTCCACGTTGCGCAGCAGCGTTTCAAAACCAACCCAGATCATAGCTAGGTCACGGATATCCCTGACGTCGTCGCTCTTCTGGAGGGCCCGACGGAGTATATTGAGGTCTGCAACCATAAAAGGAAGAGCTTGGCCGGTAACCACTTTTTTCTCATTTTCCCGCGCCCGCCAGACTTGGACAAGCGCTTTAATAAGAACGTTGCGGAAGTCAGGGAATCCGAGACTCCCGTTAACGCTCGCAAGGCATGCAATGAAATGAGAAATGGTCGCCATTTTGACGGAACCATTCAGCCCGTTGATATAACGTTCAACATCAACAGCAGCCACAGGGAAGGGCGTCAGTCCATTTTTGGCACACCATGACGACCAGACACGGGTGGTCCTTAACTGGCTTCTCGCAGTGTTGTAGCGGCGGAAACGTAACAGCTTAAGCGCATCCAGTGCGCTCATGTCATCTGGCCGGGATAGGGCTATCAACTTCGTTCTATCTGTCATGGAAGATCACATGTCTTTTAACAGCACTGGTTTTATAACCAGTATACTAACAGTATTTTTGTTCAAAGCCAGGAACAAAAACAAAAAACCAAAAATGCCTGACTTGCCAGTCTGTTGGCATTCATTTATTGTTTTCGAAAGTGTTGAGTGTTTTAAACCGGTCATGACTCACATTTAGTGGTAGTGGTTAATCGTCAGATACCATCCGATGACTTTGTCGTGCATCTCTTCTGATTTTGAAAAGCAAAGTGTCTTCCGCGCCAGTCGCTTTAGATGGGTACGCAAGTTCAGGTTGTGACGTTCATATCGCTGTGAACCGCCCCGGCAATCCTGGAGACTAAACTGTCAGTCAAAAGGAGAACACAATGTCATCAAATCGTTACTCTGCGTATTCCGAAGCAAACCGATCATCCATTCCGATTTGTGGCGATCACTGATTCCGAACTCAGGATCGCCGATTCCGATTTGTTCCGATCATGGCTTCCGACGCTGGGATCACCGATTCCAGTGCCCAAGATCACATCAGTAAAGTGCCTCAAAATGGGATAAAACAAGCTCCGTGATATCCATTGCCAGCCCTTATCTGCTCTGGCAAAGGGCTGAGAGAGATTCCATATTTTGGCTCTGTGGAATCCCCATAATTGATGGGTAAAAATGAGCATCATCCCTTCTCAAAACCTGGCGCTCGTAGAGACACAAAAACTTAATTCTCATAACGTCAAAAGCAGTGATCCTGGGTCGAGTCCGTCAAGGTGGTGTAAATTCAGTTACAGTCTTCCGGTCCGGTAATGGGCCCGTTATGCGCTGACTGGCAGCGCTTCGATTACTTCGGTTTCACCAGTCTGGTCTATCTCCGCCATGCTGTGTTGTGGCAGGTAGCGGTTCTGCAACAGCCATTCTTCGTTCTGCTCCGTCAGCACCGCCCCCAGCAGCCGCATGATGCTCTCTTCGTTGGGGAAGATGCCCACCACATCAGCACGCCGTTTCACCTCTTTGTTCAGACGCTCCAGTGTGTTCGTGGAGTGGATTTTCACCCGGTGCGCTTTCGGGAAGCCGAAGTACCCCAGCACGTCTGCTTCCGCCTCGTCCATCATCTCCGTGACTGCCGGCGCGCTTTTTTCCAGCTGGCCGGCGACCTCACGCCAGGTCGCATGGGCACTTTTCTCATCGGTCTGCACGAACACCTGTTGCAGCGCCGCGCGCACCACTGACTGGTTCGCCCTGCTGACGCGCCCCATCACATTACGCATGAAGTGGACCCGGCAGCGCTGCCAGCTGGCACAGAACACCTGCTGTATTGCCGCTTTCAGCCCGCTGTGCGAGTCGGAGATAACCAGCTTCACGCCTTCCAGGCCGCGTTCCTTCAGGCTCAGCAGGAAGGCCAGCCAGAACGTTTTGGCTTCTGACTCGCCGATACCCATCCCGATAATCTCCCGGCGACCGTCCAGGCTGACCGCGCAGGCGATTATAACGGCCACGCTGACCACCCGGCCGTTCTTGCGGACCTTCACGTAGGTCGCATCCAGCCACAGGTAGGGCCCCCCATATCAGGGTAGTTGTCGCCTCTGAGTGAAAAAAATCGGGGGGGCCGGAGACGACAATGAAAATCTATTCACCTGAGCGTAAAGCGGCTGTGATCGCCAGAATGCTTCCACCGCATAATCAACCAGTCAGCCAGTTATCACGCCAGGAGGAGATCCCAATAAAAACGCTTTACCACTGGCGCTCAGAGGCGGGTATTTCCACTCTGCCGGTATCCGGACAGAAAACACCTCCCAGTGAGTGGTCTCAGGAAGCGCGTTTTGCTGTACTGGTTGAAACGGCCCCGCTTTCTGCCCATGCTATAGCTGAATACTGTCGCCGTAAGGGCCTGTATCCTGAGAAAATTCAGCAGTGGAAGGACGAGTTAATGCAACCCGGTCAGCGAGAAGAAAAAGCCGAAATAAAACGATTAAGAAAAGAAAACCAACAACTTAACCGTGAAATTGCCCGTAAGGATAAAGCGCTTGCCGAAGCTGCAGCGCTGTTGCTCCTGGAAAAAAAGCTGAAGGCGTTGTTCGACGAATAAAACGAGGTCGAATGACGCGCACTGCCGGCAGGCTACGGTTGATGACGATAGTGCAGGAAGCCGTCGCTGGCGGGGCCCGACTGAGTGAAGCCTCCCGCTGCGTTGGGCTGAGCGAGCGGACCCTGCAACGCTGGCAGCAGATACCGGACGTTCGGCGAACCTCGACGCCACGGCCGGCCCCGAAAAACAAGCTCAGTGCTGAAGAGGAAAAGCAGGTGCTGGCCATCTGCCATGAACCCCGGTTCGCCAGCCTGCCGCCATCGCAAATCGTTCCGGTGCTGGCTGATGAGAACCGCTATATCGCCAGTGAATCAACGTTCTACCGGGTGCTGCGGCGGGCGGGAGAAACCACGCACCGTGGCCGGCAGAAGGCCCCGCAGAGCAAACCACTGTCGACCTGGAAGGCGACAGCCCCCAGCTTCGGGATGCGCAGGTCCAGCGTACCGAGCCGGGTGTTGTACTGGCGGTCACGATAGCCGTTGCGGTAGGTCTCACGCTCATCACTGCGCTCATGGGGCTCCGCGTTGATGCGCTGGGTGACATCGGCTTCCATGATGCGGTTGAGCATAAATTCGGTGAGTTCACGCAGAAAGTCCTCACCGCCGGGTTGCATCAGGGTATTGGTGAATGTCATGCTGTTGTCAGCCATCGGTTTGTTCCTTTTGGATAATGTCTTCATAACCATTACCTTACCGGATAAGCCGATGGCTCTCACCATCCTTCCGAATTTACACCACGTCCTAAGACTCTACCACTTGCTGAACATCTTTCTCGCTGAGTTCTCTCATTTCTTACCTCCTTGGTTTGCACTGAATTAACCACTATGGGTTAATGATCATATTTCATTACAATCGTAGAGTTAAATAATTGTTAGATTAATTTATGTATCATGTCGGTAATGCACCCAACTTGCTGATTTAGTGTATGATGGTGTTTTTGAGGTGCACCTGTGGCTTCCGTCTCCGTCTGCTGTCCCTCCTGTTCCGCCACTGAGGGCGTGATGCGTAACGGCAAAAGTACTGCCGGGCATCAGCGTTATCTCTGCTCTCACTGCCGTAAAACATGGCAGCTTCAGTTCACTTATGCCGCTTCTCAGCCCGGTACACACCAGAAAATCATTGATATGGCCATGAACGGAGTCGGTTGCCGCGCTACCGCACGCATTATGGGCATTGGCCTCAACACCATTTTCCGCCATTTAAAAAACTCAGGCCACAGTCAGTAACCTCCCGGATAAATCCGGGAAGTGACGTCATCGTCTGTGCGGAGATGGACGAGCAGTGGGGTTACGTCGGGGCCAAATCGCGCCAGCGCTGGCTGTTTTACGCGTATGACAGGATACGCAGGACGGTGGTGGCACACGTCTTTGGTGAGCGGACCATGGCCACACTGGAACGTCTTCTGAGCCTGCTGTCGGCTTTTGAAGTGGTGGTATGGATGACAGACGGCTGGCCGCTGTATGAATCCCGTCTTAAGGGAAAGCTGCACGTTATCAGCAAGCGTTACACGCAGCGTATTGAGCGGCACAACCTGAACCTGAGGCAGCATCTGGCGCGGCTGGGCAGGAAGTCGCTGTCGTTCTCAAAATCAGTGGAACTGCATGACAAAGTCATTGGGCACTATCTGACGATAAATCATTACCAATAAATTGGAGTCATTACCGCTGTGACAGAGTAAAAACAGGAGTTACAGCCATAACTGGCAGTGAAATGCCGCCTTCAGAAGCGGCATTTTTCTTACAGCACCCTATTTATCATAAGCCGGATAAATAAAAACAGGTAAGAGATAGGCCATAGGATAAAAGAGGATAATTTTGCACTCGATACATTAGCAATTGTGTTATACATCAGATGCCATTCAATTAACCGTCTCAATACAATTCGATTGAGCACGAACCCAAAAACAAAGTACGCAATAAACGTAATGATACCGGGGAACCAGGTCGTTCTAGCACTGAGGTTCCAGAACACAATCATGAGCGCTATGCATAGCGCATAGATTCCAATTGATTTACGTAATGAAATCCCCTGAACGCGATTGCCACTTTCAACATCAGACATGCGGTAATCCTTCCACAGTTAAAAATAGTTAAAAACATTAGCATGGAATCCTGTCACCATGAAGAAGATCATATGTATTAGTCTGCCGGGCGCTGATGAAGGCATACAACCTGCGCAATCCGCCTGCGATCTGGTGGTCTATATGGACAGAGGTTCGCAGTATACGGGCGGTCGCTTTCAGTCGATGCTAACATGGTAAAGGCTGAGGAGCAGCATGGGTGTCGTTAGCACCTGCTGGGATACGCAGTAATGGAGAGGTTCTGGGGAAGCCTGAAACATGAATGGCTCCTGCTTGTGGCCCAGCCGACGCGGGCGGGCATGAAACAGGATATGGCAGCGTATATGCGCTACTACAACCTTGACCGAAACCATGCTGCCAACGGTGAGCTGTCGCCCGTGCGCTATGAGCGAATGACTGAGAAAAAAGTTTCCTGATTTATTGACCAGAACAAGATGCCAGCGCAGTCTTACCGGGAAAATGGCTGTAGCCATATGCACGCATCGTTTCAGATAAGGAAGGATTTATGGGCAATCGTATGTATCTCTTCAACGTGCCGGAAATTGGAGATTATTCGAATGAAACTTTTCCCCTCATGGAATGGAAATACGAGTTTCCTTTAATGCTGCATCCGCTTTTCAGCGGGCGGCCGTTCATCGGGCCGAATTGCTATAACGAATGCGAAGACGGTCTATATGCCGAGGCAGGACCAGGCATCGAAGCTATGCGGGCATTCTATGACTTCATCGAGCGCCATGCGCAATCTCTGGTCAATGATATCCGGGCCTTTGAGCGTGCGCGTCACAGGATCTTTGCCCTGCTTGACGAGAGAGCCGAGCATGCATGGTTCCATCTGTATGCGTCGGATGTGTTCAGCATGAGCGATGCCGAGCCGAACGAACAGGCTCTTACGCTTCAGCAGGAGATCATCCTGACTAATACGGCCATCCAACAAGCCATCGAGAACGACGATCCGCGGCAGCTTGACGACATGATGGGCCACGGCTCGACCTGGGCCGCTGATTTCAGGGAACTATTTAACGAGCCGATCTACGACTTTGGTTGGGAGCCACTAAGTTCGATGCTCGAGCGTTCAGACGACGGCCTGGAAGTATTCCGCGACAGAAAGCTTTACGGGTTGCGCCGGTTCGACAGCGGAACGGTTGTCGTCGAGCCACGCTATCAGCAGATCCATTCTTTAGATCCCGACAGCAGGCTTCGAGTCGTCGCGCGAGAAGACCGGCTAGGATATCTCGACGAACGCGGGAACGAGATGATCCCTTGCCGTTTCGAGAGCGTGCATGCGTTCCGGGAGGGGATCGCAGGCGTAAGACTGGAAGGCCGCTGGAGCCTGATAGACCTGCACGGAGTATTGCAGTCGCCCTGCCAGTTCGACGATCTGGAGCCCCTGGGCCATGAGGGCGGCCTCTGGCGCGCCAAGGCCGATGGCCTCTGGGGCGTCGTCGATCGTCACGGGGAGTGGCGCTTGCCTGCTCGCTATCAAAGTATCGAGGACGATTACGACACCTATAGGATGCGTGACGAGCAGGGCAACACAGTGCTTTACAGCAAGAGCCTGCACCCATTAGGCGGCAATGAAATCGAAGAGGCTAAACAAATCATGCTGGGTGAAGGGCAGACCTGCTACCGGCTACGCCACCGCCAGGGCCGCAAGCGTCTCTACACCGTCGTGGACGATCATGGTCTACGGCTTCTGCCGGACGAATATCAGTACGCCTGCTACGAGCCCAACACGCACGCCTGGGTCGTGCGCAACGGTGGATTCGGTATTTTTGACCATCGAGTGGCCGCATACCTGCTGCCTTGCCGGTATGCCAGGATCGTGGTGGAAACCAGCGTTCCCCAGGAGGCCGATAGCAGCCGCCCGCTGCTCGTGCGCCAAGGCAAGCTATGGGGGCTTTATCGCACATGGCCCGAAACGGGCTGGGCTATTGAGCCGGCCTACGACCACTTGGAACATGTCACGTTCGGGATACTGGCCTGCTGCCGGGACAATCGCTGGGGGCTTATCGACAGCCTGGGCCGGATGCTGAGACCGGTTGCCGATCCGCTGCCTCCATATACCGCCTATACACCCGGCGATTGGATCGCAATCGTATTCAATGGCGCCCGCGCCTGGTTTGTAGATAGGACAGGACGGACGGCTGACCTCGGTGCAACCCATGCCGAACGGGCTCGCGCACTCGGGCTTCAGTTCGGGATGAACGAGCACCAGCTTCACTATCTAAACGAGACGCTCCGCACTGCTGGAGCGAGAAAGTGAAACCATCGTCATTCCCGGAATACTTGGCTAGGTGTCAATACCGATGACCCTGTACATGATTCTGTGTAAATGCCTTTTCTCAGAAGTGACCGTCCAGGCGGTCACCGAACTCGATAATAAAGCGGCTCATCGCCATACGCCAGTCCCTCAGAGGCATCGTCCATTTCTGTGAGGCGGCCTGGATTGCCAGCCATACTGCTGTGGTCGAATAATCAGGACACTAAACTTACATCCAAAATGGAGGTGTTTAGTGAATCAGAAGCGAAAGTTTACGCCAGAATTTAAGAAGGAAACGGTGGCCCTGGTGCTGACGCAAAATTACTCCATTGCGCGTGCCGCAACTTCTTTGGGGATCAGCGCCAAAACATTGCGCAGTTGGGTCGCCGCCGCGCGCCAGCGCCATGAAAGTCCGCTTAGTGAAGATGAACAAGCTGAACTCCGAAGGCTACGTCTAGAAAACAAAGAGTTACGCATTGAGAAGGAAATATTAAAAAAGGCGAGCGCCTTCTTTGCGAAGCACATGTCGTGAGATACCAGTTTATCCTCGATAACGCAGGTAATTACAGGCTACGGACGCTTTGTCGCGTGATGCGCATTAGCCCGTCCGCATGGTATGCCTGGCGAAAAAAGCCGATAGCCTGCCCGTCGAAAGATACCGCAGTCAGGGTGATGCTCAAGGCGTTATTCTCTGCCAGTCGGGAAAGTGCCGGGAGCCGAACGCTGGTTAAAAAGCTCCGTGAAGAAGGCGTCACCATAAGTCGTTGGCGCGTTAGAAAAATCATGAGCGAAGAGGGACTTCTCTGCCGGCAACGCCGTGCCTGGAAGGTCACAACGAAACCGAAGAAAGGGGCTGATTTTGCACCAAATCTGTTGAATCAGAACTTCAATCCTCCCGGACCGGACCAGATATGGGTGAGTGATATTACGTATCTGAAAACGGGTGAAGGCTGGTTGTACCTGGCTGCGATCATGGATTTATATTCCCGCCGGATCGTCGGTTGGCACATTGACAAGAGAATGACATCGTCGCTGGTTTGCCGGGCTCTCATGCAGGCTTACAACCTGCGCAATCCACCGACAGGGCTGGTCGTCCATACCGATCGTGGAGCGCAGTATACCAGCAAGCGCTTCCAAACGCAGTTAACCAGTTACGGACTCAGAAGCAGCATGGGAGATGTTGGCGCCTGCTGGGATAACGCGGTAATGGAGCGTTTTTGGGGCAGTTTGAAACATGAATGGGTGCTGTTGATCCCGCAGCAGACGCGGGCAGGTATGAAACGTGATGTTGCAGACTATATGCGTTATTACAATCTTGACAGAAACCATGCTTCGAATGGGTATTTATCGCCAGAGCGATATGAACAGATGGCTGAGAAAAAAGTGTCCTGTTTAACTTGACCAGATCAAGTTGCGGTGGATTCAGCTGTGACGAATTTCAGGCCGCCGTTCTGCCCCTGCCAATTCGCCCGGAGATGCTACGGTTTCTTGAAACCGTAGCGGAGGAGGAATTTTCGCCGGCGCCTCTGGATTACTTCAATATGATGGATGCCGGCGATGCCGCAGCAGTTAAAAAAGGGTACCTGTCATGTCTTCACCGCGCGGGGCTTTCCTGCAGTGAGCATAATCTGTCACTTCTGACACAGGCGCTTTATCCGGTGGATGCCACAGCGGAAAACATGAAGGTCCTGGCCGGGAATTGTACTGAACTGGCCGCAATGAAGGTTCCCGGGGGACTGACGATATTTATCGTGGGTCAGAACTGTGATTAATTTGAACACAAATGAGCAATACGCAGACACGGAGGATAACAGTAAATGATGCCGGCATTACAAGGTCCAGGCGTTTCGTTTTCCGCTGCGCAGCTGCCAGTGGCGATCGATTACCCTGCCGCCCTCGCCCTGCGCCAGATGGCGCTCATTCAGGATGAACTGCCGAAATACCTGCTGGCGCCGGAAGTCAGCGCCCTGCTCCATTATGTGCCCGATTTGCACCGCAAGATGTGCTGGCAACCCTCTGGAACACCGGCGCGCGCATTAACGAGGCGCTGGCGCTGACCCGGGGGGATTTTTCGCTGGCGCCACCGTATCCGTTCGTGCAGCTGGCCACGCTCAAGCAGCGCACCGAGAAAGCGGCCAGAACAGCAGGTCGAGCGCCGGCCGGAAGTCAGGCTCATCGTCTGGTTCCGCTTTCCGATCACCACTACGTCAGCCAGCTGCAGATGATGGTGGCCACCCTGAAAATTCCGCTGGAAAGACGAAACAAGCGCACCGGCAAAATGGAGAAGGCGCGTATCTGGGAGATCACAGACCGTACCGTGCGCACCTGGCTAAGCGAAGCGGTGGAGGCCGCAGCGGCCGACGGGGTGACGTTCTCAGTACCTGTGACCCCCCATACGTTCCGTCACTCCTACGCGATGCACATGCTGTACGCCGGCATACCACTGAAGGTCTTGCAGAGCCTGATGGGCCACAAATCGATTAGCTCCACGGAGGTCTATACGAAGGTGTTTGCGCTCGATGTCGCGGCACGGCACCGGGTGCAGTTCCAGATGCCAGGGGATGAGGCGGTAGCGCTGCTAAAGGGAAATGACAGGTGAACTCTGCCAGTGCTTATCATCTCCCTGCACAGGCTGGCGTATTTCTGCAAAATTGACAGGACAGAATGACCTTAATGTCTAACCGCGCGGCGAATTAAACAAGGGGCTTAAAAAAGTCCGCTACGAAGCGAATAGCGCCTCAGAGTAAAGTGTTATGGAGCGTGATGGTTACAGCTGACCCCTTGACATTCCAGCGAATCCCCTTCCGCCACATAGGTTTCCAGATATGACCTGTCACTTTTACATCCGGAGTGCTGGCTACGGCCGCAAACAGTACGTGAGCATTATCGACATCATCAGGTATGAAATTGTGCGACAGCGGAAAATGCTTGTTCATCGTCCGGATGATGGCGGTCAGTCCATCCTTTGTCCGGGCGCGATGCGACCATTTGCGAGGACCGTTCGTTTCGGCAATAGTAACAATTATCATCAATACCTCACGTTATTCTGTATTCTGATTTTATTCCTGATGATCAGCTTCTACCAGAATGGCTGTATGTCTAACTTCTGGCTACTGATATGATTGAGCCAGCAGTGCTCGCCGCAGCCGAGCGACAGGGCGAAGCCCCGAGTGAGCGAGGAAGCACCAGGGAACAAAACTTATAAATTCTGCTTACGCTAAATGCCTGAAAAATCACCTCCCCCTCGGGGTTATCCACTTATCCACGGGCATATTTTTATAAATTACTTTTTTATTCTTTTTCTTTATTTTACACCTTTTAGGGAGCCTGAAAGCCGCGTACAGTGCGGCCTGAGAGGGGACTGTATGGGAAACTGGTAAACATAATATGGGAAATTAATCACGTATCAGTGGGTTTTATGTCAACAAGCTATGGGATACGCATCAACAAGCTATGGGAAAGAGGTCAAGTTAAGTTCTCAATTATCCACTTGTGGATAAA
>NZ_JBWYFE010000003.1:0-79260 GCF_056712265.1 Klebsiella sp. F11
GTGACTGAACCACAGACCCTGTTCTCCCGTTACCGGCAGGTCAAAAACCCGCATCCGGCGTTCACGCCACGGGAAGGAAAGAAGACCCTGCCGTTCTGTCGTAAGCTGATGGCGAAAGCCGAAGGCTTCACGTCCCGTTTTGACTTTTCCGTCCATGTGGCGTTCATCCGCTCGCTGGGTAAGCGTCACCGGATGCCGCCCCTGTTGCGCCGTCGTGCCATCGATGCCCTGCTGCAGGGGCTGTGCTTCCACTATGACCCGCTGGCCAACCGGGTACAGCGTTCCGTGACTAACCTGGCCATTGAGTGCGGGCTGGCGACCGAGTCGGAGAACGGCAATCTGTCCGTCACCCGGGCCACACGGGCGCTGAAGTTTATGGCGGAGCTGGGACTGATTACTTACCAGACCGAATATGACCCGCAGATTGGCTGTAACATCCCGACCGATATCACCTTCACCCCGGCGCTGTTCTCGGCGCTCGACGTCTCTGACGTGGCCGTGGTGGCGGCACGCCGCAGCCGGGTGGAATGGGAAAACCAGCAGCGTCAGAAACAGAGCCTGAAGCCGCTGGAGATGGACGAGCTGATAGCCAAAGCCTGGCGGTTTGTGCGCGAACGGTTCCGCAGTTACCAGTCTGAACGTAAACAGCATGGCCTGAAGCGAGCCCGTGCGCGGCGTGATGCGGACAGAACCCGTTCAGATATTGTGACGCTGGTGAAGCAGCAGCTGACGCGGGAATATGCCAGCGGACGCTTTACCGGCGGGCTTGATGCCATGAAGCGGGAGCTGGAGCGTCGCGTGAAAGAGCGGATGCTGATGTCGCGGGGCAACGGCTACACGCGGCTGGCCTCCGTCCCGATATAACCTTCCTCCCTGAAAAATCCGGCCGGCGCCGGAGGCTTTCGCACGTCTGTTGCCTGCCGGTGCCGGTTATCTGAGCAACACGCCCGTTTCCCCCGTCCGAATTCCCGCCCAGCCGGCACAAAAGTGGCCGGAAATCTCATCACCGGCGCCACAGACGGCGGCTGAATTCCGTTATCCACAGATAAGTGCAAGGGACCTTTCCGTAAGGTTACAGCCGTTATGCTTACAGGGCGCCAGGCGACGTGATTTCAAAGTGCGTGGTTCCTTTTAAAGACCAGCTGTATATCTCTTTTAAATAGCTTTTAATGCCTTCATATAAAAACATAACCTGTTCGTCGCCTGACCTGTGGACAGGCTCCGGGGAATACCCGCCCTGACAGCGGACTCACGTCCGCGCCGGTCCGGAAAACCGGAAGTGCCTCCCGTCGCTGCGCAACGGGCCCCGTCCGTGCCGGTTAGTTACAGCATCCGGAATGTTCACCTGAAAACAGCGTCCGTGCAGACCTGAAACCTCAGAGCCCCTCCCCGCCACTGAACAGCGCCGCCTCCCCCCGGCCGCAGGCCGGGGAAAAGCATCGCTGTTAATGACGGATGTTGTAACTAGAGGTTTGTGGTCGCTGCGGGAGGTGTTGCTTCAGGTTCCGGGGTACACGCCCGTAGGCGGCCCTCACGGGCCGCTGACGCGGAGATACGCCCCGGCTGCGGCTACGCCTTGCCGGGACCACTCCGACGGCGCACAGCCGCTTCTGTGTGGTTTTGAGCGGGTCTGGCTGTTCAGGGCGGAGGGGATGAACGGTGAAACCTTTCAGGACCGTACCGGCTGACGCCGGGCTGCGGCGGACTCACTTCTGCGCCCTGTATTCCTTCGTCATGCCGCCTTTTATGCGCTGAAGCGCATGAAAAAAAAGGACAGAATTGTGTGTGATATCATCATGATATGCTAAAATACCGGGAGTGACAGGCCCCTGAACGGAGACATCATGCCTGAGTCAGTCCCCCCGGCAAAACCCGCGCTGAGCAAAAAACAGCGCCGCACTGCCCGCTCATGGGCTACCGTGAATAAGGTGGCGGCGGTCTTTCCCCGCCTCTGGCCGGAGGCCGGGGCCGGGCAGTTCCGCCCGGTGAAGGCCGGGATTTCGGCGGACGTCAGGGTGTGGATTGCGCTTCACCCGCAGGGCGGACTCACTGAGGAGGAGTGGCTGAAGGCTATCCGCTTTGTGGTCAGCCGCATCGAATACCTGCGCACCGTCACTGCCGGCACCCCGCGCACGGACCTCAGCGGTGAGCCCGCCGGGGTCGTCACCGCGTCCGACGAACATCATGCCCGGCAGAAAATCGCCGCCATCCGCGCCCGCTTTGCTTCGAAGAAGCGCGGCACCCCGCAGGACAGCCAGGGAGAGGATATCTGATGCAGGGAGAGAGAATGAAAGAAATCATGCTGAAAGACGGCCGGAAACTGGGCTGGTGCGAACGGGGACCGGCTGACGGAACGCCGGTTATTTTTTGTACCGGCGCCGGAATGAGTGGCTCGCTGGCGTTCGGGGATGAGTATCTGGACACGCAGGGTATCCGTCTGATTGCGCCTCACCGCGCAGGCTCTGCAAATTCCTCCGTTCATCCGGACAGGACGCTGAAAACCTGGGCAGACGATATCGCGCAGCTGGCAGAACAGGAACGCATCCGGACGTGTCACGTTGTGGGTTTTTCCATGGGAACCCCCTTTGCTCTGGCACTGACTGCAGTCTGCGAAGTCAAATCCCTCGCGGTGGTGTCCGGTCAGGACCAGCTCACTCATCCGGAAACGTATCCGCTTCTGTCCGCTGATGTGAAGTTTATGCTGGATATGCTGAAAAATGATGCTGACGGCTTCGAAGGGATGATTGCCGCGCAGGCCTCTGCACACTGGTTGTGGCACTTCATTATCAAAACCAGCTCAGAGCTGGATGCGGCATTTTACACCGGAGAGGAATTTGCGAAGGCATACCGCCAGTGTCTGGATGAGGGCTTTGTGAACGGCGCAGGGAGTTATGCCCGGGACCTGGTTAACGCCTGGGGGGGGTGGCCTGTCCGCCCTGAAGATGTGACGTGCCCGGTATCTCTGTGGTACGGGGCTTATGACCACAGTGAGGTTCATTCTCCGGATGCAGGGGTTATTCTGGAAAAACGGTTTCCGGACGCGACCCGTCATTTCGTTCAGCACGCCGGCAGCGCACTCCTCTGGAAACATGCCGGGGCCATTCTGGCAGAGCTGTTGTCGTCTGCTCAGTGAGTCAGGTGCCGGACGAATTCAGTCTGCATAACGTATGGAACGGAGGCGATGTTTCGCAGTGACACAGACTCAGAAGACCGGACATCTGGCATGGTGCGCCCTCATTGCCCTGGGGATGGCCCGCCGGGAGGGCACCGTGACCTCTGCGGCACAGGAAAACCTGTTCCTCACCCGCTGGCTGGCCACCGCCCTGAAGCAGCGACGCTTTCCCCGGGAGGTCACCCCGGACATAGAGTGGCTGCTGAAGCAGGGGCGTCTGTATGGCGTGAGGGCAAATCTTTCCGGAAAGCTGGATTACTTCTGGCGCGCCTGCAGCGGCGACCTGAAGGTGCAGAGTGACCTGTTCCGCCTGACGTATGCAGTGGAAATGTCAAAAGAGGCGGGCTGGCAGTACCGCGTGCTGAGCGACCGGGAATGGTCGGGACGTCATGCGGTGCCCCTGAATGATGCGGTGAACGGGGTGTATCTGCTGCACTCGAATCTGGATGCGGCGTTTGATGAAAGCGGGAAGCAGACCCGCCCCCTGACGTCGCGCATCACCGGACGTGCGGAAGGCCTGGTGACCCTGCTGGCCTCCTGCGGCTGGCAGGCAGACGTGGAAGGCGACACCCTGCCCCGGCAGTACCGGCTGACCGCCGGGCGGTAAACAGACGACAAACACGTCACCCTGCGTCACGACCTGAGACGGGTTATCATTATTGCATATATTATAAACATTCAGTCTTGCATAATGACCTTATTAAGTGAATGGTTGCTGTGTTATTAAAAATGGAGGTGACTTATGACCACACTTTCCGTATACCGGCTTCCGGACACAGTGCGTCCCTCACCTGAGGTTAATCAGTTTAATGAAATCGTCGAATTGCTGGCCGGGGCTGGTATCCGGCTGGAAAGGTGGGATATCGGCACTTTACCCGATACCTCAGATGATGAGGTGTTGCTTGAATATTTTCATCCGGATATTGAGCGGCTTAAGCAACAGGAAGGTTACACAACGGCAGATGTGATACGTATGAAACCTGATTCCCCTGACAGGCAGTCCCTGCGTGAAAAATTTTTGCAGGAACATACGCACACAGAGGATGAAGTGCGTTTTTTCGTCAGTGGTAGTGGTACATTTTTCGTTCCGCAGGAAGACAAGGTGTACCGGCTGACCTGTGGAGCGGGTGATTTACTGCGGGTCCCGGCCAGTACCAGGCACTGGTTTGACTGTGGTGAATATCCGAATTTCACAGCGATTCGAATTTTTACCAATCCTGCAGGCTGGGTGGGTAATTTCACCGGACGTAAAACCTTTTACTGAATTCATGCATTAAGACGCGGAAGGATACGCCCTGTCCCGGCAGGTACAGGCTAGAAGTCCGTCAAGGTAGGGGTCCGCTTGGAAAACGGAATCTATCCTACGTTAAGCCTGTTTTTTTGAGCTGACATGACGGGCAGCTATGAGCGAAAAACGAACATTCCCCGGCATTAAAATAATTTCATTCTGAAATTATAATGTGCGTGGCGTACAGACTATAAACCGCATACCCGGTGACTGGCTGACATCAAGATTCAGATATTCAAATTCGATCAAACCCTCAGAAGGGTGCTGAATGCGCTTTACTGTCGATGGCTGCTGCAAGACATCCTGCAGAGGCCACCACGCAGAAAATTCCTCACTTTCCTTCATCAGTAAGCCGGTAAGTCGTTCAAAACCTACATCACCCACATAAAGCGCACTGTCTGCACGAAACATGGCCAGCGACAATCGGGCTACATCATTCCAGTCCTTCAGAAGGTATCGGTGACGTTCACTGGTGAAAATGAGGTGCATCATATTCCGTGCGTCACCTTCAAGGCGGGCAAAGTCGCCGAAAACGTAAACGGCGGCTGCATTCCAGGCCAGAATATCCCACCGACGCCCCAGCACGTATGCCGGTTGCTCCTTCATACCTTCAAGCATTCGGATAAGCGCATCCGGGACAGTTTCAGTGCTGTTCAGAATCTCTGCCCCCTGAGGAGATCTGTCTGCAAGGATGAACAGATGTCGCCGTTCGTCAGGGCTCAGCATGAGCGCCCCGGCAAGGGCGGTCAGCACGTCGACAGAAGGACGTACGTCACGTCCCTGCTCAAGCCAGGTGTACCATGTGGTACCGACGCCGGCGAGCTGAGCAACCTCTTCACGCCTGAGGCCTGGTGTACGTCGTCTCACACCTGGAGTAAGACCGACAGTTGCAGGCGTCAGTCGCTCGCGTCTGGAACGTAAAAATTCCCCACATGCCTTTCTTCGCGCTTCCCTCTTCTCTGCCTGACTCTTGTACATACGCTCACCTAGGTAGTACGGATACCATGATAATACCGGAACTGGTTAACCTTTTCAGTTCTGTAAAAATGCCCTCCGGTAACCAACACTACGCCGTAAAAACTCTCCGGTTGTTTGACCTTTATCAGAGGACACGATTATGACTTCAGAAGAACATGTTGTTATTGTTGGCGGCTCGTCCGGTATTGGCCTCAATACGGCAAGGCTGCTCCTGAACCAGGGATATAAAGTGACGATTGCCGGACGAAGCGCCACCCGGCTGGCATCAGCTTGTAGCACGCTGAACGGTGATATCCACTCATTTGTCATGAACGCCGCCGAACCGTCTGCACTGCCTGAGCAGTTTGAACATATCGGTAGCTTTTCCCATCTGGTGCTGGCTTTCGGAAGCAGCAGAGGAGTCGGGCCTTTCGCTTCGTTGTCTCTTGATGAAGTCAGAGCGGGCTTCGAAGAAAAAGTCTACGCACACTTCGCCGCGGCTCAGGCCGCTCTTCCACACCTTGCCCGGAACGGAAGCCTGACTTTCATTTCTGCAGTGACCGCTCATGCAGCCATGCCTGGCACGGCCGGTATCGGGGCCGCCAATGCTGCAGTCGCAGCACTGGTACCGATACTGGCAGCAGAGCTCCAGCCACTGCGCGTTAACGCTGTTGCACCGGGTGTCACGGACACCCCCTGGTGGAGTTTTCTGTCGGAAGAAGACAGGGAATCCGTGTTTGCTGACTATGCTTCGAAGACGCCAGTCGGTCGGATCGGTCAACCGGATGACATTGCACAGGCTGTGGCTTTGCTCGTTGCCAATACGTTCATTTCGGGGCAGACGGTAATCTGTGACGGAGGATTAAGCCTGAAAGGATAAATGATTTAATCCGGCACCGGATGGAAGGTAACTGAATGGTGGTGAAATTCAGCCTCCATTCAGTTGCGTACAAATATCCTTTAACTGGCAATGTCCGTTATTGGCACAGGCTGTGTGAAAACTCTGACCCAAAACTGAAGTGCGCGCATCTACGCAAAATCTGGAATTGCTCGACTGGTTAGCTGAGCCAAATTTTACGTATGAGCGCAGTTTTCAGCCCTGTTTTTGGCAGTTTAAGCGACCAAAACAGTTTTCACACAGCCTGAGCGAACAGCAGACCAAAACCGACCGGCTAACTCTTAGAGCCTATCCCAATAGGATTTTGTTCACGTATAGGAAATTGAAACCATTTCAGCGACGGAATGAATTGATTGAAATTTAAGCAGTCTTTGATTTGTGTGTCCGTGAGGACGTCGGCGATCCACTGGTTGGTGATGATTTGCGCTCTTTCTGGTCGTTTTTCAGACTGTCTGAGTGCGCTGGACGCATCTTCCCTGTGTCAGGCCGGGATGTACCTCATCAGGCTGATCTCCCTCGCATGAGTTTTCAGCCCCTGCACATTCAGACCCGTCACCGCGCGGCGGTACGCCATTCGCCCGCCGCACAGCACACATTCGAACGGGTCTCGCCGCAGGAACTGCTTACTCATCTGCGCATAGCACACCTTCGGTACCGGCGCCGGGTTATCCATCCCCAGCGCATTGTAGACCACCGGCAGCTTTTCTCCGCACACCCGGTTGGCCAGAAACCCAAAATAGCGCACCATCCGGAAGAACTTCTCCGGGATGTGCTGTTTCAGACGCGCCACAATATCCCGCTGCGTCAGCGTCTCCGTGGCCTGCCCGCCCGTATTATGGTCGTGGTAGCGAAAGCTCAGCGTGGCTCCGCCGGCATAGTGAGCCAGCCGGGAGCCCGCTATTGGCGGCTTTTTCAGGTAACGGCCCAGGTATTTCACGGTGTTTTTGCCCCCTGCGGTCTTTTTTGACATGTACACGTGCCAGTAATCACCGCCCGCGGTCAATACCAGGCTGCGCCACTGTGCTTCGGTGGTGATGTGCGACAAAGATGGTGGCAGTGCCACGCCTTCATGCCAGGCGCTCAGGAGTAACTGGCGGATATTCCACATCCAGCGGGCGCGCATGGCATCCTTGCGGAAGCTGATTTTCTTCCACTTTCCGTGCTCGTTGATACCGCCGCAGGTGACGGAGACATGAACGTGGGGATGCCAGTTGAGCCGCCGGCCGTAAGTATGAATGGCGCAGAAAATGCCGATATCCAGGCCGCGTTTACCGGCGGCATACAGCAGGTTATCGATCGCCAGCCGGCAGAGGTAGTTAAGCAGCCAGCGGTTGACCTCAAACAGGGGCCAGAGAGAATCGGGGAGGGTGAAGACCAGGTGTATCCAGTCGCAGTCCGGCAGGCGGTTAAGCTGGGCGGCAATCCACAGGTCGGTAGCTTTTTTACCGCAGGAGGGACAGGCCCGGCTGTGGCAGGCGTTGGTGATGTATTTAACATGCCGGCAGCCGGGATTATCGCAGCCGTATTCCTTCACGCCGCTGATGCGGGTACCGCAGGCGAGCATTTTGGTGACGGCTTCCACTTCGATATCGCGCAGACCTCCGGCATCCAGGAAGGATGTCCAGCACTGGTTAGCCGTGAACAGCTTTTTTAGCGGGCGGGGGCTGAAACCGGAAATCACGTGGCAGATTAATCCTCTGCGCCCTGCAGGCGGGCGAGGGCTGCTGTATCGTGGCGGTGCTCCAGAATGGCGCCGGCGACCATTGCCGGAGATGGGTCCATGGGCTTCATCAGCTTAATCCAGTCCCATTCACGCTGTGAAAGCTTATCAGCGATAACGGAGAGCAGGATGGTATCGATAGTTTTACGGGTCATCATGGGGAAAGGCTCTGAGCAAAATATGTATCCGGATCATACATATTCAAATCACTGCATGACAACTCAGAGTCCGGCAGATGGCGCGGTTTTCAATTTGCGGCCGTCAGGCTGCCCTGTTCCAGACAATGATGCCGCAGGCAAAATGCAACATGGCCTCGTAATTTTCGGCCTTCTTTTCCCATCGGGTCAGAACCCGGCGAAAGCGATTCATCCAGCTATGAGTCCTCTCGACAACCCAGCGATGGGCTTTGAAGTCGGTGTTTTTACCTGCATCAGACTCCTCTTTACGGGACTGGATATGCGGCTCGTAGCGGCGGCTCTGTAGATACGTTTTCAGCCAGCCAGCTTCGTAACCTTTGTCCAGGCAGAGTCTGAGTTTTTGCCCCGGACGCCCCGTCTGAAGTGCATCGAGCGTATCTGCAACCAGTTTGATATCGTGCGTGTTCGCTGCTGCAACAACCAGCGACAGAGGAAGCCCGTTGGCGTCTGTCAGCAGGCTACGCTTTACGCCTTGTTTCCCTCTGTCCGTGGGATTACGGCCTGTTTTTTTGTTCCTGACAATGGCGATTTGGTCATACAGCCGTCCATCGACAGCCAGGACCAGTCAATGCCGTCCAGATGTTCGCAGGCAAGCAAACCGTTCTGCCAGAAGCGTTCGAAGACTCCCGCATCGCGCCATTCCTGGAAGCGTCGGTGTGCAGAACTCGATGAACATATCCCGGTGGCGTTCAGGGCGTTCCACTGGCAACCGGTCCTGAGGACGAAGAATATGGCATCCATGGCAGCACGGTTATCAACGCGTCTACGATGAGTCCCCAGTGGGTGGCTGGTTTTATGCTCCGGGATGAGTGGAGCCATTTTTTCCCATAGTTCGTCGCTGATCTGCCACTTGCTACCCGCCATACATTCCCCCTCAGAAATTACCGTAACGTATTATACGATAATTCCTTTTGGGATAGGCTCTAAGCCTGTTTTTTAAGCAGGCATGACAGGCAGCTTTGAGCGAAAAGCGGACGGTGGGGCATAATAATCGTCTGGACTCAAAAGTTTCATGATCAGAGTACTTACTCTCCTGAAAATAAACTCAGCAAAAGGAGCAAGGATGGGCGTCTTTCATAATAACGGTATTCCTTTGCCAACATACACTGAAATCCAGCCTGCATTCTCGCGTGTACTCGAATGTGTCGTGACGAAGCTGACCCTTTGCTTTCCTGACCTAATACACAGTCTTTACGTCTATGGCAGCGTTGCTGAAGGCAGAGCTGAGGCAGGTAAGTCTGATTTGGATATGACAATCATTTTCAGGCATAAACTCGATCAAACTACGACAGAACAACTTGCCGCTATTCAGGCTGAGCTTGAAAGAAATAATTCCATTATCAGTAAAATTGATTTTGATTGCGGTCTGCTGGAACAGGTTCTCGACCAGGATAACGTACTCAGCTGGGGATACTGGCTTAAACATCATTGTCGTTGCGTTTATGGAGATGACCTGAGCCATCGTTTTCAGGCTTTCAAGCCTTCTAAAGCTATTGCGATAGCTGTGAACGGTGACTTCCAGCAGGTTCTGAGCAGGCTTATTACGCAAATGAAAATGTCTTCCGATGAAAACAAAAAACTGCAATTTCTCCAGTCGGCTGCGAGAAAGCTTGTCAGATCAACCAATATCCTTCGCAGTGAACAGGACAATGACTGGCCGGGTTCGCTCCAGGAGTACCGCACCAAGTTCATTGCTCGATATCCTTCTTTAGCAAAGGATATGGATGAATTAATGGCAATGAGTTCCGGGGCCCGAGGAAACCTGGCTGATTTCGAAAAACGACTAATAAATTTTGCAAACTGGCTAAACGCTGAGTTTCAAAGTCATAAATTCTGATCGAGCATTCTGATTGTAAGCCCTCTTCACAAGATAACGTCCGCATCACGCCCTGAGACATTCGACAAGTTTTTTATGGCCTAAGTAAGGGCGAGTGTCGTGCTTCAAGTGCCAGCAAATATTTTGCTTCGTCATAACAGGTTCTGGCCTTCCAGCAGCGGTAAATGATCCTTATCCATTTGAACACCAGTGCCCGGATCGCAGACTGATGAGATTTGCCCTTTTCTCTGAGGCCCTGATAATACAGTTTGGCCCAGTATGATGAGTTAACCGTCTTGGCAGCCCATTCAACAAAGGTCTGCCTGACGAACTTGGCACATTGCCATCGCCAGTGAACCCAGGATTTCTGGCCACTTCGTTCACGTATAGGAAATTGAAACCATTTCAGCGACGGAATGAATTGATTGAAATTTAAGCAGTCTTTGATTTGTGTGTCCGTGAGGACGTCGGCGATCCACTGGTTGGTGATGATTTGCGCTCTTTCTGGTCGTTTTTCAGACTGTCTGAGTGCGCTGGACGCATCTTCCCTGTGTCAGGCCGGGATGTACCTCATCAGGCTGATCTCCCTCGCATGAGTTTTCAGCCCCTGCACATTCAGACCCGTCACCGCGCGGCGGTACGCCATTCGCCCGCCGCACAGCACACATTCGAACGGGTCTCGCCGCAGGAACTGCTTACTCATCTGCGCATAGCACACCTTCGGTACCGGCGCCGGGTTATCCATCCCCAGCGCATTGTAGACCACCGGCAGCTTTTCTCCGCACACCCGGTTGGCCAGAAACCCAAAATAGCGCACCATCCGGAAGAACTTCTCCGGGATGTGCTGTTTCAGACGCGCCACAATATCCCGCTGCGTCAGCGTCTCCGTGGCCTGCTCGCCCGTATTATGGTCGTGGTAGCGAAAGCTCAGCGTGGCTCCGCCGGCATAGTGAGCCAGCCGGGAGCCCGCTATTGGCGGCTTTTTCAGGTAACGGCCCAGGTATTTCACGGTGTTTTTGCCCCCTGCGGTCTTTTTTGACATGTACACGTGCCAGTAATCACCGCCCGCGGTCAATACCAGGCTGCGCCACTGTGCTTCGGTGGTGATGTGCGACAAAGATGGTGGCAGTGCCACGCCTTCATGCCAGGCGCTCAGGAGTAACTGGCGGATATTCCACATCCAGCGGGCGCGCATGGCATCCTTGCGGAAGCTGATTTTCTTCCACTTTCCGTGCTCGTTGATAGGTCAAGTCCGTCAAGGTGGTGTAAATTCGGTTCCAGCTCTCCGGTCCGGTAATGGGCCTGTTATGCGCTGACCGGCAGCGCTTCGATTACGTCCTCTTCAGCGGTCTGGTCTATCTCCGCCATGCTGTGTTGTGGCAGGTAGCGGTTCTGTAGCAGCCATTCCTCGTTCTGCTCCGTCAGCACCGCACCCAGCAGCCGCATGATGCTCTCTTCGTTGGGGAAGATGCCCACTACATCAGCACGCCGTTTCACCTCTTTGTTCAGACGCTCCAGCGTGTTCGTGGAGTGGATTTTCACCCGGTGCGCTTTCGGGAAGGCGAAGTACGCCAGCACGTCTGCTTCCGCCTCGTCCATCATCTCCGTGACTGTCGGCGCGCTTTTTTCCAGCTGGCCGGCGACCTCACGCCAGGTCGCATGGGCACTTTTCTCATCGGTCTGCACGAACACCTGTTGCAGCGCCGCGCGCACCACTGACTGGTTCGCCCTGCTGACGCGGCCCAGAACGTTACGCATGAAGTGGACCCGGCAGCGCTGCCAGCTGGCACAGAACACCTGCTGTATTGCCGCTTTCAGCCCGCTGTGCGCGTCGGAGATAACCAGCTTTACGCCCTCAAGGCCGCGCTCTTTCAGACCCAACAGGAAGGCCAGCCAGAACGCTTTCGCTTCTGACTCACCGATGCCCATCCCGATAATCTCCCGGCGACCGTCCGAGCTGACCGCGCAGGCGATTATCACCGCCACGCTGACCACCCGGCCGTTCTTGCGCACCTTCACGTAAGTCGCATCCAGCCACAGGTAAGGCCATTCGCCTTCCAGCGGTCGCTGCAGGAACGCCTGCACACGCTCATCGATGCCGCGACAGATGGACGACACCTGGCTGCGGGAGATGCCGGTCATCCCCATCGACTGCACCAGGGCGTCCACCTTGCGGGTGGAGACGCCATTTATCCACGCCTCCTGGATAACCGCGTTGAGCGCCTTCTCCGACAGCCTGCGGGCCTCGAGGAAGGACGGGAAGTACGAGCCTTCCCGGAGCTTCGGGATACGCAGGTCCAGCGTGCCGACGCGGGTGTTGTACTGACGGTCGCGGTAGCCGTTACGGTAAGTCTCACGCTCATCCGTTCGCTCATGAGGTTCCGCGTTGATGCGCTGGGTGACATCGGCTTCCATGATGCGGTTGAGCATAAATTCGGTGAGTTCACGCAGGAAGTCCTCACCGCCAAGTTGCATCAGGGTATTGCTGAATGTCATGCTGTTGTCAGCCATCGGTTTGTTCCTTTTAAGATAATGTCTTCGTAACCATTACCTTACCGGATAAGCCGATGGCGCTCACCATCCTGCTGAATTTACACCACGTCCTAAGACTCTACCCGTTGATACCGCCGCAGGTGACGGAGACATGAACGTGGGGATGCCAGTTGAGCCGCCGGCCGTAAGTATGAATGGCGCAGAAAATGCCGATATCCAGGCCGCGTTTACCGGCGGCATACAGCAGGTTATCGATCGCCAGCCGGCAGAGGTAGTTAAGCAGCCAGCGGTTGACCTCAAACAGGGGCCAGAGAGAATCGGGGAGGGTGAAGACCAGGTGTATCCAGTCGCAGTCCGGCAGGCGGTTAAGCTGGGCGGCAATCCACAGGTCGGTAGCTTTTTTACCGCAGGAGGGACAGGCCCGGCTGTGGCAGGCGTTGGTGATGTATTTAACATGCCGGCAGCCGGGATTATCGCAGCCGTATTCCTTCACGCCGCTGATGCGGGTACCGCAGGCGAGCATTTTGGTGACGGCTTCCACTTCGATATCGCGCAGACCTCCGGCATCCAGGAAGGATGTCCAGCACTGGTTAGCCGTGAACAGCTTTTTTAGCGGGCGGGGGCTGAAACCGGAAATCACGTGGCAGATTAATCCTCTGCGCCCTGCAGGCGGGCGAGGGCTGCTGTATCGTGGCGGTGCTCCAGAATGGCGCCGGCGACCATTGCCGGAGATGGGTCCATGGGCTTCATCAGCTTAATCCAGTCCCATTCACGCTGTGAAAGCTTATCAGCGATAACGGAGAGCAGGATGGTATCGATAGTTTTACGGGTCATCATGGGGAAAGGCTCTGAGCAAAATATGTATCCGGATCATACATATTCAAATCACTGCATGACAACTCAGAGTCCGGCAGATGGCGCGGTTTTCAATTTGCGGCCGTCAGGCTGCCCTGTTCACCGGTATGGTTGATAGACGGAAACAGCTTTTCAACGATACCGGAAGGTATATAAAGCCCGACCTGATGACCACCAGTTGCGCCGGTATCGTTGGCGGAAAGTCGTTTGATGTAGATGAAGTAATTTCCGCCTGCGATCTCAAGTAGCCAGTTATGAAAAACCGACATAACTACCCCTCTTTTAACCTAAAATTCGACTCGTCATTTTTTCATAGTCAGACAAAAGCAGCCAGCAAACTTTATGCAGATTGACCTGCTACATATTGATTAACACATCTCTGATGTTAGCAATGTCCGCATTTGGCACGAAGCGGAAGTGCCCGAAGTACCGCTGTGAGCGAAAAGCGGATGTTGGCATGACTATCGAAATCGTGGCGGTTCATAAGCATATCAGAGCCAGTGCTGGCGGGCTTTACTGCCAACAAACACCCACTGCTCATCAAGCTCGCAGATGAGCGACAGGGGAAGTGGTTCTTACAAGGCGGTCACCATATTTACAAAGTTATCCCTCACAGGATCCTTTAACTGAGGATTCCAGGCAATTCCGATCTGCCAGGTGGTATGTTCACCTTCAAGTGCCACTAGCCTGACGCCGGCAGGGAGAATATGAATAACACCTGCTGGCAGTAATGCCACTCCGTCCCTGGCAGCAACAAGTGCCAGCAGAGTCTGAATATCATCTGCCGCCGAAACTGTCCGTGGGGTGAGGTTATTTCCCGAGAGAAAACGCGATGTCTGGGCCGACAGCCCTTCTCCCCGGTTGGGGGACAGCAGCAACATCTGACTCATCTGGAGCAACTCTGCTGCACCGTCTGATCCTGTGTAACGCTCATGAGCCACAGCAAGAACCAGTTGTTCTTCTGCCAGTATTTTTGTCTCAAGTGGCTCAGGGGCCGGCAGTCGTACAAATCCGGCCTGAAGCTGTCCTTCTGTTAACTGGCGGATCTGTACTGCGGAGGGCATATCGTTCAGGGATACCTGGACGTCAGGATACTGGCAGCGAAAAGCAGCAACATGTTCGGGTGCCAGACGGAATGATGAGATACCAAAGCCCACAGTCAGCTTCCCCGCCTTTCCTTTCCGGATGCCGGTCACTTCAGCACAGAAATTATCGTAACGTTCCAGTATCTCGGTGGCCCCCGGCAGCAGTTCTTCTCCTGCCACGGTCAGTCTCGCGCCATGGCGGCCACGCTGAAACAGCGTCACGCCGGAAAGGGACTCCAGCGTCTGTATCTGCTTGGTCAGTGCCGGTTGCGTGACACACAGTTTTTCAGCAGCTGAGTGGTACCACCCCAGCTGCGAAAGGGTGACGAAGGCGCGCAATAGCTTTATATCCATTCCGTGTGGTTATCAGATGCGGTGAAATCGTGATTATACACGCTAACTCATTCTCTGGTGGAATGGTGTCCGAATCGTCAGATGAGGAGAAATATGATGGGAAAAAGCATCCGTGCTGCCACGGTACAGTTCTGCCACCGGGCGGGGGACAAACACTACAATTTATCGGTCATGGAAAATTTTATTTTTCAGGCCGCCAGGGAGGAGGTAAAGATCCTGGCATTTCCTGAAATGTGCATTACCGGCTACTGGCATGTGCCGGATCTCAGCAGCCAGGAGGTGAATGCACTGTCGGAACGAACTGAGGAGAGTCCATCGTTGTCCCGGATTGCCACTCTGGCGGAGAAATATCAGATGGCAATAGGTGCAGGTTTTATCGAAAAGGGAAGTGACGGGCGATTGTATAATGCCTATGCCATTTGTATGCCGGATGGTAAGCGACATATGCACAGGAAGCTGCATGCCTTTGAACACCCCGATATTGCCCGCGGCAACGATTTTACGGTTTTTGATACGCCCTGGGGAGTACGTGTTGGTGTGCTTATCTGCTGGGACAACAATCTCGTCGAAAATGCGCGCATAACGGCTTTGCTGGGTGCTGATATTCTTGTTGCTCCGCACCAGACCGGGGGAACCCACTCACGAAGCCCTTTCGGCATGAAACCCATTCCGGCCAGCCTCTGGGAAAACAGGCATAGCGATCCGGAAAAGCTGGAGGATGCTTTTCGCGGTGACAGTGGCCGGGGCTGGCTGATGCGCTGGTTACCCTCGCGTGCGCATGATAACGGTTTTTTCATTCTGTTCAGTAATGGCGTGGGGCTGGATAACGGGGAGGTTCGTACAGGTAATGCCATGATTATTGACCCCTACGGCAGGATCGTCAGCGAAACCGGTTCGTATGAGGATACGATAGTGTGCGCCGATCTGGATCTGGATTTGCTTGCAATGTCCACCGGCCGGAGGTGGATCCACGGACGCCGGCCAGAGCTGTACGGAATTTTGTGTGAATCTCAGGGCTACGAGCGGGATGCCAGGACAGCACGATTTTCTGATGATGTCCCTTCCTTTGGAAGTGACAACCGGGAAGGAACAGCAGACCAAACCCGACCGGCTAACTCTTAAAGGGCCGCAGAATTTTACGCCTGGACTTTCTAAGCTCCTCCGCTATAGATAGAACGCTTCTGAGTGCTGTTGGAAATTGATTTTTTCCCTTCTGTATAAATAATTTTATATCACATGAAATTTACATTATTTTATTTATTTGTCTTACTCAATGAGGCTGAACTCCTTACTTACATCAGGAGGCAGTCATGCCATTCGTTATTTATGTGTTTACTATCAGTGCTTTTGCTCTTGGTCTCGCTGAATTTGTCCCGATTGGGCTGACCGATGTCATGGCTCAGGGATTCGGCGTGGGTGTGGAGCAGACAGGGGCAGTGGTTACGACCTATGCGCTGGGTGCAACGTTCGCGGCACCAGTACTCTCTGCGCTGACAGCAAACTGGAGCCGAAAGAATGTAATGCTGACAACTGCCGTAGTTTTTACCGTCGGTAGTCTGGCGGCCGCGTTTGCCGCCACATTACCTCAGCTACTGTTGGCCCGCTTCATTGCTGGTCTGGGACACGGTCTGTTTCTGGCTGCCGCATCAAGTACTGCAGCTCGTCTGGCTGGTCCTGATAAAGCTGGCAGAGCGGTTGCTGTAGTATTTGGTGGCTTTACTCTGGCGATGGCAATTGGTGTGCCGCTGAGTACGTGGCTGGGTGCCGTAGTCTCATGGCAGCCGGTTTTCGGTGCTATTGCCGCTTTCGGCGCGCTTGGATTCCTTGGGCTGTTGTTCGGTATGAAAGACCCTGTACGCAGCGCATCCGGTGAACATGGCGGCTCAGCAATGCAGAATATCAGCATGCTGTTTAACCGGAAGTTGCTCGCCGGTGCACTGGTTACGGTGCTGGCATATGCCGGTTCGTTCACGCCTTACACCTTTATCGCGCCAATTTTGACGCAGGTGACTGGCGTGACCGGAGCAACGGTGAGTCTGTTTATGCTGGTTTACGGTTTTACCGCTGCGGTAGGCAACATTCTGGGTGGAAAACTCACCGACAGCATGGGGGTGAGTCGTGCCAATATATTCATTATCAGCGGCATTGTTGTTGTCGTACTCGGTATGTGGCTGCTGGTATCCTCACCAGCAAACATGGGCATTCTGGTAGCGTTGCTAGGTATGCTGACCTATGCCGCAGTGCCAGCACTGCAGGCTCGCCTGATTGGTGTAGCTGAGCAACATGCACCTCATGCGCATGGCGTTGCTGCCGGCCTGAATATCGCGGGCTTCAACTCCGGTATCGCGCTGGGTTCAGTACTGGGTGGTATTACCATCACACACGCCGGGATCGTGTATACCGGTATCAGCGGTGCGATTGTTTCTCTGCTCGGGCTGTTGTTGCTGCTTGAACAAATCCGTCGCAGTCACAGCAGTAAATTTGAGCAGGCTTAAATCCTGTGCCAGTAAAGGGAGGTAATTTGCTAACCCGTGAAAATATGCTCAATGGTGCATTTGTCAGGGCGCATATGCGTCGGGACGCTGAAAAAATACGGGTATCAATGTACTCCACTCTGGAGGAGTGCCTGACGGGTGCTCCTGTCTGGGTATTTGCCTACGGGTCTTTGATGTGGAATCCCGCGCTGGCGATTGAAGAAATGCAACGGGCCCGACTGAAAGGATGGCAGCGCAGTTTCTCTATCCGGCTGATATCCGGACGTCCCACCCCTGATCCTGATGTCCCCGGCAGGATGTTATCCCTGGATCAAGGTGGAATAACCGAAGGTATGGCGTTCAGACTACCGGAGTCAACTCTTATCCATGAGCTGAAGATGGTCTGGACGCGCGAGATGATTTGATGTGGTCGAATAATCAGGACACTAAACTTACATCCAAAACGGAGGTGTTTAGTGAACCAGAAACGAAGATTTACCCCTGAGTTTAAAAAGGAAGCGGTTGCTCTGGTGACGGAGCAGGACTACACGGTGGCCAGAGCGGCTGCCTCGCTGGGGATTAGCTCTAAAACCCTGCATACCTGGGTCACGCTGGCCCGGGAGCAGCATAACAGGGTGCTCAGCGATGATGAGCGGGCCGAGCTAAAACAGTTACGAAAAGAAAACAGAGAGTTACGCCTTGAGAAAGAGATACTAAAAAAGGCGAGTGCCTTCTTTGCGAAGCATATGTCGTGAGGTACCGGTTTATCCTCGACAATGCCGCTGATTTCAGCGTTCGCCTGCTCTGCCGGGTCATGCGGGTGACGGTCTCTGCATGGTATGCATGGCGGAAAAAGTCCGCTGAGCCGCCGGAAGACGATGCGGGACTCCGGGTCAGGCTAAAAGCGCTGTTCACCGCCAGCAGACAGGGGGCGGGAAGCCGGACGCTGGTCAAAAAGCTTCGTGAAGAAGGCATAACAGTCACCCGCTGGCGGGTGATAAGGCTCATGCAGGAGGAAGGTCTGGAATGCCGCCAGCGCCGGGCTTATAAAGTGACGACAAAGCCCCGGGCAGGAGCAGAAGTAGCCCCGAACCTGCTGAACCAGAACTTTACCCCTCCGGGGCCGAATCAGGTGTGGGTGAGCGACATCACGTATCTTAAGACCGGCGAAGGCTGGCTGTATCTGGCGGCGATAATGGACCTGTACTCCCGGCGGATAGTGGGCTGGCACGTGGATAAGCGAATGACCTCGTCACTGGTCTGCCGGGCGCTGATGCAGGCATATAACCTGCGCAATCCGCCCCGAGGTCTGGTGGTCCATACAGACAGGGGGTCACAGTATACCGGCCATTGCTTCCAGCGGCAGTTAAGCAGTTACGGCCTGAGGAGCAGCATGGGAGACGTCGGCGCCTGCTGGGATAATGCGGTGATGGAGCGCTTCTGGGGAAGTCTGAAACATGAATGGCTGCTGCTTGTGCCACAGCCAACGCGGGCGGGCATGAAACAGGATGTGGCAGCGTATATGCGCTACTACAACCTTGAGCGAAACCATGCAGCCAGTGGTGAGCTGTCGCCCGTGCACTATGAGCGAATGACTGAGAAAAAAGTGTCCTGATTTATTGACCAGAACAATTACCGGCTTATACCGTCCGGTCTGGGCAGACGTTTCGCTCGGAAACGGTGAAGAAATTCAGGCGTTGGCTTTCGTGTCAGACAGGTTGCATCCGCATTACGAACAGGGCAACCTTACAGCGACCGTGGCATCACGTATCGATGCGGCCCGGGGAGACATTGGCAAGAATGCAGATTATGTATGGAAACTGCAGACCACTCTCGGTGCGTGGAGAATACGGGATGATTACGTAAGTGAACTGGCCTTTGCTCTGCATGAGGCTCCCTGTGACGACAAACTTCATTAGCAAGCGCTCCACTATGAGCCATCTTACCCACCTGCGAACGTTTCTTGAGGCCTATCGTTCTGGCTCCTTTTCAAGGGCGGCAGAGTTGCTGGGCATCACACAGCCAGCGGCGTCACAGCACATCCAGTCTCTTGAGGTTCTGACAGGTAAACGCCTGTTCATCAGACAGGCCAGAGGCGTGACGGCGACAGAAGCTGCTGATGAACTTGCCCGCTCAGTTTCTCCCTTCATTGACGGTCTGGAAGAAAAGCTATCATCTTTCCGGTCAGGCCCTGTCCGCGGGGGAACAGTTAATCTGGCAGGACCACAGGACTTTATTCATTCCCGGCTTGGGGCAGTAATGGCTCCATTGATGAAGGAGGGGTATCGCCTGCGCCTTCATACCGGTAATAAACAGCGGATTTACTCGCTTTTGCATGACGGAAGCGTCGATCTCGCCGTTACCGCATCAATGCCTGATGAACGTCTTTACGGCTATGCGCATCTGTTGACTGAACACATGCTCCTTGTTCATGCTCCCGCAATGTCAGAGGCTATCGGATCAGACCCTGGCGCTGAAAAACTTGCTTCATTACCGCTAATTGCTTACGACGAGGAACTGCCGCTGATTAGATCCCTCTGGGCCACCATGTTCCAGACTGCACCTGAGATGCAGGCTGCGTTTACCATTCCGGATTTACGTATTATCCGCGATCTGGTCTGTGATGGTCACGGATGGACGGTGCTGCCAGATTATCACTGTAATGATGACCTGAAAAGTGGCCGCCTGATTTCAGTGCCCCCTGCAGATATCGCCCCGACTAATGATCTTTATCTGGTCTGGAACAAAAGGACGGCTAATAACAGCCGGACCGCCTACGTTCGGGATTACATTCTTAAAGCGTTTCCGCACTGAAGTCTGAGGCGGACAATTCATGATGCAGACCGCATAGCTACAGAGACATTCGTTAAAGATTTAAGCGAATACGAATCGTTTGTGAACATGTTCTCAGGGCTTTTATACCGGAAGCTTGTATGTCTGCTTTGGCACTTAGCTGCCGGTCTAATCAGCTGGGGGCGGCCTGCATTTTCTGTTGGATATGTCCAGGAGAAATGCAAACAGGCAGTCCAGGCAATAAAGAAATCAGGATTAATACGCGTGATACAAAACCGTGAGTCTGTTTAAACTCGTTTTTGAGCAGGCGAGAGGTTGGACAAGCCCGACGGGCGCGTCAGGCGGTCACATTGGAGTATAGGAAATTGAAACCATTTCAGCGACGGAATGAATTGATTGAAATTTAAGCAGTCTTTGATTTGTGTGTCCGTGAGGACGTCGGCGATCCACTGGTTGGTGATGATTTGCGCTCTTTCTGGTCGTTTTTCAGACTGTCTGAGTGCGCTGGACGCATCTTCCCTGTGTCAGGCCGGGATGTACCTCATCAGGCTGATCTCCCTCGCATGAGTTTTCAGCCCCTGCACATTCAGACCCGTCACCGCGCGGCGGTACGCCATTCGCCCGCCGCACAGCACACATTCGAACGGGTCTCGCCGCAGGAACTGCTTACTCATCTGCGCATAGCACACCTTCGGTACCGGCGCCGGGTTATCCATCCCCAGCGCATTGTAGACCACCGGCAGCTTTTCTCCGCACACCCGGTTGGCCAGAAACCCAAAATAGCGCACCATCCGGAAGAACTTCTCCGGGATGTGCTGTTTCAGACGCGCCACAATATCCCGCTGCGTCAGCGTCTCCGTGGCCTGCTCGCCCGTATTATGGTCGTGGTAGCGAAAGCTCAGCGTGGCTCCGCCGGCATAGTGAGCCAGCCGGGAGCCCGCTATTGGCGGCTTTTTCAGGTAACGGCCCAGGTATTTCACGGTGTTTTTGCCCCCTGCGGTCTTTTTTGACATGTACACGTGCCAGTAATCACCGCCCGCGGTCAATACCAGGCTGCGCCACTGTGCTTCGGTGGTGATGTGCGACAAAGATGGTGGCAGTGCCACGCCTTCATGCCAGGCGCTCAGGAGTAACTGGCGGATATTCCACATCCAGCGGGCGCGCATGGCATCCTTGCGGAAGCTGATTTTCTTCCACTTTCCGTGCTCGTTGATACCGCCGCAGGTGACGGAGACATGAACGTGGGGATGCCAGTTGAGCCGCCGGCCGTAAGTATGAATGGCGCAGAAAATGCCGATATCCAGGCCGCGTTTACCGGCGGCATACAGCAGGTTATCGATCGCCAGCCGGCAGAGGTAGTTAAGCAGCCAGCGGTTGACCTCAAACAGGGGCCAGAGAGAATCGGGGAGGGTGAAGACCAGGTGTATCCAGTCGCAGTCCGGCAGGCGGTTAAGCTGGGCGGCAATCCACAGGTCGGTAGCTTTTTTACCGCAGGAGGGACAGGCCCGGCTGTGGCAGGCGTTGGTGATGTATTTAACATGCCGGCAGCCGGGATTATCGCAGCCGTATTCCTTCACGCCGCTGATGCGGGTACCGCAGGCGAGCATTTTGGTGACGGCTTCCACTTCGATATCGCGCAGACCTCCGGCATCCAGGAAGGATGTCCAGCACTGGTTAGCCGTGAACAGCTTTTTTAGCGGGCGGGGGCTGAAACCGGAAATCACGTGGCAGATTAATCCTCTGCGCCCTGCAGGCGGGCGAGGGCTGCTGTATCGTGGCGGTGCTCCAGAATGGCGCCGGCGACCATTGCCGGAGATGGGTCCATGGGCTTCATCAGCTTAATCCAGTCCCATTCACGCTGTGAAAGCTTATCAGCGATAACGGAGAGCAGGATGGTATCGATAGTTTTACGGGTCATCATGGGGAAAGGCTCTGAGCAAAATATGTATCCGGATCATACATATTCAAATCACTGCATGACAACTCAGAGTCCGGCAGATGGCGCGGTTTTCAATTTGCGGCCGTCAGGCTGCCCTGTTCGTAAAAACGATGAAGGAAGACTACATCGCGTTCATGCCAAAACCGAATGTGCGAACGGCGCTGCAGAACCTTGCTGCGGCGTTCAACCATTACAATGAAAACCATCCGCACAGCGCGCTGAGATACCATTCCCCGAGGGAATACCGGCGTCTGCGGGCATCGTTAACTTAAGATACAAAAGCTGTCTGGTGATGGCGGGTCAAGATCATAATCCAGACTTGATCTGACAGGTCTCGCAGGTAGAGCATAACCAAATCTGAAAGTCCGCTGTGAGCGAACAACGGACATTGCTCACAGCATTTTGTGTGAATCAAAGGGGAGCAGGTCAATCCCTGTTGCGCATCATAGTCCGGCGATGCCATTTTCCTGGCACACATACCGTCTGACCACATCACATATCGTCTAGGCCAAACGCTTGAACATGTGGATAGCGACTCCGCCGTTTCGTTCTTCACTGCGTTCAAATTCATAGCCTAGTGATGCGTAAAGGCGAAGATTCACTTCAAATAGCGAGTTCGTATATAGCCTGACGACATCTAAACCGGCTTTAACTGCCAATTGTTCTGCATGAGCCACCATTTTTCTCCCATAACCGCGTTTCTGAAAACGCGGGTCAACAGCTACGTTTTCAATGAGGATATCTTCCTTGCGCTGAATTGTTTCAACGAGCGCAGCCAGCTCTTCGCCATAGAACAAAAGGTCAACTCTGTGTTCTTTGATGAATGCAGCATGATCTGCCTTCATCGGAAGAGGTTCTCGGCCAATAACAGGCACCCACTTGGTTAACAAAGCGGAAGACGTCGGTTATATCGCAGAACGGTAGCTGTTCATAAAAACGCTTCTTCTGTGCCTTGTGACGGCTGACCACCGATTTATGCCAGGTCAGTTTCTGCGTTTCTTTATCGTATTCCAGATGCTTCAGCTTCCCCTGCTTTAGTTCGCGGTTGAACGCTTTCCACTGTCGGTGCAGTTCGGACTCCAGCGCCCTGAGCTGCGATTTAACCGGCTTTTGCAAAAACGGGATATTCATGTCAGCCAGCACCGCGGCTTGTTCCTCTGCTGATACCAGTTCATCAGAAAGATGGCGGTGCCGGAGGCTGTCATTGAGGTGGAACTCTCCCGACTGAAAGCGCTTTCTTATCTGCCGGTAGAGCCAGAACTCATAGCGTCCGGCATTCAGGCCTGTGGGCTCACCATCCTCGTCAAACTCAAGCAGGTACGGTCGCAGCCGTTCCGGTAACGTTTCCGGTGGACATTCCGCCAGCGGTCGCTGCGAAAGCGTCATCTTTTTGCTGAACACCATTTTTAGCCAGCTCAGGGCTTCGGCCCACGGGCTGTCCTGGACGACGCTGGTAAGATCGAGGGACAGATATAATGGTCGCAGATGACGCCGGATTAATGCCGTCATACCGTCTACAACTTGCCATTGTAGCGCCAGCCTGCTGACGGGTTTCACGCTCATGCGTTGTGCGGTGGTTTTCAGCGTCTCCCGCGGCATGATTTTCCAGGCCCGGCGGCGGACTTCGCCAAAGGTAGTGGGATCCGGAACGCTGTCATCAACGAAAAGCGACAGCAGACGTCCAATTTTAGACGTTTCGCGACGGTGTTTTTCCTGCACGTCCGCCATAAGCTGCTTAGCCCCGCTGCGGCTCTCATCCTCAAGCTGCTTCATATGGAAAAACATCGCGTCCACCAGGTTGTCGCTGAACTGGCGATAGCGGATCCAGGCATAACACAGAAGGTAAAGATGGGACTGCTCAGGCTTCAGGTGACGTAGATCGTAAACGGTATAGAAATTTACCAGGCTGGCGTAGTACAGCATATTTTGCTGAGAAATATTCAGTGCGGGTAAGAGATCACAGGCCTTACGGTGCAGCGGCTCCAGAGTGGCTCGCTTTTCCCGTTCGTGGACCATCTGGTGCCAGCCAAAGTCACGCGCATCCTGCCTGAGGATTGCGAGCCGGGAAAGAGTATCATCACGCTCAATCAGTTTATCCAGACCGGTAATGGTAGCGTCATCAAGTTGCTCCAGCAGAATACGTCCCAGCCGCTGCCTTTCACTGGAGAGAGCCTGGCTCACCAGCTCCTGGAGCGTGGTGTAGCCGGGACGGATGATTTTATGTTCGTTGAGCCAGATAATCAGTTCTGTGGCGACAAAGCCGGGTGTCACATCGCGGTGAACAATATGTGCGGCCTGTAATTGAAGTTGTGATACCAAAGCTGATGACCATGGCTGGTAGCCATATAGTGCACAGATTTTGTTTCGCTGCGCATAGCGCTCGTGCTTAGAGGGCAATTTATCCGGAAGTGACTCCCCGTCAAAATAACGGCTCAGGACAAAATTGCAGTCATCCTTAACATCATCCCACCCGAAGCGGAAAAACAGATGTTTGGCTTTGAAATAAGCGATCTGGAGGATGCAATAAATTTGAGCATGAAGCCCCTGGCGACTACAGGCCTGCGTCAGTTCGGACTCATCCAGAGCCAGAAATTCCAGCCGCTGTGCATCATTGAAATCAGGAAGTCCATACAGCGCTTCCTGTTCAGCATTGCTTAAAACCGCCAGCCGTTCACTTTTGCCTGTCGCTTTGCCACGCGTTGTCATCCTGACCCCGATTAATCGTGTCCGTAAGAGGATCGCTCTGCGGACAGCAAAAATTAAATTTACGCTTCAGATAAAATCACTGCTGACGTTGTCTCATATAACTGGTACGGTATCAATATCTTTGACGGCCCCTTAAACGTACACTTTATGACTGAAATACGGATTGGCTATGCCCGTTGCTCCACCGACAGACAGGATTTGACTGCCCAGCAGGAGACGCTGGTCAGTCTGGGCGTTTCTCCGGATCGGATTTACACCGACAAAGGGCTGACAGGGTCAAACCGGCAGAGACCGGGGCTGGATCAGGCGCTGGCCGCTGTGCGCCGTGGTGACACCCTGGTGGTACCGAAACTTGACCGTCTGGCACGCTCGGTACCTGATGCGCGTGAAATTGCGGATGCATTACAGGCCAGGGGCGTGAAGCTGGCGCTGGGAGCCAGCCTCTACGATCCGGAAGACCCGGTGGGGAAAATGTTCTTTAACGTGCTGGCCACCTTCGCTGAGTTCGAGGGCGATCTGATACGCCTGCGTACCCGGGAAGGCATGGCGATTGCCCGGGCGAAAGGGAAACTGCGGGGGAAACAGCCAAAACTGTCTGATAAGCAGCAGAAAGAGCTGTGCCGGATGCATGAAACCGGGCAGTACTCGATTAGCGACCTGGCTGAGTTATTTTCGGTCTCACGGCCAACGGTTTACCGGACACTTTCACGGAATCATAAGGAATAATATGCGGATCCCGGAACCGGTTATCCTGTCTGCCCTGCAAAAAGGCGCGTGTATCAAAACCTTTTACCGGGCATCGGCCCGGACAGCGGGTTCAACGGACCGTCGAATCCCTGACGGATATGTCCTGGAATCGCCAGGTGAGCGAAACGAGGTCATTCTGAGCCATACCGACTTTCAGTCTGTAGAAAAACGTCTTGCAGAAACAGAAACCTGGGAGCAGATCGTGGGAAGCGTACTTTTTGGTGGTAGTACCTGGAGGCTTAGCTCCGATATGGACGGTGACTGACAAATTTCCGAGGATAAAAATGATCGACCTGACCGCAGAACAGCGACAACTAGCGAAGATTGTTCATGATTACGCCAGCCAGTTTCCTCCAACAGAAAATGGTGATGCGCAATTATTGCAGGGCTGCTTTGACTACATGGAAGCCTTTAAACGGGTGATGGACAGTGCATCAAAAGTTCAGATGGACTACATCTGCCTGCAATATCCCGGGTATTTTCGCTTTGCAAAATTGTTCTGGTCAATAAATCAGGACACTTTTTTCTCAGTCATTCGCTCATAGTGCACGGGCGACAGCTCACCACTGGCTGCATGGTTTCGCTCAAGGTTGTAGTAGCGCATATACGCTGCCACATCCTGTTTCATGCCCGCCCGCGTTGGCTGTGGCACAAGCAGCAGCCATTCATGTTTCAGACTTCCCCAGAAGCGCTCCATCACCGCATTATCCCAGCAGGCGCCGACGTCTCCCATGCTGCTCCTCAGGCCGTAACTGCTTAACTGCCGCTGGAAGCAATGGCCGGTATACTGTGACCCCCTGTCTGTATGGACCACCAGACCTCGGGGCGGATTGCGCAGGTTATATGCCTGCATCAGCGCCCGGCAGACCAGTGACGAGGTCATTCGCTTATCCACGTGCCAGCCCACTATCCGCCGGGAGTACAGGTCCATTATCGCCGCCAGATACAGCCAGCCTTCGCCGGTCTTAAGATACGTGATGTCGCTCACCCACACCTGATTCGGCCCCGGAGGGGTAAAGTTCTGGTTCAGCAGGTTCGGGGCTACTTCTGCTCCTGCCCGGGGCTTTGTCGTCACTTTATAAGCCCGGCGCTGGCGGCATTCCAGACCTTCCTCCTGCATGAGCCTTATCACCCGCCAGCGGGTGACTGTTATGCCTTCTTCACGAAGCTTTTTGACCAGCGTCCGGCTTCCCGCCCCCTGTCTGCTGGCGGTGAACAGCGCTTTTAGCCTGACCCGGAGTCCCGCATCGTCTTCCGGCGGCTCAGCGGACTTTTTCCGCCATGCATACCATGCAGAGACCGTCACCCGCATGACCCGGCAGAGCAGGCGAACGCTGAAATCAGCGGCATTGTCGAGGATAAACCGGTACCTCACGACATATGCTTCGCAAAGAAGGCACTCGCCTTTTTTAGTATCTCTTTCTCAAGGCGTAACTCTCTGTTTTCTTTTCGTAACTGTTTTAGCTCGGCCCGCTCATCATCGCTGAGCACCCTGTTATGCTGCTCCCGGGCCAGCGTGACCCAGGTATGCAGGGTTTTAGAGCTAATCCCCAGCGAGGCAGCCGCTCTGGCCACCGTGTAGTCCTGCTCCGTCACCAGAGCAACCGCTTCCTTTTTAAACTCAGGGGTAAATCTTCGTTTCTGGTTCACTAAACACCTCCGTTTTGGATGTAAGTTTAGTGTCCTGATTATTCGACCACATCAAATGGATGGAACGACTGGCTCAGGGGATTGCTGATGGCGTCATTGAGGTTCCTAAAGGACACTTAAAAAATCACTGACGGTAAATTTCGGTAATTCCGGTGCTTCCCTCTGAATGAAAGAAATCTCCAGTAGGACTGTTTCCAGTTTTTATGGAAAAAGACCTGGTTAAAGGGAATTTAATGGGTCATAATGTCCTCAATCATACCCAGAGGAAGAAGAAATGACGCATGTGCAGCCGCTTGAGCTTTTAAAGCAGGCCCGTAGCAGATACACCCAACGAGAAATTGCTGAACATGTAGGCAAAGATACTAAGACAGTAAGACGCTGGGAGAAAGGAGAAACTCCATGTCCGACAATGCTGGTTCCGGCATTGAGAGATTTGCTTCAGCAGCCCGCATCTGATTCTGCTGAAAGTGGTAATCGCTTCAGTTTTATTGATCTTTTTGCCGGCATTGGTGGCATTCGACTTGGCTTTGAAGCTCACGGGGGAGTGTGTGTTTTTACCAGTGAATGGAACGATTTTTCCAAAAAAACTTATATAGAAAATTATGGTGATCATCATCCTTTCATTGGTGACATTGTGCCGTTTCCGGCAGAAAATGTACCAGACCATGATGTGTTACTCGGAGGATTCCCGTGTCAGCCATTCAGCATTGCCGGTGTCAGTAAGAAAAACTCGCTTGGACGCCCACATGGTTTCGAATGTACTACGCAGGGAACATTATTTTTTGATGTTGCCAGAATTATAGCGACCAAACGCCCCAAAGCATTTTTATTAGAAAATGTAAAAAATCTTCTTTCACATGATAAAGGAAATACTTTCAATGTGATTCTGAAGACCCTCAGGGACGAACTGGGTTATGACGTACATTATAAAATAATTGACGGACAACATTTCACTCCTCAGCACAGAGAGAGGATTATAATAGTTGGTTTCAGAGAAAAAACTGATTTTTCATGGGATACTCTTCAACTCGCGGAAGAAGGACCCCGTCTGAATTCTATCCTACATAAAACAGATGGAAGTGAACCTGTACTCCCCTGGGATGAGGACCGTTTTTTCAATCACAAACAGCAGGTAGTACAACCAAAATACACGTTAACCCCAAAACTATGGGCTTATTTACAAGCTTATGCAGAAAAACATCGGGCTGCGGGTAACGGATTTGGTTTTGGCATGGTTTATCCGGACAGTGTTACCCGTACACTCTCAGCAAGATATTATAAGGACGGTTCAGAAATTCTGGTTTACCAGGGGAAAAATAAACGTCCTCGCCGTCTGACTCCACGTGAATGTGCCAGATTAATGGGGTTTCCCGATACTTTCAGAATTCCCGTTAGCGATACGCAGGCTTATCGACAGTTCGGTAATAGTGTGGTAATGCCTGTAATGCGAGAGGTAGCCAGTATAATGGTTCCGCATATCCAGAAGATGCTCGAGCAGGAATGTACTGGTAGGGTTCAGCCTTCACTTTTTGTCTGATGATACGGATATAGTAATATAATCAAAGCCGAAAAAAACCAGGATTAAGGGATGAAGCAAGGTTATCTGTCGCAGTATTTCGAAGGTGTGGCACTCAAACGCCTCAGTGCAGTTGAAGCCGATGTTATTCGCTCAAACCAGCATGAATTTAACGGAGTTGAAGGCCTGCGGGATATCCTTGGAGAACCCGATGGAAAAGTACGTTTTTCTGCAAAATTTTTGTATCTCACAGACCAGGATGATGAGCCTGTGGTTGAGGATGGCTTTCTGACGTGGTACGACGCCCGTCAGAGAGCGAGACTTGAGCGCCATGTCATGCGTTGGGAATACAGGCTCTATTTCCCTACAAATCTTGTATCACAATGTGCTTCAGCAGGAGACTTGCTGGTAATCGCTAGGCTGGCAAACGACTCACTTTTGGCTATTGTGGCCGAGAATGGGACCACGATTGAGCGGCAAATAATGTGGTTGTTTGGATTCTCGGAACTTGCTCATCCTGGTTTTTCCATCAAATCAGAACTGGAAACGGAACAGGATCGCATTGGTTTTGCGGCTAGAGTTATACTTGAACAAATAGGTGTTGAGGCTGAAGAGGAAGCTCCTAACTATTTAGATCAAATGCTGGATAAATTTAATGGTTCGTTCCCGAAAACAATCGAATTTTCTGCCTATGCCAGAAGTACTGTTCGAGATCTTTCCAGTAAGGATGATCCTGATGTTGCGTTATTTGTCTGGATGGAACGTGAAGAAATCTTGTTCCGCACGCTCGAAAAATATCTTTTAGGTGAGAAGCTGCGTAGCCTGACTCAGGCAGGAGTCGAGGATACAGAACCGTTCATAAAATTGGTTCAAAGTGCATTGCAGCGCCGTAAATCAAGAGCGGGTTCTGCGCTTGAGAATCACCTGGAACAGGTCTTCACCGATCATGGTGTCACATATACCAGAACCGGAGTAACAGAAAACAACCTCAAACCAGATTTTATATTTCCAGGTATTTCGCATTACCACGACTCGGAATTTCCTCATTCCCGACTGACTATGCTGGCGTCTAAATCGACCTGTAAAGACCGCTGGAGGCAAATATTGAATGAAGCGGCACGCATTCCAAATAAACATCTGTTGACGCTGGAACCCAGTATAAGTGAAAACCAGACGAATGAAATGAAGTCTGAACAGGTACAGCTTGTTATTCCTGAGGGACTTCATTCCAGCTATACACTGGCACAACGGACGTGGCTTATGAATATTGCGGGATTTATCGATCTGACACGGCATCTCCAGACGGTCTAATTGCTGGCAAAGTTGATATCACCGACGACCAATTCACTTTGCTGCAAAATTTTTGCGGCTTCCCGCATACAACCCGGCGATGATGAGATCTTCATCGCTTTCGACGAAAGCCTGACATATCTATTCCAATAAAGACTTACCGGAAGTCAACGCGCTTCAAGGCTCAGGAACCGCCGGGATAACAGAAATGTCGACGATTCCGACATATTATACAGTCACCGGAAATTTCGGCGGTTCCGGCGTAGAACCCCATCCAATGTAAAAAACTCCGCTGCATGAGCCGTCATGGTGATCTTCTTGTTGATTATACATGACGGACATCTTAACTTAGCCCAAGGCGGACATTACAACTTTGCTGCTACCCGCAACTTCGCTCAATGCGTTTTATGTTAAATATCAATGAGTTATATTGATATTATGATGACAAAAAATAAATTTCTCTAAAAGTAACTTTTAGGCTCCTTAGCCTCTTCGGCCTCAAATCTTCTGCGGTAGTCTGGTTGTGGTGGCCAGCAACAACTCTTGGTCAGTTGCAACTGAACAGAATTGGGATCATTGATATGACTGATAATCAAATAAGCAGCTCACCGCCCCTGTGGCGTAAAATCCTCGAGGGCTTCCTGGATGATTTCCAAAATTCGCTAGGATATCCTGCCACATTGCGCCGTCGTCTAAACAATGGGGCCTTGCCGGTAAATCTGCCGCTAATGGAGGATACCATCTGGCTACGATCTGTTGTGTGCTGGCACTCCTGGCTCAATTATGACAAAAATTGTATTCGCTATCTGCGACCCGGCCATGATGGTGATTATGACTACCTAAAACTCCACATCCCGCAACTGGCCGGGCTGGTCAGCTGCGAGATTACAGAAAATTATCTCTGTGATATTACTGATATCGGTGGAATGAGCAGTTCGAAGAATGGTGACAAGCAGTGCACCAGTCTGGATGATTTTGCACTGCAGTGCTGCCGGGAACTGGCCACACCAGTGAGTGCTGAGCATCTGGACAGCAATCTGTCTCATTCTCAGCTGCGGTTGAATGAGATGGCATTCAGCAAATTCTCCTGGATGCCGGCACGGATATACTGGAACAACCTGGGTGGGTCACATCATTTTGCAGCTGCTCGGTTCCAGGCTAGCCAGCTGGGTCAGCAGGTTTCTCTGACAGGCCAGTTGAACACCTATTGTATAAATCCGCAAAAAATACGGCAGCTGACGGCGCAGTGGGATTTGTTCCTGGTACCGGAGGGAATTGTCTATGGCGGATTCAAAGATTCTCTGTTGCGGGTGAAATGCCCGTTTGGCGTATCCAATCCACCTCAATGGGGAAATGGAGATCAGCAGCGTTTCCGGGTTATCTGGCTGGAACGGCGCCAAACGGCTCCGGCGCGCGTATCACGCCTGCTGGCGCTGGCAGGGTTTCCGTCACTCAGTCAGCAGCTGAGTGAGTTGAAATAGTCCCGGGCGCGAGTAAAAGTTACTTTTACAGGGGCGAGATTGTCGCCCCTTATGTACTCTATTTCACAAATTTCCACACGCCTGGAGGAACTTTGTCATACAGTTTCCCCATTTTCAGTTCCGCCAGACGATGATCCACAGCTGAGTTAAAATGTTCAAGTTCCGAATCTGAAAGCGAATATTTATTTTTTTCAATAACTTTTTCCAGCGTTTCCCCTGAAGTACAGCGCCTCAATCGTAAAATCCATTCATTTTTGGTCATTTTTTCTCTGCAGGTTCTGTGTACTGTTTGACATTCTAATATCCGAAATTTTAAAGTCAGTCATCAACAGACTTTTCGTTGACGGACGTTCATTCTATTAAAGAACGTGTAGATACTAAAGCACAACAGTGCTGAAATGCCATATATCCAGAGGATGGGTATTTCATTATAAAAGCGCGTCATTTGTCCTGATGAGTCAGCTACTTCCCTGACCATAGTTAAAGGACCATCAAGAAACGCATCAAATGGTGCCATCACTACGTATATGAAAAAGGCATTTAATATATACATCATTTTCCCTGACAGATTATAACCATCAAGAGTGGAAAACTGAGATATGAAGATGAGCCAGGTTGAAAACACCAACAAACACAGGAGTATATATGTTGTGACACATAAGGAGACAGTCTTAAATTCTTTCATAATAACTTCCTTTTATAAATCATGAACGCTTAACCAGAACCCATCATGGTTGAAACATAATCTATTATAAAAAAGGGAGCAAAGCCACATAAGCTGACTGGACTCCGCAGAATATCAACGCTGTAACTATGACGGGTCTGGGAATTCTGATACCACAGAATACGCCTGCTTTTCCTCTCATTAAAGAAACGGCAGTGATTATGCACACGACGGCAAACAACAGCGATACGACGGTGCTGAACATCATTCCTTCTCCTGTTTATAATCCATTTTTACTGACGAATTCACTGATGGTCAGTTCGGATTCGCGGATTTTATCCGAAATCTCCCTGAACTGCTCTTTCCAGCCATTTTTCATATTTCTTTGTGACGCTATTTTGCAGGCGACGCTGAACGGCGTTCTGCCCAGTTTCTCGGCCAGCCAGAACAAATGCGTACCGATTTCCTCATTCGGTACAGAATCAAGTGCATCCTGCAGGAACACTTCTTCCTCTTCACTCCAGGCATCGCCGGCATGTGGAAAGCGAGGATCGGGGATAATCTCCTTTTTCTCATTCTTTTTAGGTTTAGAGACTGCCGGCGCTTCGTCTTTTTTCATGCTGACACGTGCTTTCATGGCGCCGATGGCGGCGACGGCCCGCACGAGGGTTTCACGCTCCTGGCGGGTGAGCAGATCGTCTTCACAAATCAGGGTGTTCAGATTATCAATCAGGGTGTTCAGTCGGGTTTCAGTGACTTTCATGGTTCTTCTCTTGACGTATAGGAATCTATGGTCACTCCCGTTTTTGCAATACCGATACTGAAAATATTGTTGGCTTGCATGAATCTATCCGGCGTCTGAATGGGTTGTGTATGCCCGCGCCCCGATGAGTTCCGCGCCTGACGAACCTTATAAATTGAGCGACCTTAATCAGCCATTCCTATACACAGGTTTTTCGTCGGGCCGGTTAGCCGTTAATATCATCAATAATCAGTATTCGCAAAACCAGGTGAGTCACTGTTCAGACATGTAAATACATCCGATAATTACGCCTCAAAACACTGCTTTCGGGTCGTCATCGCCCAGGCAATCCTGGCCAGTTTGTTTGCCAGAGCACAGGTCACGACAAAATTATTTTTCCGCAGCAATAATCCCCTGACCCAGTCGGCAAGCTTCCCTGTCCGGCTCTCCAGCGTCCGCAGATAGACCCGGGAACACTGAACCAGCAATGCCCGCAGCCTTTTATTTCCCCGTTTACTGATGCCCGTCAGGGTAGTCCGTCCTCCCGTGCTGTACTGCCGGGGCACCAGACCTGTTGAGGCAGCAAAATCCCGGCTGCTGCCATACTGTTTACCATCTCCCAGTTGAGTAGAAAGCAGGCTTGCAGTTAAAGGACCGACACAGGGGATGGAGAGTAAGTGCTGGCCGGCATCGTCTTCGCCGAGCGATATTTGCAGTTGAATCTCCAGATCTTTAATTTGCTCAACAAGATAATCGTAATGTTTGCGCAGTTTTTCCAGCAAGCCGGTTATGTAAGGCGGAAGATTGTTTGTCTCCATGATTTCTGCGAGTCGCTTTATCAGCGCCGGACCTTTTGGTGCGCTCACACCAAATTCCAGTAAAAATGCCTGTATCTGGTTTGTGGTTTTGACCCTGTCGCTGACCAGAGATTCTCTGACCCGGTGCAAGGCATGCATAGCCTGCTGAGATTCTGTGCGGGGCCTGACAAATCGCATGGATGGTCGTGATGCTGCTTCACAGATGGCTTCTGCATCAACAAAGTCATTTTTATTCGTTTTAACAAATGGGCGAACAAACTGAGGGGATATCAGCTTTGGCGTATGCCCCAGTTCGAATAGTTTACGCACCATGAAATGAGCTCCACCGCAGGCTTCCATTACGACGGTTGTCGCCGGGCATGTTGCAAGAAATTCATACAGTTTTTGCCTGGTAAATTTTTTTCGATAAATCGCTTTACCGTGCTGATCCTGACAATGAATATGAAAGGAATTTTTACCCAGGTCGATACCAATAAGTGCAATGTTTTCCATGATGCTTCTCCGAATTAAACCTGTTTTCAGCATAGTGCTCAGGAAGAGGGAGTGACCATCTCATTAATTGAAACCATTTCAGCGACGGAATGAATTGATTGAAATTTAAGCAGTCTTTGATTTGTGTGTCCGTGAGGACGTCGGCGATCCACTGGTTGGTGATGATTTGCGCTCTTTCTGGTCGTTTTTCAGACTGTCTGAGTGCGCTGGACGCATCTTCCCTGTGTCAGGCCGGGATGTACCTCATCAGGCTGATCTCCCTCGCATGAGTTTTCAGCCCCTGCACATTCAGACCCGTCACCGCGCGGCGGTACGCCATTCGCCCGCCGCACAGCACACATTCGAACGGGTCTCGCCGCAGGAACTGCTTACTCATCTGCGCATAGCACACCTTCGGTACCGGCGCCGGGTTATCCATCCCCAGCGCATTGTAGACCACCGGCAGCTTTTCTCCGCACACCCGGTTGGCCAGAAACCCAAAATAGCGCACCATCCGGAAGAACTTCTCCGGGATGTGCTGTTTCAGACGCGCCACAATATCCCGCTGCGTCAGCGTCTCCGTGGCCTGCCCGCCCGTATTATGGTCGTGGTAGCGAAAGCTCAGCGTGGCTCCGCCGGCATAGTGAGCCAGCCGGGAGCCCGCTATTGGCGGCTTTTTCAGGTAACGGCCCAGGTATTTCACGGTGTTTTTGCCCCCTGCGGTCTTTTTTGACATGTACACGTGCCAGTAATCACCGCCCGCGGTCAATACCAGGCTGCGCCACTGTGCTTCGGTGGTGATGTGCGACAAAGATGGTGGCAGTGCCACGCCTTCATGCCAGGCGCTCAGGAGTAACTGGCGGATATTCCACATCCAGCGGGCGCGCATGGCATCCTTGCGGAAGCTGATTTTCTTCCACTTTCCGTGCTCGTTGATACCGCCGCAGGTGACGGAGACATGAACGTGGGGATGCCAGTTGAGCCGCCGGCCGTAAGTATGAATGGCGCAGAAAATGCCGATATCCAGGCCGCGTTTACCGGCGGCATACAGCAGGTTATCGATCGCCAGCCGGCAGAGGTAGTTAAGCAGCCAGCGGTTGACCTCAAACAGGGGCCAGAGAGAATCGGGGAGGGTGAAGACCAGGTGTATCCAGTCGCAGTCCGGCAGGCGGTTAAGCTGGGCGGCAATCCACAGGTCGGTAGCTTTTTTACCGCAGGAGGGACAGGCCCGGCTGTGGCAGGCGTTGGTGATGTATTTAACATGCCGGCAGCCGGGATTATCGCAGCCGTATTCCTTCACGCCGCTGATGCGGGTACCGCAGGCGAGCATTTTGGTGACGGCTTCCACTTCGATATCGCGCAGACCTCCGGCATCCAGGAAGGATGTCCAGCACTGGTTAGCCGTGAACAGCTTTTTTAGCGGGCGGGGGCTGAAACCGGAAATCACGTGGCAGATTAATCCTCTGCGCCCTGCAGGCGGGCGAGGGCTGCTGTATCGTGGCGGTGCTCCAGAATGGCGCCGGCGACCATTGCCGGAGATGGGTCCATGGGCTTCATCAGCTTAATCCAGTCCCATTCACGCTGTGAAAGCTTATCAGCGATAACGGAGAGCAGGATGGTATCGATAGTTTTACGGGTCATCATGGGGAAAGGCTCTGAGCAAAATATGTATCCGGATCATACATATTCAAATCACTGCATGACAACTCAGAGTCCGGCAGATGGCGCGGTTTTCAATTTGCGGCCGTCAGGCTGCCCTGTTCAGGGGATAATCCGGTCTGGATTAACGTATTAATGTGTTCGGTTAAGCTCGTGTGTTGTGACATCATGCTTGTTGTCTCCGTTACTTATTAATATCGGGTTTATTTTACCCAGTCTTCCAGCACCAGTCCCGGGACCCGCTCAAACTCTCTTGTATTATTCGTCACCAGGATGGCGCCGGCTGCGATGGCGTGCCCGGCAATCGAGGTATCGTTCGGGCCGATCGGCGTCCCGGCCAGCCGCAGCGCCACTTTGATGTCCGTCGTGGCGTCCACTGCGGCGCGGTCCCAGGGCAGAATGGCATCGAGGCGCGCGCAGAACGCGTCGACCAGCTGAATATGCCGCGGCGAGGCCTTCGGGCCGGTGGCGCCGAAGCGCATTTCGGCATAGGTGATGGCCGAGACCACGATACGGTGACCGCGCAGCACTGCCTGCTCCAGGCGCTTCAGCACGGCTTCCGGCTGTTCGCGCATGATGAATGAGCAGATGCAGGTGTCGAGCATATAGGTTTTCTTCATAGCTCAAAACGTCCTTCGTCGCTGACCACGTCCTCGCGCTCCACCATAAAGTCCGCATCAGCCTTTTCCAGCTGCGCAAACGAGCCCCAGGTCGGCCGGACGGGACGCAGGATGATACTGTCCCCTTCCCGGACGATCTCCAGCTCGCTGACTCCCTCAAAATCCAGATCCCGGGGTAAGCGGATGGCGCGGTTATTGCCGTTTTTAAAAATCGAAACTGTGCGCATGGTTTTTCCTCATATGCTGAGTGTGCCAGGGAGTATTCCCGCATAGGTGAAGTATATGCCTTCAGAACGGGTTTGTATATGTAAAGCATATGCAGATGATGAGTATATGCGTATGTCGGACCTATGCAGATGCCAGGCATATGGATATGCTTTGCATATCCTTTCTTCTCTCTTTTTCACCGGAGATCCGAAAAAAGCTAGTTCCGGATCTGCGTCCTCCCCTCCGGGGCGCTGCCGCCCACAGGCACAAGATGTAGCGGTGTCATTAGCTGATGATGACGCTATATGTTGTGTTACTCTCCAGCCATGTGGCCCGGCGCGCCGCAGCAGAAAACAGTGCTTCGCTTACTTCCTGACCGTGGTACACTTCCGGAAAGTCGTTAATAACAGAGAAATCGGATCTGGCCGGAATGGTCATCCGGTAATTTAATGTAGTGGTTATATGTCTGCTTATTATCAGCATGAAAATGATGACGGAATGGGAAAGTCATCCTGGTGACAGACGCAGGGTTGTGCTCAGTAGATTGTGCTGTGCGTCATAATTTCTCTTGGGGATTATTCAATGGAAAAGGATTTGGGGCGGGAAATGGGTAATACAACATTCAGATCATTTTACGATGTGATCAGGGAGCTTGAGGGAGTGTATGGCCATCAGGAGCTGTGGCTGTATTCAGGAATGACAGATGTAACGCCGGAAAAAGTGATTAACGCCAAACATAGCTGGAAGTCGCCAAAAATCCTGAAACGTAATGGCAGTATTGTTGCTGAACGTACTGGTAGCTCGGAGTCATGGCAACTGGTTGGTGACTACAAAACACCACTGTCCCAGCATTGCGCTCCGCCCTGGCAATCCTGTCAGATAGATCATTATTTTAAGGGCTATTACATTATCGCCCCCTGAAGGTCAGAGAAGTAATGGATGGCGGGATTTATCGATTAGGGAACAAACATGGCTGACTGGTTTATTGCGACTGAAGGTGTGAAGGTGGTCAAGGACAGCGCCAGCCTGTGGCCGCAGATCATCACAGCGGTTTCGTCCGCCGGTGCAGCCCTGGGCGGTGTGTATCTGGCCCACTACTTTACCAGACGGCGTGAAGAAAGAGCGGCTGCGGCGAAGCAGGTCAGTGAGCGACTTTTTATTGCTACGGAGCTGGTCTTTTTGCTGGAGCAGTTTGCTCAAGAGTGTGCTGCGGTTGCAACCGATAACGGTTACAAGAACCAAAACGGTCTAACTGTTCCAGCGACAAAATGTCCTGTCCTCAACATTTCAGCCATTACCGGGGACTGGCGAGTGTTACCGGCAAAGATAATGTACCGCATCCGGGAGTTGCCAGTGATGCAAGGTGAGGCCAATCGGACGATTAATGAGGCTGAGCATATTCCCCCAGACTATGATGAATTCTTTGAGGCGCGGCAGTACCAGTACACTCGTCTGGGTCTCAAAGCCATCATCCAGGCCCGACGACTGCGGCGGTTAGTGGGTCTCCCGCATACCCGCCTTGACGCAACTCGCTGGTCGGCACAAAACGTTCTCTGGCAGGAGTGGCGGCAGGAAAGAAAACGCCGATGCGTTCAGGCCGTCTTGATAGCACAGGCACAGGTGTCTTTTCAGTCTGAGGAAAAGTTATGAGCATCCCACACCTCCCAGCCCTGACTGGCTCGTATTCAGCAAATCCGGCCCTGCTGCCCGTGGCTATCGATTACCCGGCCGCGCTGGCGTTGCGCCAGATGGCCCTCGTCCATGACGAACTGCCGAAATACCTGCTGGCACCGGAAGTGAGCGCCCTGCTCCACTACGTGCCGGATCTTCAGCGCAAGATGCTGCTGGCGACACTCTGGAACACGGGCGCGCGCATTAACGAAGCCCTGTCGCTGACACGAGGAGATTTTTCGCTATCGCCGCCGTATCCGTTTGTGCAACTGGCCACGCTCAAACAGCGTGCGGAGAAAGCGGCGAGAACGGCCGGGAGAGCCCCCGCCGGCAATCAAGCCCATCGTCTGGTTCCGCTCTCCGATCACCAGTACGTCAGCCAGCTGCAGATGATGGTGGCCACGCTGAAAATACCTCTAGAAAGACGAAACAAATGCACCGGTAGAACCGAAAAAGCGCGCATCTGGCAGATCACCGATCGGACCGTGCGCACCTGGCTTGCTGAGGCGGTCGAAGCCGCGGCCGCCGACGGTGTGACATTCTCAGTACCGGTGACACCGCACACGTTCAGGCACAGTTACGCCATGCATATGTTGTATGCCGGTATACCGCTGAAGGTGCTGCAGAGTCTCATGGGACACAAGTCGATAAGTTCGACGGAAGTCTATACGAAAGTGTTTGCGCTCGATGTAGCGGCACGCCACCGTGTTCAGTTCCAGATGCCGGGGACCGAGGCGGTGGCGATGCTGAAAGAACGGATTTAACGGCTACAGACTGACGCGCCGCAGGCTTGTCCAACCCCTTGCCTGTCCAGAAGCGAGTTCTGAACAGACAAGGGGTTCAGAATGAAATGCCGGGGAGGTACTTTGCCTCATCCGGGTACTAATCGCGTTCTCAGGAGGGATGAATCAGTGGCGTATCTGCGCCAGGTCGTCTTCCGTCAGACCGGTCATTTTCATGACGGTACTGCGGTCAATACCGCTCCTGAGCATGGTACGGGCAACTTCCAGCTTGCCTTCATTGCGGCCTTTTTCAATACCACGTTGTTCACCCAGCTGGATGCCCTTCTCGATCCCCTGCTGGATACCCTTCTCAATACCTTTCTGCTCAAGCTGCTGTGCGATGGTCATAAGTGCGTCTCCGTGTTGCGGCACACGCTGTGCCAGTTCGCGAACAAAGGCTTCGGCGTCAGCTGTCTCGCCAGCCTGAAGTATATAGTGTACCAGCGATATCACCTGCGATGAAGACAAGTATCCCGCCAGCAAAATGGGCGCCAGACGGTCAACCAGTTCAGCGAGGTCGCGCTGATGAATATGTTTCTGAAGCAGCGTCAGGGCGGCCATGCTGCGATGGCCAGCGATGTCATCATCCGGAATAACGGTCACATCAACCAGCGGGAAAGCGTTGCTGTAGAGTGTGCCTGCCAGCGCTGGGTCGTCAAACTCATCCAGCCAGCGGGTGGAGTACGGATACGGACTGCGTTTACCGGTATAGAACAGGACCGGTATCACCAGGGGGAGCTTCTTATGGCCCGCTTCCAGATGGCGCTGCATGGCGGCCACCGCGTAACGTATCAGGCGAAACGCCATATGTTTGTCGGGTGAGGACTGATGCTCAATGAGCACGTGAACGTAGCCATCCCCGGCGGTGGTTTTCAGGCTGTAGAGGACGTCGCTGAAATACTGGCGGAGGTCATCCTCAACGAACGAGCCGGATTCGAGTTTCAGCGTGCTGAGGTCACAGATGGCCTGCAGTTCTGCCGGGAGATGCAATTCCATGAAATCCCGGGCAATATCGGGTTGCGTCAGGAACTGCCGGAATGTCGCATCGTGAGGAGTAGGTGTGCTGTTTTTCTTCATCAGCCCTGGCTCTGAAAAATGACCCGGATATGCTATCACAGGAAGGAGCAGCACATAATGGCCAGTCCGATGATGATGTATTTCTTTCCTGTAACACCGCTCAGTCTGTCTTCTTGCATATCAATCATCCAGGATGCCGGACAACTCACGTTTGCGAACAGAGCGATCATAATCTTCGGCTTTCACGAAAATCCTGATATTCGAACAAATTAACTCATTCGTTCCATCTTTACTGTCCGTTTTTACGCATAAGCCAGCCCAGAAAGGACCATTTGCAATGGCGGGATCTGTTGTGTCGGAAACGGTGTCGTAGAGTCGCGTACCCAGAATAGCGAGTCCCGCAACGATTAACGTATAAATTACCAGGGGTATCGTTTTTGTTTTCATCTTACTTCCTTTGTAGACGTTATTTATCAGTGCTGGAGCAGACCCGAATCACAGTCATTTTAGAAACGCCAGCCAGGCGAGCTGTTTCTCGCAGCGATTTTCCATTGACCAGGCGCAGAGTGCGAATCAGTTCGTGTTTCTGCACATCGGCCACCCTGCCCCGGTATTTTCCTTCAGCTTTCGCCTTACTGATACCCTCTGACTGACGACGTCGACGGTCTTCGTAATCTTTTCGGGCAATAGCGGCCAGCATATCCAGCATCATGCCATTTACGGCCTTCAGCATGCTTCTGGTAAAGTCATCACTTACTGTGTTGGATAGCGCCAGATGACTGGTCGGTAGATCAAGACTGACGATGGCCAGCTGCTTGTCGGTAATTTGCTTTCTGAGTGTCTCCCAGCCTGCATCATCCAGGCGAGTAAGCCTGTCGACCTGTTCAATGAGGATCACATCACCAGGTTCCGCATCACCAAGAAGCCTGATCAGTTCAGGGCGGTTCATTGTCGTACCGGAGACATTATCTATATACCAGCCAGCAATACGGTGGCTATGTTGGTTTGCAAACGCCTTCAGTGCATTTTTTGCCCGGCTGGCATCCTGCTCTGAAGTGGATGCCCGGAGGTAACCAAAAACGAACATTTTGTGTCCTGATGGTAACATTTAAGTGGTACTACTCATCATGGTATCACTTAAGTAGTCACAATAAAATTACTCGGTATCTTTTGGGGTGGTATATATAAAGTATATTCCAATGTGACCGACTGACGCGCCTGCCGGGCTTGTCCAACCTCTCGCCTGCTCAAAAACGAGTTTGAACAGACTCACGGTTTTGTATCACGCGTATTAATCCTGATTTCTTTATTGCCTGGACTGCCTGTTTGCATTTGATCTTGACCCGCCATCTCCGGACAGCTTTTGTATCTTAAGTTAACGATGCCCGCTGCCGCCGGTACTCTCTCGGAGAGTGATATCCCAGCGCACTGTGCGGGTGATTTTCATTGTAGTGATTGAACGCCGCTGCAAGGTTCTGTAGCGCTGTTCCCACATCTGGTTTTGGCATGAACGCGATGTAATCTTCCTTCATCGTTTTCACGAACCGTTCGGCCATGCCGTTACTTTGTGGGCTGCTCACCGCTGTTGTACACGGCTTCAGATTCAGTTCTCGCGCGAACTTCTTCGTTTCATGCGCGGTGTACGCTGAACCGTTATCTGTCAGCCACTGCACTGGTTTACCCGGCAGCGTGCTACCGAAGCGCCTTTCCACTGACCTCAGCATCACATCCTGTACCGTTGAACTGTCGTAGCCTCCCGTGCTCGCTGCCCAGTCTATGGCCTCCCGGTCGCAACAGTCCAGTGCGAACGTCACCCGAAGCTTCTCGCCGTTGTCACAACCGAACTCGAAGCCGTCTGAACACCAGCGCATATCGCTTTCCGCTACCGCGATTTTGCCTTTATGCTCCCGCTTCGGACGCTCTGGTTTATCACGCAACAACAGCAGGTTATGCTCGCTCATTATCCTGTAAAGCCGTTTGGCGTTCACCGGTGGAAGTCCCTCTACACGGCGTTGCTTACGCAGGATACCCCACACCCGCCGGTAACCGTAGCTGGGCATGTCGCTGATGATGCCGAGGATCTCCGACAGTATCTCTGCATCAGCTTCGTCATTACGCTGGTTGCTGCGCCTGTCCTGCCAGTCGGCAGAGCGGCTCACCCGCAGTGATAACTGCGCACGCGACACGCTCATGGTGCGACTAACCAGAGCTATTCCCCGTCCTTTGGCAACAAGGGCGCGTGCGCTATCCATTTTCGCGACTGGCCGTACTCCACCGCTTCTTTGAGGATCTCAACTTCCATCGTCTTCTTACCCAGGAGACGCTGTAGTTCCCGGACCTGTTTGAGTGCAGTCGCCAGCTCCGAAGCCGGAACCACTTCCTCTCCGGCCGCAACGGCGGTGAGGCTACCTTCCTGATATTGCTTCTTCCATTTAAACAGCAGACTGGGCTGAATACCGTGCAGACGAGCAACGTGGGAGACATTCATACCCGGCTCCATTGTTTGCTGGATGATGGCAATTTTCTCTTGCGGAGTCTTACGCTTACGGGCTTCTTGCCCTAACAGGATCCCGGTCATCTCAAAATTAACATGGTTGTTAGACATATATTTAAGCCTATCTCTTATCTGGAGATACAGCTACTGTCCGGTGTTTCAGGGGGCTACATCACTGCCTGTTTGCATTTCTGCTGGACATCTCCAACAGAAAATGCAGGCCGGTCCCCGGCTGATTAGACCGGCAACTAAGTACCATAAACAGACACACCTTGCGTTTGCCAATCTGCAAATGTGGCTTTTTGAGAATCAACATCTCTTAAAAACAGTACTCTGTACCGGTTGTACCTTTCTGATTTAACTGACCGGAGAACACCAAAAATGAAACAGATAAGAATTTACACATTAAAGAACAGACAGGCCGCAGAGGTTTATTTTCAAAAACATTGGCCTCGACATGTCCTGAGCCTCCCGAAGTTTGGCGTGACAGTTGAAAATTTTTATCTTGGTGTGGATGAACACGAAAATCAGGTGATTGCAGTCGGGTCTTATCAGGAAGGTGCGGATATCGCCACTATTAACCAGCTGTATATGAACAGTAGCGAGTTCATGGACGATATGGAAGGATTCAATATGTCAGATATAGTCCTGGTGGAAGAAATAAACTGTATTGGCTCAGACTTGACCTGACACAGCTGTGGCACAGAGCTAAACTAATCTGACAGGCAGCTCTGTGCCGTGGCTGTGTAAAAAACCAAATGCTTAAGCGATTCGGATGACGATTTTCCCGAATGGGCCTCTCTCCAGGTGTGCGAAGGCTGCCCGCGCGTCAGAAAAATCGTATATTTTATCAATCACCGGTTTAATCTGATAGCGGTCTACAGCCTGACATAAATCTTCAAGAGCGCGTCGATGGCCCACGGTGATCCCCTGAATAACTGCCCTTTTCAGCATCAGAGGGACGGCAGGAAGCACCATCTCATTGCCTTCAAGGAAACCAATCTGAGCAATTCTGCCACCCGGCGCAAGGGCATTTGCAGACTGACGCAAATTATCCCCGCCGATAAGCTCCAGAATATGGTCAAAACCATGCCCCCCGGATAACTCAGTGGCCTGTAATGACCATTCCGGTGTCAGGCTGGTATTGATGATACCTGATGCTCCAAGCGCCTTTGCATGCTGTAGCTTTTCTTCACTTCGGGAGATAACGGTCACTTCCGCGCCCAGAGCCCGCGCCAGCTGGAGACCTGCCAGCGCCACACCGCCGGTTCCCTGCACCAGCACCCGCTGTCCCTTTCTGAGATTTCCTGTTTCCACGAGCGCGAACCAGGCCGTCAGGGCTGCAACCGGCAGAGTGGAAACCTGCTCATCACTCAGTGAATCAGGAGAGGTGACAGCTACATTTTCGTGGAGTATGACATATTCAGCCAGCATTCCGGGCAGCGGACCGCCCAGTGAGCGGCCATGACGAACCATGTCTTCCGGCGCATCGCCATCCAGCCACTGCGTCCAGAAACTTCCAGTGACCCGGTCTCCGTTACGAAAACGGGTCACGCCAGCTCCTGTTGCGACAATAAGACCCGCCATATCAGAGACGGGCGTGAAAGGCATTTTCGGCAGGTCAGGTAACAGTTTCCCCTCCAGCACCAGTTTATCCCGGTAGTTAAGGGAGACCGCAGAGACTTTAACCAGCAACTCGTTATGCCCTGGTTCTGGAAAAGGCACGTCTGCCAGATGGAGGTTTTCAGTGCCGAAAGACGACAACTGCCAGCGTTTCATCATGTGAGCCATAGTGATTTCTCCAGTAAGTTGGAAAAATTATCTTATTGACAACAATAGGGCGTGTATCGCGATATAAAGGAGTTATATTTCCTCCCATATGGAGACAATGTAATGGCGTTCATCCTTCATTCTCAGTTGCTCAGCATGGCTGCTTTTATTCACACTGTTGAGACTGGCAGCTTCACCGCTGCCGCAGTCCGGATGGGCGTATCAAAATCGGCTACCGGTAAACATGTCGCCCGCCTTGAACAACGGCTTGGTGTTAGATTGCTGAACCGTACCACCCGCAGCATCAGCCTGACCGAAGAGGGAGAACTGTATTACCGGAGTTGCCTAAGAGTCATGGATGAGCTTGATGAAACAGAATCTCTTCTGGCGTACCGCACAAAGGGGGTTTCAGGTACGTTACGCATCAGTCTTCCCGTCTCATATGGCCGGATTTGTGTCATGCCAGTCCTTGCCACGCTTTGTGCTGAGTATCCGGAGCTCAGACTGGATATCTCTTTCACCGATCGCCGTGTTGACCTTATTGAGGAAAACATCGATCTCGCCGTACGGCTTGGTGATACAGGTAACTCTGCCAGTCTTGCCGGGCGAAAAATCGGCATTCAGCGTTCTGTTATTTGCGCTTCTCCTACATACATTCATCGTCACGGCCTGCCTGACAGTGCAGAAGAACTGCTTTCACATACCTGCCTGGGCTTTTCAAGGGATGGCAGAGTTCTGCCCTGGAAAGTGCAGGATGAAAATGGCCGCATGGTCCTGCTTGAACCCACTGTCCGTCATATTGTCAGCCACGGAGAGGCATTGCGGGATGCAGCTGTCAGGGGGATAGGGATTGCCTTCCTGTCAACATGGCTGGCCGGAGAGGAAATTGCTAAAGGGGAATTGAGGATTATACCCATCACGACCCCCGAATATGATGTCCCGGTTACGGTGCTGTGGCCTGTTTCAAGAAACCTCTCGCCCAGGATTCGTGTGGTGGTGGATAAACTACACTCGGTCCTCAGCAGGGAACTGGTCGGGGATCATGCGCTGTAATTTGCACAGCCCAGAACTCTCATCTGAGATAGAGCCTTCCCCTCTCTCCCCACAGACAATGGTAAGTAGTGGTTGATTTGCTTTTTTAATGCTATTTTAATATTAAAAAATAATCATTTTGATGTTGTTATGATTGTTTTATGGGGTTTAACAATATACAATCGCTATCAGATTAAGAAATCCAGAATAATATCAAATTAATATTAAAATTGGGTGTTAATGAAATGATTTTAACGATCGTGAATACCAAAGGCGGTGTGGGCAAATCGACGCTGGCAGTCAACATTGCGATCGCCCGTGCGCATCAGGGTAAGAAGGTATGGCTGGTTGATGGTGACAAGCAGGGATCGTCACAGATGGCTATTCTGATCCGTTCTGAGGCAAACGTGCAGCCGGGCATCGCCTGCTCACATTACCCTGACGGCCCTGTTCTGAGAACGCAGGTTCTGCAGCAGAAAGACAACTACGATGACGTCATCATTGAGTGTGGCGGACGAGACTCGACAGCCATGAGGGCCGCGCTGACGCTCACGGATTATGCGCTGGTTCCGTTTGTGCCCGGCAGCTTTGAAGCTTGGGCGATGGAAGACGTCGTGAAAATGCTTCAGGAAGCGCGGAGCATTCGTGAACCCTTCCCGGCGTTTTCAATCCTCAACAGGGCGGACGTTAACCCGCGCAGCAAAGATAATCAGGAAATGATTGCGGCCATGTCAGAATATGCGGAAGAGATCCCTGTACTGGACCATCTTCTACATATGCGCAAAGCGTTTGCTAACGCAGCAGGCAGCGGACGGTCTGTAGTTGAGCTGAAACTAAAACAGCATGAGCGACCAGCTAAGGACGAGCTCGATAAGCTCATCTCTATAGTATTTAACTATTGATATGATATTATTATAATATTAATTGAATGTTCAGGCGATGTGATATGACGATTACTTCAAAACCTAAAGCCGCGACGTCCCCCTCACAGGGACAGGCACAGATTGAAAAGTTTATCAATGATGCCCCCGACGGAAATAAGCCGGAAAAGCGGGGTGTAAAAAAAGGCCAGCGCGAGCAGATCACGGTCACGTTTGACACCGCAATCATTGCTCAGCTGGATGATCTGGCGCTGCATGAAGGGTTGTCCCGCGCAGCCCTTATCCGGATGGCGGTGCGCCAGCTGTTGAATAAAGGTGCTCAGATTGGTGGGTAACGTCGGTGCATTGAATTAATATTAAAATAGTATTGTAATGGTGTTTTTTTTGCATTGTTTTAATACTGTTTGAATATTAGTTTAAAATTATTTCTGATGCTACTCATGGACTGCATGCCTGCACCAGCCGTGCATTGATAACGCAACAATCTGTACGCTGATAATCCTGCGTCCCGACACCTAGTGTTCCTCTATAAGCATGGCGGGAGTTTACTGACATGAGGGTCAAGTGCGATCAGAAGCGGGCTACCGGTAGCTCATTCCAGCGGGTTGTGTACACCGGTGATAGCATTTCTCTTTTCATCTGCCAGTCAGGAGCGATACCTCGTCCCGCAAACCACACTTTCCCCAGCCCTGAGTGGTTAATACCGTCGAGAACCTTCATCAGCTGGCTACTGTTGCTTCTGGGCTGAATATCATCGAACAGGTTAAGCTGCGAAACCCCGGTAGGCGTGAAATCATTGAGCATGCAACCCGCTTTTGCATAACGGTGGCCATCCACCCAAATCCGGTCCAGTGCCCTGACGGCTGCGGCAATAATGTCCCGGGTGTCCTGCGTGGGGGTCTGCCGCTTCTCGCTGGCCAGATTTCCATAATACGGTTCGCTCACAGCGAACGGTGACGTTTTTACAAACACGGCGATATGCCTGCAGAACTGCCGCTCACCGCGCAGCTTTTCAGCCGCCCGCTCCGCGTACTGGCAGACCGCCTGGCGCATCGCGTCATATTCCGTGATGCGTTCACCAAAACTCCGGCTGCAGACAATCTGCTGTTTCGGGGGAGGGGCTTCTTCCAGCGAAATACAGGCCTCTCCGTTCAGCTCCCGGACCGTTCTCTCCTGCACCACGTTAAAGTTTTTTCTGATGAAGGCCGGATCCGCGCGCGCCAGCTGCAGCGCTGTGGTGATGCCCATCGTGTTCAGTTTCTTCCCGATGCGGCGTCCGACGCCCCAGATTTCCTCCACCGGCTGCAGCGAGAGCAGTTTCTCCGTCCTGCGGCGATTTCCTGCCGTTAATGCCAGTACGCCGCCAAATTGCGGCCATTCTTTTGACGCCCACTGGGCGGATTTTGCCAGTGTTTTCGTGGGGCCCATCCCGACGCCGATGGTCAGTGCGGTATGGCGGAGAACATGCTCACGCAGCTGACGACCGAAATCCTCAAAGGCGATGCAGTTGTCGATGCCGGCGATGTCGAGGAACATCTCATCAATACTGTACTGCTCCACGCGCGGTGACAGGTCCTCAAGACAGCGCATCACGCGTTCTGACATACTGTGATAAAGCGAATAATTGCTGGAGAACACCGCCACGTTGTGCTTTTCCGCCAGCGCCTTCACCTTAAACCAGGGGGCGCCCATCGGGATTTTCAGCATTTTTGACTCCCTGCTGCGTGCGATGACGCAGCCGTCATTGTTGCTGAGCACTACCACCGGCCTGTCGCGCAGGTCCGGGCGAAACACTTTCTCGCAGCTGGCATAGAAGCTGTTCACATCAGCCAGGGCAAACATACCTGCACTCCTTACAGGCGGGCCCGGGTACGGTGAATGAAGTGCATCACCACCCCGAACAGGGTGAGTTCTTCCGGCCAGAGCGTCGGATAAGCGGGATTCATCGGCTCCAGGGCGGGGCGGGGGTGCAGGCGCAGCCGCTTCACGGTAAATCCGCCGTCCACCTCCGCAATCACCACGTCGCCGTCCACGGCGGTTTCCGCCCGGTCCACCACCAGAATGTCGCCGTCATACAGACCGAGGTCTTTCATGCTTTCCCCGCTGGCGCGTAAAAAGTAGGTCGCGGCAGGGTGACGTATGCACAGGCTGTTTAAATCGAGCTCCTGCTCAATATAATCCCCGGCAGGGCTCGGGAAACCCGCCGCACAGGCATCCGCAAACAGGGGCATCTGCAGGGAAGAGGGGGCGGCCGGAAGCGTGAACACCGCCTCCGGGTCAAACAGGGGCTCCCTGCGACTCATTCCGGCAGCCATGTGTCGTCCTGCCAGATGGCTTCGAGCATGTTCATGATGTCTGACTTTTCCTGGTCGCTGCGTGCGCCGCTGACATCCAGCGCAGTCTGCGAGCTTTTCCCGATATTCAGCCAAAGTTGAGGGTAGCGTGGTGTCAGGCGGCGCTCAATTTCCTGCTGCAGTGCGGCAAAGGTACCGCTGCGCATGGCTTTCACCTGCTCCGGAGAAAAACGAACGGAAATCTGTAACATGATGCACCTCATTACTGTATGGATGTACAGCTATTATTTTTCCGTTCGGCAGAATTTGCAAGCCTCTTTATGCAGGTCTGTGCTGATCCCCTGCTGTCATGGCGAAAAGAGCGAGTGGCGGAAAAGCGGGTGTCAGGACTGCGCAGGCGCAGGTATCCTGTCATATACAGATATCCGATGTGTTTTTTTCCCCGAGGAGCGCTTTATGTCACCCGGCTTCAGAAATGTTCTCCGGTTTGCCGGCGTTCCCGTCGACAGCCGTGAACCGGTACGCAGAAAATTCGGCAGCCGGCTGATACTGACCGTGACCCTCTGCCTGCTCCCGCTTCTGGTGTTCGACGTCCCGCAGTGGGTTTTTGTTCTGTCGCAGGTTATCTGGGGCGCAGGCGTGTATATCGGCCTGTCTGTGGCCGGGGATACATCCCGGCACCGCTGATTATTCCCTTCCGGCTGTTCAAAAAAGGAACAGTCGTTGTGACGCCTGTCTTTCCGTGGCTCTCCGCAGCCTGCCTTCAGGTTATCCACAGGGTTAAACAGATGCATTGTGGACAGATGTGCCGGTGACGGGCACAGGTGGTTGTATCCGGACGGCGACGTCTGGTTTAACAGCATCATTCCGCTCGATGACCTGGAGACCCGTATCCTGCACGGTCTGAAGTTCCTCGACACCTGGCGTGTCTTCGGTAAGCCGGAGGCGCCAGTCGTCAGCGACGAGTGGGGCGATGACTGGCGGGATATCACCCGCTGACCTTTTCCTGACCGGGCGTTCTGCCCGGTTTTTTTACCCCGGCAAAGGTTGTCGCCTCATCCCGGCTCCGCTTTTATCCGCGACGGCGTCGCGGGGAATGAGACTGCCGCACGCTGCCAGTGTCTCGCGTCCGGTCTGGTACGGGACGGGCGGCTTTTCCGCTCCGGCCCGGCGTCGTTGACAGTTTACGCCAGTCCCTCGCCATTCTAAGGAACGCCCTTCAAGCCGCTTTTGCGGCATATTCTCGCCGTCGAACAGACTGACGGCTGCGATATTCCACAGTCGGCCTGACCCGTGACCGGACGCGATGAACAGGCAGCGTGCGGCAGGGAACGGTATCGCGGTGATGCCTCCTGCCCCCTCTGACTACAGGAGTGCTGCCATGTCCAGATTCATTCTCGGGGACTGTACTGACGTGATGCGCGGATTTCCCGACCGTGCCGTTGACCTTATTGTGACCGATCCGCCTTACCTCGTCGGCTTTAAGGATCGTTCAGGCCGCCAGATTGCCGGCGACGTCACCGATGAATGGCTGGAGCCTGCCACCCTTGAGATGTACCGCGTGCTGAAAAAAGACGCGCTGATGGTCAGCTTCTACGGCTGGAACCGCGTTGACCGCTTTATGGCGGCGTGGAAAGCGGCGGGGTTCTACGCGGTGGGGCAGATTGTGTTCACCAAAACCTATGCCTCCAACCGCCGCAGCGCGAAGGGGCGTCGCGGGTTTGTGGATTACCGCCATGAAGGGGCCTACGTGCTCGCCAAAGGCCGCCCGGTGCCGCCTGAAAAACCGCTGCCGGACGTGCTGCCTTTCCCGTACACGGGTAATCCGCTGCATCCGACCCAGAAGCCGGTGGAAGCGCTACAGCCGCTGATTGAGTCATTCAGTGCCCCGGGGGCGATTGTCCTCGACCCGTTTGCCGGCAGCGGCTCGACCTGCGTCGCCGCATACCGCGCCGGACGCCGCTATATCGGCATCGAAATGCTGGAGCAGTACCACCGGAAAGGGGCCGAACGGCTGGCCGCGATGCGCCGCGCCGTCAACACCCCGGCGGCGAACGAAGAGTGGATGCCGGAGGCCGCCTGATGAACTACGACGGACACGAAGCCCTTCGCCGCGAGGTGGCGGCACTGGTCAACAGCATGTGCGACCTGCGTACCACCCTCAAAGTGCTGGAAGACCGTTATCACTGGCGGCATGAAGGACTGACTGAACGGCTGGCCGGGCAGAGCCTGCGACGCATCAACACCCTGCTGAATGAGGCTTACAACGAAGCCCTGATGCTCGATGAAAGTTTTCAGGACTGAACCCCGGGCGGCGAGGCCGCCCCACTGAATCACGGAGAAAACACCATGCTGTACGGCACCCGTAAAGAACTCAACAAGAAACTGAAACGCATGTTCGGCGACGAAGAACGTTACGCCCTGCTGGTCTGGACGAAAGAGGACGTGATGGCCCAGGTGGAGAACATGACGGAAGACGAAGCCCACATTGTGCTCGAACTCATCGGACAGGCAGGCACCGGCGACCATGCCGAAGAAGGCGTGTCATTTTGCACCGTTCAGGCGCTGTATGCGGGCATTCAGGAGAGCACCCGCCGCGTCACTGTCCCTGCCGGTATGCTGGCGAAACTGACCTGTATCGCCGGGCAGGCGCTCAGCGAGGAGGATGCGCGGGTCTGGCCGCTGGTCTGCCAGCAGTATCCAACCGTCGCCGACGCGCTGGCAGATATCAACTGGCTCAGGCAGCAACTGGCCGCTTAACGCACCCGCCCCGCCAGCGCTGCGGGGCCATCAACCGGATCAGGAACAAAACATGAGAAATGAAACCCTTAACGCGCTCATCCTGCGCCACGGCGACCGCCTGCTACGTCAGGCTGGCTGGCCCGATCCCATTGATATGACACCGGTTGCACCGGACACCGTTCCCGGCTGGCTGGCCGCCTGCGGCTCGCTTGATGCCGCGCAAATCCTGGCGCTGACGACGCACCTTTGCCAGCCTCTCACGTATGGCCGGGCGGAGTTGTTAACCGCCAGCGCCCGGCGACTGGCGGGAACCCCCGCGCGTCTGCATCTCTTTCCGGCGAAGGCATATCTGCACCCCGAACGGCTGGCTGACTGTCAGGTTATCCGGCTGCCCTACGCGCAGGAGTGGCTGACGGCGGCGGAATGTGACGACCTGCTGGCCTTTCTGAAAGCCTCAGCAGACCAGATAGCGGAAATCGTGCGCCGGGATGCGCAACGCCTTGCCGCTGCCCTGCAACCGTCCTCCGCCCCGCGCCTGATGGAGAGGCGTATCGGTGACTGGCGGCTGCTGGCCGACGAGTACGATCATGACAACGGGCTGGACGAAAGCGAGACCGACAGGCTGGATCAGGTTCTCGACGCCATCCTGCTGCGCGATGCGCGTTTCTGCCCGGTCCTGCTCACGCTGGTTAACGAGCGGGAGGAAAACATAGAGGGCGCAGACGTTATCACTGACATGCTCCGTTTTCCGGGCGATCCGGCCCGCCGCTGGCTTGATCGCTGCGTATTACGGTACGTGGTGAGCGAGGCCCGCGCCGTCAGAACTCAGGCGTGACACGCCGGAACAGTGGGGGAGGGGAGACCCTCCCTTGTCTGCCTGCCATCGCCGGAGGTCCGGTGCGATAAGGATGTCACCGTGCCGGCTCCGCGTCCACCCGGCCCGGGTTCCGGGCCTTACGGGTGAAAAACCTCCTCTGTTATCGCCGTGTCGTGTGCGGGCTGTGCCGTGCCTTCACTTTAGCCCGGCCGCTGCAGATGCAAGGGTTCGCTGACGCCGCCATCCTCGCCCGGTCGCAGTTTTTTTATGATGCTCGCCGTTCTTCCCGTCGTTTTCTCGCTCAGGTTTCGCTCGAAAACCGTCCAGACCGGCTTCGCGCTTTATCTGCGCTGCGGCCTCCGGTGTCGCCCCTGCATCTTCCGCTTTCCGCCGGGCTGTCGTGTCGGCACGGCACCGCCCGGTGTCGCAGTCCCTGTGATTACGGAGGTTTTACCATGCAGTATGTGAACACACGCCCTGTCCTGAATGTTGAAGAGTCCGACCGCCTGTCCTTCCTGCCGTACCTGTTCGGCAATGATTTCATGCTCGCAGAGTTACAGGTTTATGCGCTGGCGAGAAAGCTGATCCCGGATTATGAAGGCGGTTTCTGGCATTTCATCCGCTTACCGGAGGGCGGCGGCTACATGATGCCCGACTGCGGACGGGTGCAAATGGTCAATGGCGAAAACTGGTTTGATCGCACCGTGAGCGCGGAAGCGGCCGGGATCATCCTGACTTCCCTGGCCATCAGTCGCCGCTGCTGGATACACCATGACTGCGGCCACGCCGCGCTGACCCGGCTGTATATGCTGCGTGATGCCCAGCTGTGGGATCATATCGTATTTCATCCTGAATCTGCCGCCATTCGTGCCGCTCTTGACTGATTAACGACCGGGGCGGCAGCGCCGCCCCGCAGGGAGAAGAAACAATGAACTCATCAATCACCGTTCCTGCTGTCTGGGTGGGTACGTATCACCGGTACAACTGCGGCAGCCTTTATGGCAAATGGTTTGATTTAACGGATTTCGACGAAGAAGACGCATTTTATAAAGCCTGCCGGGCGCTGCACGCGGGGGAGTATGACCCCGAACTGATGTTTCAGGACATTGAGGGTATCCCGTCACAGTTTGCCTCTGAATCGTCGATAGACCGGGCATATATTGAGGCGTTCCGGCAGGCGCAGGACGAAGGACGCGCCGCCGCGTTTGTGGCCTGGGCGGCGTATACCGGCGAATGTGATTATGACGCCTTTGATGAGGCGTACTGCGGCGAAGCCGAAAGCGAGGCAGATTTTGCTTATGGCTTTGTGGAGGATAACGGCCTGTTAAGCGAGGTGCCCGAATCATTGCGCGTCTATTTCGATTATGAGGCGTTTGCGCGGGATTTATTCAGCAGTGATTATGTTTTCCATGACGGGTATGTTTTCCGTCTCTGAATACCACACGGCGGGGAAACCCGCCGGTGAAAACCACACAACGTACTGAAACACTCCCCCATGAGCCGTGCCGGTGATGGCGAGGAATACCCCTTGTTTTTCCGTCACCTTTACCCCGCCTGACAGCCCGCCGAAAACCTGCCTGCGGCGCGGTGGCGTGGCTGCGCTGACGCGCCGCCACTGCCACTCTGTCAGGTGTGCCGTGTACCGGCTTCCTGGCTGAAAGGTCTTCTGGTCTGATGCTTTCTCCTGCTGTTTTTTGTCTTCCGTAGTCCCTTTCTCACGACCCGAGCCCGGTGCCTCCTTCGGCTCCTGACCCGCTGGCGCGGCTCAGTCGTCAGCCACACTTCGCCGGGCGGCTGCTCCGCACCCGCCAGGCTACGCCGAACCCGCAGACGGTTTCGGGCTGGCGCTTGTGTCTGAAGGCTGACGTCAACGGCAGGCCTGCAGTATCCGTGAACGGATACGCCGCCCTTTTACGCGCCGTGACCTGCGCTTTATGCCCCCCGGCAAACTGACGCCGGGGCGTAAGGGGCAACGCCGTTTCGCGTGCCGCGCCCCGACGTTGCGGCGGGTCCCCGCTCATGTCCGCTTCCGCTGCCGTATCACCCGTTTCAGTCCCTGTCGCCGGGGCTGAGACAGGCACAGTCGCTGGCGGCAGTCCAGGGTAAATGGCACGCGGTAAACCGCGCCCCGGACAGCCGCCATCGCCCGCGCGGGTTTACGCCCCTGCGGCGAAGGTTCTCAAACGGGTGAAGGCATGACCTCCGGGAACAAAACAGCAGGTTCCCGCAAAACGTCAACACCGCGGCTCCCGAAACTCAACGGGTGACGGGGTTTAAAGGCAACACAACGGAGAAAGGCGAAAACAGAGCAGTAAGAGGTGCCGGACAGTTGGGCCTGTCCGGCAGACAATCATCAATAACCAGAAGGAGTATCAATTATGTCAGTGACCGAGTCTAAAGCAAAATCTCCGGTTAAAACCAACAAAAGAACTGTAGAAAATTCCGAATCCGCTGCCCTGAAGGCGGCACTTGAGGCCGCACAGATTGAGATGGTGCCGCTGTCGGCGCTGGTCAAATCCCCGCTGAACGTCCGCCTCATTCCGTACCCGGCAGAGAGCGTCCGGGAAATGGCCGATTCCATCATGACGGTCGGCCTGATCCAGAATCTGGTGGTTCACTCGCTGCCGGACGGTCTGTCTGGCGTCGCGGCAGGTGGGCGTCGTCTTGCGGCCCTGCAACTGTTGCTCAGTGAACAGCGCATCGGTGCCGGGTATACGGTTATCGTCAAACGCGTCAGCGACGAACTGGCGGTGGTGGCCTCAATGGTGGAGAACAACCAGCGGGTGGCGATGCATCCGGCGGAGCAAATCAGCGGGTTCCGCACGTTGTCGGAGCAGGGGAATACTCCGGGGCAGACGGGTGACCTGCTGGGATACAGCGCCCGTCACGTTCAGCGGATGCTGAAGCTGGCAAATCTCGCTCCGGAACTGATGGCCCTGCTGGCAGAGAACAAACTCGATGTGGAGCAGTGTCAGGCCCTGAGTCTGGAGAACGACCCGGCGCGTCAGGTTCAGGTTTATGCGCAGGTGAAGGCCGCATACGGCAGCGCTCCGGCACATTTGCTGAAGCGGGCCATCACGGACACAGAAATTGCTGTGACCCACTCCCGGTTTGTGTTTATCGGGCGGGAAGCGTATGAGGCCGCAGGGGGTGTGGTGCGTGAGGACTTGTTCAGCGCCCATGAGGGGGACGGGACGGCGGACGGGGCGCTGGTAGACCGTCTGGTTATGGAGAAACTGGCGTCCGCCGCACTGGCAACCGAACGGCAGGAAGGGTGGTCGTGGTCACTGGCGCGGGAACTCCCCCTGCGGAACTACGGCGAAGACCGGGACAATTACCGCCTGCTTCCGGTGCCTGAACCACAGTACACCCCGGATGAACAACAGCGCCTCGACGGGTTGTACGCCACACTCGAAACAACGGAAACCTGCGAGGATGAAGACGCCATTCAGATGCTGATTGACGAAACAGAAAGTCAGGCGGTTCATCGTGAATGGACTGCCGAACAGAAAGCAGACAGTGGCGTCGTGGCCTGTCTCTTTAACGGTGAAATCTGCATTGTGCGCGGGGTACAGAAGAAGGTGCCGGAGTCGGCTGCTGACGGACAGGAAAGTACAGGTGCTCCGGCTTCCCTGCATGGGGTTGCCCGCAGCACGCCGGATGCGGCAGAAGGTATCAGCGTGCCGTTGCTGAAAAAAATGTCCTCCGAAAGAACACTGGCGGTACAGGCGGAACTGGTCAGGCAGCCACAGAAAGCCGTGGCCCTGATGGTCTGGCGGCTGTGCAGTTGTGTGTTCAGTAACGCGACCCTCACCCGGCACCCGTTTGCGATGGGCCTCGAAGTCCACCACAGCGGCCTGACCCGTGAGGCCCCGACCGGACAGGAGGGGCTGGCGTGGCAGTCACTGATGCAGGAGAAAACCCGTCTGGAAGCCCTGCTGCCGGAAGGCTGGAAGAAAGATTTTACCCTCTTCTTTGCCCTCGACGGACAGACCCTGATGTCACTGATGGCCTTCTGTACCGCCTGTTCCGTGGATGGCGTCCAGACCCGCGAATACGGACACACCCGCCGCAGCGACCTTGAGGGTGTGGAGAAGGCGGTCGGATTTCATCTGCGCGACTGGTGGCAGCCGACAGCGGATAACTTCCTCGGCCTGCTCAGTAAAAACCAGATTGTGGCGGCGTTACAGGAAGCCGGACAGGACGCCGCCGCCGCAGACGCCGCGAAACTGAAAAAGGGGGAAGCGGCGTCCCTTGCAGAGCGCAGCCTCTCCGGCACCCGCTGGGTGCCGGGCTGGATACAGTCACCGGATGCCGCAAAACCGGAGACGACACAAACCGCCCCGGAGACGGACGAACCGACCTCACACGCTGCCTGATAACGGAGACGCCGCCCTGCGGGGCGGCGAGACAAGGAGACGAAGATGCGCAATGTTATTACACCCGATGTCCTGACAACCATGACCCCCCGTGAATACGAAGACTGGCGCGAAGCGGGGGAAGATTTGTGCCGCGAACTGACCCATGCTGTCATGCGCGATTTGACCTGCCCTGATGGCTGGGATATGAACGGGGAATACCGCAGTGAATTCGGAGGCTTTTTTCCGGTACAGGTTCGCTTCACGCCGTCTCACGGCAACTTCCATCTCGCCGTATGCAGTCCCGGCGATATCTCGTCCTCATGGAGGGTGGTGTTTATCCCTGCCAGCGGTCGTCCGTTTTCTGTCATTAATACCCTGTCTGGCTGGTCGCCGGAGGTGATTTCACACACGCTCAGTCTGACCGCGCGTCTCGATGCGGATGGCTACAGTCAGGCCAGCATTATCGGCGTTCTGGCAATGGAGGGCGCACGGTGACCCCTTCATTGTCTTCTCCGGTTACTCTGACGTCTGCCCGGCAGGCAGTCCTGTCCGTGAAAGAGACCGGCAGTCGTGGGGGGCGGCTGCCGGCGATGTCGCCGGTATGTACATTTCTGCGCGTTCTGCTGCACGGGCTGACAGAAACGGTCGTGGCGCGATGTGTCCCCCGCTTTCGGAGAACGCCGGATACCGCCCTGCGCCCTCTCGGACAGACCGGGAAACCGCCGGATATCCGCCATGATGATATCATTTCGCGGGCGTTGCGGCAGGAAGTGACGTGCGGGTCGTGCCATCAACGCCGCCATATCCGCGACGCACGCAGGATGGCCCGCCGGGACAGGGTATCTGCCCGTGAAAAGCGCAGGGAGAAAAGGGCGATTCAGCATCACTGGCTGCGGCGACAGAATCTGCTGCAACAGGCGGTGGCGGAACTGCATTGTCAGTCGCCGGAAACCGTTAACGGCTGGTACCGGCGCTGGGCTGGCGAGTTTGATGCGCCGGAGCTGCTGCCCGCATTCAGGCGATGGCAGTTGCGGTGTTCCCCGCCTGACAAACGGGCGCGGATGTCTCGAAACAACGTCCCTCCGTATGACATTACGGACGACCTTCGCTGAGGGCCGGTCGGCTGAAAAATCCTGCGCGGCTTTGCCCGTAACACCCGGAAATGCAGAAGGATCCTGGTCAGAAGGTACGCGGATACGGTATAATGGCGATGGCGCTTGAGGCTTTTTGCCTCATGACGTGAAGGTGGTTTGTTGCCGTGTTGTGAGGCAGAAAGCAGAAAGCCCCGAAGTTAATTTTCATTAACCACGAGGCCCACTGTATGTCTAGACAACACCAGTATGGCCTCTTACCGTGCGTAATGCAAGGAGGAGTAAACCATGAAACTGCCACGCAGCACCCTGCTCTGGTGTGTACTGATAGTGTGTTTAACACTGTTAATATTCACGTATCTGACCCGGAAATCGCTGTGCGAAATCCGGTACCGGGACGGAGTCAGGGAGGTGGCGGCTCTGATGGCTTACGAATCCAGCGGTAAGTAGCAACCTGGAGGCGGGGGAAACCTCGCCTTATCAGGGCTGTATGAGTCTGACATGCCTGAAGCGCCTTTATGAAGGGGTTGCCGGTTCGCCGGTAGCCCCTTTTTCCTGCCGGGCCACTGTGCCCGCGAACGGACGGAACAGGCCGTTCCCTCCGGGAACGGGGCTGAGAAAAACAGGCTGCGCTGACGCGCGGCCTCTCTCTGTCCGCCCGCCCGTTTTACTCTGCTTCCCCGGTATCGGTATCCTGCTGTTTATCTCTTCCGGTATTTATCCTTTATGGTGAATTCACTGACTGTCGCCCCGGGCGTCGTCCCTCACGTGACACGGCCGTCGTGAACAGAGCCAGCAGGCTGTCTCTGCCCTTCGGGCGTCCGTCCTGACGCAAATTCAAATTCCCGCTTGCTGCATCCTTGTCAGGATGCGCCGCTTTCACCCTGCCGGCGAAAAGCTGCCGGCACTCTGAGGACGCCACGCCGTTCCGCCGTGTCGGGTGTGTTCATTCTCATCCTGTCCCCTGGTGAGTCATCTCTCGTCCGTTCCCCGGCGAAGGGCTGGTCGTAGCACCGCCGCGTCGTCATTCAAGGGGTGAAATGAACTCCGCCAAAAACTTTTTGCCAGAGGCCGCAAAAACTTTTTGTCTCCGCCCCTTGCTCTCCTCCTTGCGACGTTGCTCCTTTGCCCTTTGCCGCCAGGGAACTCACCGAGAGATGGATTAACCACCAGACCAGAGGAAAAGCAGAATGAACACACAAAACGTCAACGTCAAAACCGCCACCAAAGAATCTACCGAAAGATGGGGTGAAAACCGTCTGGCCCGCGCGATTAGCGAGCAGAAGAGCCTGCGGGCATGTGGAAAAGAAGAGCGGGCACCCACAAGGGAGAAGCACATGCACTTACACCTGAACGAATTATCAGTCCATCCGGGAATGCAGGCTACAGCTGAAGCAGAGCGCGAATACTGGCTGAGTCGCGAGAAAGCCGCGGTGAAAGCCCCCACCGAAACCGACGTTCACGCCTTTCACGACGCGCTGGGGCTGATGTACCCGCTCAACTGGTCAACCAGCGAAAACGGCGAATGGGAAACTTTCATGATGGCAGAAATGACCTGCGGGAGCGTGACCGAAATTTACGCCCGTAACGGTGCGCGTTATTACCGGCTGCGGGATGTGTGCCACCTGAGCCATGCGCAGATTAAAACGCGCATTAAGGAGGAATTTAACCTGTTCAGGAAATGAAAAAAGCAGGCTTAAGCCTGCTTAATCCACCCCGGATTTATCGCACGAACGATATCTCCGGATACGTTAACAATATGATGGAGAGACCATATGTCGGTTTCAATTCTCACACCTTCTGAATCATCTGTAAACCCCCGGCGGCATCCGCGCGTGGTGCATCCGGATATTCCCGCCCCCTCGCTCGACCCGGCACTGCGGGCGTTCGGGCGGCACATTGCGAAATGTCACCGCAAACAACGCCGGGTGCATATCCCGGCCATGACCGGCGGTGAGCTGGGGCAGGTGCTCCGCTCGCTGGAACTGAAACGCGCGTTTAACTGACAGGTGAGCCGCCCCGTTGTGGGGCGGCAATACAGAAGGAGAAAATCATGCAGAACAGCACCACACTTTGCGCCGACCTGAACACCGCAGGCACAACCGGTGACACATCATCCCCTCAGTGGCGGTTGACCACATCATTGCACAGCGTACCGCCGGAATAACGGCTTTTATGGCCGGACTGGCGCAGATTCAGGAGGCGCAGCGCCTGTTCGCCGGGGCTGCGGGCAGGGACGGGTTCATGGGGCTGGCGGATATCGTCAGTGCCGGTCTCGCAGGTCGCAGTGAGCGGGACGCAGAGCAAATCCGGCGACAGGTAGCCCGCTGTGCTGACCATGACATCTGGAACAGGCTGATGAACGATACCGGTATGTTTACGCTGATGAGCGCCGCGCAGCGTAAAAAATGGGATGCGGAACTGTACAGCGACGCCTGCCCGGAAGTCACCCCTGACAATGTGCTGGCGACATTCCGGCACCTCAGTATGACAAAAGGGGACACGTTCGAACAGGGTATCATCGATGTGTTCCGTGCCCTGTCATGGGATTACAGAACGAATAATCCCTGCTGTCTGGGGAAGAAAATCATTCTGGAAGGCGTGCTGGATGTTTTCGGCGGTGACCGGTGTTCTGGTCAATAAATCAGGACACTTTTTTCTCAGTCATTCGCTCATAGTGCACGGGCGACAGCTCACCACTGGCTGCATGGTTTCGCTCAAGGTTGTAGTAGCGCATATACGCTGCCACATCCTGTTTCATGCCCGCCCGCGTTGGCTGTGGCACAAGCAGCAGCCATTCATGTTTCAGACTTCCCCAGAAGCGCTCCATCACCGCATTATCCCAGCAGGCGCCGACGTCTCCCATGCTGCTCCTCAGGCCGTAACTGCTTAACTGCCGCTGGAAGCAATGGCCGGTATACTGTGACCCCCTGTCTGTATGGACCACCAGACCTCGGGGCGGATTGCGCAGGTTATATGCCTGCATCAGCGCCCGGCAGACCAGTGACGAGGTCATTCGCTTATCCACGTGCCAGCCCACTATCCGCCGGGAGTACAGGTCCATTATCGCCGCCAGATACAGCCAGCCTTCGCCGGTCTTAAGATACGTGATGTCGCTCACCCACACCTGATTCGGCCCCGGAGGGGTAAAGTTCTGGTTCAGCAGGTTCGGGGCTACTTCTGCTCCTGCCCGGGGCTTTGTCGTCACTTTATAAGCCCGGCGCTGGCGGCATTCCAGACCTTCCTCCTGCATGAGCCTTATCACCCGCCAGCGGGTGACTGTTATGCCTTCTTCACGAAGCTTTTTGACCAGCGTCCGGCTTCCCGCCCCCTGTCTGCTGGCGGTGAACAGCGCTTTTAGCCTGACCCGGAGTCCCGCATCGTCTTCCGGCGGCTCAGCGGACTTTTTCCGCCATGCATACCATGCAGAGACCGTCACCCGCATGACCCGGCAGAGCAGGCGAACGCTGAAATCAGCGGCATTGTCGAGGATAAACCGGTACCTCACGACATATGCTTCGCAAAGAAGGCACTCGCCTTTTTTAGTATCTCTTTCTCAAGGCGTAACTCTCTGTTTTCTTTTCGTAACTGTTTTAGCTCGGCCCGCTCATCATCGCTGAGCACCCTGTTATGCTGCTCCCGGGCCAGCGTGACCCAGGTATGCAGGGTTTTAGAGCTAGGCTGTGTCCCTTAATCCCATGAGTTATACTAACCGGCTGTTTCCTCATCATTTTTAACTATGGCTCGTTACGACCTTCCCGATGAAGCATGGGCTATCATCCAGCCCTTATTACCTGCTCAACCAGCAACACCTCAGGCCGGTCGCCCATGGGCTGAACATCGTATGATTATCAATGGCATGTTCTGGGTGTTGTGCTCCGGTGCCCCATGGCGAGACTTACCTGAGAAATACGGCCCATGGAAAACCGTTTATAACCGTTTTAACCGATGGTCAAAATCCGGAATTATTAACATTATTTTCAATAAGTTACTTTCATTACTCGATGCCCATGGCCTTGTGGACTGGTCCGCGACTGCGTTGGATGGCAGCAATATCAGGGCGCTCAGGTGTGCCGCCGGCGCGCAAAAAAACATCCCGATATCGCCGGAGATAACGGTCTGGGTCGCTCTCGCGGTGGTTTTGGCACCAAAATCCATCTGGCGACAGACGCAAGCGGTCTCCCGTTAAACATCGTGTTGAGTCCCGGTCAGGCTCATGAAAGTCAGTTTGCACTACGTCTTCTGGACGGTATTGGTGTTCAGCGCCAGAACGGCAGCATGAAGCGTCGTGGTCATGCGGTGCTGGCTGACAAGGCTTACTCCGGGCATGTATTACGTAACAAGCTGAAAAAGAGAGGTATAAAAACGGTCATCCCCCGAAAATCCAATGAAAAAATGGCGGCGGATGGTCGTTCAAAGCTCGATCGTGATGCCTACCGCAATCGGAACGTTGTTGAGCGGTGCTTTGGCCGTCTGAAAGAATACCGTCGCATTGCCACGCGTTACGACAAAACGGCAAGGAATTATCTGTCAATGGTAAAACTGGGCTGCATCCGCCTGTTTTACCAGAGGTTATGCAATTAAGGGACACAGCCTAATCCCCAGCGAGGCAGCCGCTCTGGCCACCGTGTAGTCCTGCTCCGTCACCAGAGCAACCGCTTCCTTTTTAAACTCAGGGGTAAATCTTCGTTTCTGGTTCACTAAACACCTCCGTTTTGGATGTAAGTTTAGTGTCCTGATTATTCGACCACATCACGGCGCTGTGTGCTCGTCCGGCGTCATGCGCAGGACAGGCTCAGTGACCTTGCGCGTCCGTTCTGGCTGCTGGCCGGTGAAACTGTGCCGGATTTTCGGGTGTCAGAAGGCGCGAGGTTCAGTGAGTTTATCGCCGCCGGGGTATCGAATGTGGGCAGAGTGTTTACCTGCGAATGGTTCACGATAAAGGCTTTTCTGAAAGGCACTGCACACATCACCTTCACCCGCCCTGACCTGGTGGACAGGGTGAATGAGATTGTGGCGCGTCACTATCTGATCTTGACCCGCCATCACCAGACAGCTTTTGTATCTTAAGTTAACGATGCCCGCAGACGCCGGTATTCCCTCGGGGAATGGTATCTCAGCGCGCTGTGCGGATGGTTTTCATTGTAATGGTTGAACGCCGCAGCAAGGTTCTGCAGCGCCGTTCGCACATTCGGTTTTGGCATGAACGCGATGTAGTCTTCCTTCATCGTTTTTACGAACCGTTCGGCCATGCCGTTACTTTGTGGGCTGCTCACTGCTGTTGTGCAGGCTTCCAGATTCAGCTCTGTGGCGAACTTGCGCGTGTCATGCGCAGTATACGCCGAACCGTTGTCCGTCAGCCACTGTACCGGCTTGTCCGGGAGCGTTGCTCCGAAGCGCTTCTCCACGGCTCCCAGCATCACATCCTGCACGGTTTCGCTGTCATAGCCGCCGGTGCTCGCTGCCCAGTCTATGGCCTCTCTGTCGCAGCAGTCCAGCGCGAACGTCACACGCAGCTTTTCGCCGTCGTCACACCCGAACTCGAAGCCGTCTGAGCACCAGCGCTGGTTGCTCTCTGCTACCGCGATTTTACCGTTATGTTCGCGCTGAGGCCGTTGTGGTTTGTCATGCAGCAACAACAGATTATGCTCGCTCATCACACGGTAAACCCGTTTGGCATTCACCGGGGGAAGTCCTTCATCGCGAAGCTGTCTGCGCATTATCCCCCACACCCGACGATAGCCATAACTGGGCATATCGCTGATGATACCAAGGATGCGCGACAGGACCTCTGCATCCGCTTCCTCGTCTCGCCGGAGGGTGCGACCGTCCTGCCAGTCAGCAGAACGGTGAACCCGCAGTGATAACTGCGCACGCGACACACCCATAATGCTGCTGACCTGGGCTATTCCTTGTCCTTTGGCAACAAGGGCGCATGCGCTATCCATTTTCGGGCCTGGACGTACTCCACTGCTTCTTTCAGGATCTCAACTTCCATCGTCTTCTTACCCAGAAGGCGCTGAAGCTCACGGATCTGCTTATTTGCGGCAGACAGCTCTGATGCCGGAACCACTTCTTCTCCGGCGGCTACCGCTGTCAGGCTACCTTCCAGATACTGCTTCTTCCACTTAAAGAGCTGGCTGGGTTGAATTCCATGCAAACGAGCAACATGGGAGACGGTCATTCCCGGCTCCATGGTTTGCCGGATAAGGGCGATCTTCTCCTGAGGAGTCTTACGTTTACGGAGCTCTTGTCCTAACAGTATTCCTGTCATCTCAAAATTAGAACCAGTATTAGACATATGTTTAAGCCTATCTCTTATTTTAAGATACATCTACTGTCTGGTGTTTCTCGGGGCCGCCCCAGTGGCGCGTCACTATCCGGGAGCACTGCCGCCTGCGGTCTGAAGAAACAGGCAGGTGCAGCATGCACGGAAGGCCGTCGCGGAAGGTTAGCGGCGGCGTATCACGACAGGAGATAAAACATGCGGGCAGGAAACGGATTCAGGGCAGTGGACGACGGCGCACCGGTGCGTCATGACAGCGTGCGGGCGGAAGTGGTTGTCACCGGGTGCGAGACGAGACAGGGGCGGGGAGTGCATTTTTGCGGCGATGACCTGCTGAGCGGGCTTAACAGTAATCTGTGGTTTCCGTTAGCCGCAGGAGAAGACTGGTTTACCGGGGTGGAGCGGATAATGGTCATGAACGGGGTGGCCGAAAATGTGGTCAGTATGAAACCGCTGAATGATGGTCTGGCGTACCGGGACTGGAAAGTGTTGTATACCCAATAAACTTCAAGATGCATGATGTCATCGTAAGCGTAAACCCAGTGCCGTATGTAGCCATTAAACCAGTACTGGTAACTTAGACGCCCACTTGTTACAGACGGACATCTAAGTATGGAATCCCAATACTGGCGAAAAGAACCCCGCAAGAATTATTCGAATGACTTCAAGCTCCGTATGGTTGAACTGGCTTCCCGTCCCGGCGCCTGCGTTGCTCAGATTGCCCGTGAAAACGGCGTTAATGATAACGTCATCTTCAAATGGCTGCGGCTCTGGCAGAATGAAGGCCGCATATCGCGCCGCCTTCCGGCTACCGTAGTGACTTCATCACTACCAACGATACTACCTGTTGAGGTTGTACCTGATCCGACTCCATCTGGCAGGATGAACACTGAGCCAGCTCAGTTCTCAGCGCTGAACGCCTCCTCCTGTTGCGTCGAGTTCCGCCACGGCAAAATGACGCTTGAGAACCCGTCACCGGAGTTGCTGGCCGTGCTGCTCCGCGAGCTGACCGGGAGAAGCCAATGATATCCCTCCCGTCAGGCACCCGTATCTGGCTGGTTGCTGGCGTCACGGATATGCGTAAATCGTTCAATGGACTGGGCGAGCTGGTACAGCATGCACTTGATGAAAATCCGTTCTCCGGGCACCTGTTTATCTTCCGTGGCCGCAAAGGTGACACCGTGAAGATCCTCTGGGCTGATGCTGACGGTCTGTGCCTGTTTACCAAACGGCTGGAGGAAGGCCAGTTCATCTGGCCTGCTGTACGCGAGGGTAAAATCGCCATCACCCGCTCACAACTCGCCATGCTCCTCGATAAGCTGGACTGGCGTCAGCCAAAAACAGCCCGACTTAACTCACTGACAATGTTGTAAAAAGAGCATGACCGCATTATAAATGAGGTCATGAGTCAGGACTATATCGCCCGTATCGCCGCGCTGGAAGACGCGCTTCGCCAGAAAGACAGTCGGCTCAGCCTCGTTGCAGAGACTGAGTCGTTCCTGCGTTCTGCGCTGGCCCGCGCAGAAGAGAAAATAGAGAACGAAGAGCGCGAAATAGAGCATCTGCGGGCACAGATAGAAAAACTACGGCGGATGCTGTTCGGTACCCGCTCCGAAAAACTTCGCCGACAGGTTGAAGACGCCGAAGCCCTGCTGAAACAGCAGGAGCAGCAAAGCGATCGTTACAACGGCCGGGATAACGATCAGCAGGTTCCGCGTCAGCTTCGACAGTCGCGCCATCGCCGTCCTCTGCCTGACCATCTTCCACGCGAAATAAACAGGCTGGAGCCCGCCGAAACCTGCTGTCCGGACTGCGGCAGCGATATGGCATACCTCAGAGAAGTCAGCGCAGAGCAACTGGAGCTGGTCTCCAGCGCTCTGAAAGTGATCCGCACGGTCAGGGTGAAAAAGGCCTGCACCCGATGCGACTGCATCGTTGAAGCGCCTGCGCCATCACGCCCTATCGATCGGGGTATCGCCGGTCCGGGTCTGCTGGCCCGGGTGTTAACGGCCAAATACTGTGAACACCTGCCGCTATATCGCCAGTGCGAAATCTTTGCCCGTCAGGGCGTGGATCTGAGCCGGGCTCTGCTCTCCAACTGGGTGGATGCCTGTTGCCGGTTGATGGTCCCGCTGGATGAGGCTCTTTACCGCTACGTGATGGACTGCCGCAAACTGCATACGGATGACACTCCGGTGCCGGTACTGGCACCGGGCAGAAAGAAGACGAAAACCGGGCGCATCTGGACGTACGTTCGCAATGACCGGAACGCGGGGTCGTCAGACCCGCCCGCAGCGTGGTTCGCCTTCTCGCCGGATCGGCAGGGGAAACATCCTCAACAACATCTTCGCCATTACCATGGCGTTCTGCAGGCCGATGCCTTCGCTGGTTACGACAGGTTGTTCAGTGCAGAGCGTGACGGCGGCCCGCTAACAGAAGCAGCCTGCTGGGCTCACGCGCGCCGAAAAATCCACGACGTCTATTTAAGTACTCAGACGGTCACAGCAGAGGAAGCCCTGAAACGTATCGGTGAACTGTACGCGGTAGAAGAGGAAATACGCGGCCTCCCGGCAACTGAGCGGCTGGCAGCCAGGCAGTCCCGGAGTAAGCCGCTGCTGGCATCCCTGCATGTGTGGTTGGAGGAGAAAAGCGCAACGCTGTCGAAAAAATCCCGGCTGGGGGAGGCGTTCGCATATGCCCTGAACCAGTGGGATGCGCTGTGCTACTACTGCGATGATGGCCTGGCAGAGCCTGATAACAACGTGGCAGAACGCGCGCTGCGAGCTGTCTGCCTTGGCAAGAAAAATTATATCTTCTTCGGGAGCGATCACGGTGGTGAGCGTGGAGCCCTGCTGTACGGTCTGATCGGTACGTGCAGGCTGAATGGCATCGACCCGGAGGCTTACCTACGCCATATCCTGAGCGTTCTGCCGGAGTGGCCCAGCAACAAAGTGGCTGAACTTCTGCCCTGGAACGTGGATCTCACCAATAAATAGCCGTCAATACGGCACTCGCTGAACGCTTACCACCGGCCCGGTTATGACCTGACCTTTTCGGCCCCCAAGAGTGTGTCAGTTATGGCGATGGCGGGGGGCGACAGGCGCCTCATCGATGCGCATAACCAGGCCGTGGCGGAGACCATCCGGCAGGTGGAAACGCTGGCTGCGACCCGCGTCATGACGGACGGTAAAAGCGAAACCGTGCTGACGGAGAATTTGATTGTGGCGAAATTTAATCACGACACGAACCGTAATCAGGAACCCCAGCTGCACACCCATGCTGTCGTTATCAATGCGACAAAAAACGGCGACAGATGGCAATCTCTGGGTACCGATACGGTCGGGAAAACAGGCTTTATCGAGAATGTGTACGCGAACCAGATAGCGTTCGGCAAAATCTACCGGGAATTGCTGAAGCCCCTGGTTGAGAAACTTGGCTATGAGACTGAGGTTGTAGGCAAACACGGCATGTGGGAGATGAAGAACGTCCCGGTCGAGCCGTTCTCCACCCGCAGTCAGGAAGTCCGGGAGGCGGCAGGGCCGGACGCGTCCCTGAAATCGCGTGATGCGGCCACACTGGATACCCGTAAAGCGAAAGAGAACCTCGATCCGGCGGAGAAAATGGTGGAGTGGATGAAGACGCTGAAAGAAACCGGATTCAGTATCCACGACTACCGCAAGGCTGCGGATGCCCGGGCTGTTGACATGACCGTGGCGCCGGTCCGGCCGGAGACCACACCCCGTCCGGACATCGCCGACGCGGTGACGAAGGCAATTGCCGGTCTCAGCGAGGGTAAGGTGCAGTTCACTTACGCTGACCTGCTGGCCCGCACGGTCAGCCAGCTGGAGGCGGTTCCCGGTGTGTTCGAACGGGCGAGAGCCGGTATCGATGGCGCGATTGAGCGTGAACAGATTATCCCGCTCGACCGGGAGAAGGGGCTCTTCACCTCCGCTGTCCACGTACTCGATGAGCTGTCGGTGAAGGCGCTGAGCCAGGAGATACAGCGGCAGAATCATGTCGCCGTTAACCCGGCCTCCCCGGCGGCGCAGCACACCGTGCTCAGTGACGCGGTCAGCGTCCTGGCACAGGACCGCCCGGCGATGGGGATTGTGTCCGGTCAGGGTGGCGCAGCGGGTCAGCGGGAGCGGGTGGCGGAGCTGGCCCTGATGGCGCGGGAGCAGGGGCGGGACGTGCATATTATTGCCGCCGATAACCGCTCACGTGACTTTCTTTCCGGGGATGCGCGTCTGGCCGGTGAGGTCATCACCGGGAAAGCGGCCCTGCATGACGGCACCGCCTTCATTCCGGGCGGGTCGCTTATCGTTGACCAGGCGGAGAAGCTGAGTCTGAAGGAGACCCTGTCCCTGCTGGACGGGGCCATGCGCCATAACGTCCAGGTTCTGCTCTCTGACAGCGGGAAGCGCAGCGGGACCGGCAGCGCCCTGACGGTGCTGAAGGACAGCGGGGTGAACACGTACCGCTGGCAGGGCGGGCATCAGGTGACGGCAGATATCATCAGCGTGCCGGACAGAGGAGAGCGTTACGCGCAGCTGGCGCAGGCTTTTGCCGCGAGCGTCCGTGACGGGCAGGAGAGCGTGGTGCAAATCAGCGGGGCGCGGGAGCAGGGGGCGCTGAACGGCATTGTCCGCGAAACGTTGAAATCTGAAGGGGTGCTGGGTCAGCAGGATATAACGGTGATGGCGCTGACGCCGGTCTGGCTGGACAGCCGGAGCCGGGGTGTGCGCGACCATTACCGTGAAGGGATGGTGATGGAGCGCCGGGACCCGGAGACCCGCAGGCATGACCGGTATGTGATTGACCGGGTGACTGCCAGCAGCAACATGCTGACCCTGAAAGGACGGGAGGGGGAACGCCTGGATATGAAAGTCTCCGCCGTCGACAGCCAGTGGTCGCTGCTGAAAGTGGAAACACTGCCGGTGGCGGAAGGTGAGCGTCTGACCGTGCTGGGGAAAATCCCCGACACGCGCCTCAAAGGCGGGGAGCAGGTCACGGTGCTGAAAGCCGGAGACGGGGAGCTGACGGTACAGCGACCGGGGCAGAAAACCACGCAGACCCTGTCTGTCGGCAGCAGTCCGTTCGACGGTATCAGGGTCGGGCACGGATGGGTGGAAAGTCCCGGCCGCTCGGTCAGCGGGACGGCAACCGTCTTTGCCTCCGTGACGCAACGGGAGCTGGATAACGCCACGCTGAATCAGCTGGCGCAGAGCGGGAGTCACATCCGGCTGTATTCCGCGCAGGATGCGGCTCGTACGACGGAAAAGCTGGCCCGGCATACCGCGTTCAGCGTGGTGTCAGAGCAGCTGAAGGCCCGTTCCGGAGAGACAGACCTCGATGCGGCCATCGCACAGCAGAAGGCCGGGCTGCATACCCCGGCAGAGCAGGCCATCCACCTTTCCGTTCCCCTGCTGGAAAGCAACGGGCTGACCTTCACGCGCCCGCAGCTGCTGGCCACCGCGCTGGAGACCAGTGGCGGTAAGGTCCCGATGACGGAGATAGACAGCACCATTCAGCGGCAGATTAAGGCAGGCAGCCTGCTGCGTGTGCCGGTGGCGCCGGGGCACGGTAACGACCTGCTGATTTCCCGTCAGACCTGGGATGCCGAGAAAAGCGTGCTAACCCGGGTACTGGAAGGAAAAGAGGCCGTCGCGCCGTTGATGGACAATGTGCCGGGCAGCATTGTGGCGGACCTGACGTCAGGGCAGCGTGCCGCCACCCGGATGATTCTGGAGACCCGGGACCGCTTCACCCTGGTGCAGGGCTATGCGGGGGTGGGGAAAACCACCCAGTTCCGGGCGGTCATGGAGGCCATCAGTCTGCTGCCGGAAGAGACCCGCCCGCGCGTTGTCGGTCTGGGGCCGACCCACCGTGCGGTGGGCGAAATGCAGAGCGCCGGCGTGGATGCGCAGACGACCGCATCATTCCTGCACGACACGCAGCGGCTGCAGCAAAGCGGGCAGACAGCGGATTTCAGCAACACCCTGTTTCTGCTCGACGAGAGCTCGATGGTGGGGCTGGCCGACACGGCAAAAGCCCTGTCGCTGATTGCTGCCGGCGGCGGCCGCGCGGTACTCAGCGGGGATACGGACCAGCTGCAGTCCATCGCGCCGGGTCAGCCGTTCCGGCTGATGCAACAGCGCAGCGCCGCCGATGTCGCCATCATGAAGGAGATTGTCCGTCAGGTGCCTGAACTGCGGCCGGCCGTCTACAGCCTGACTGACCGGGATGTGCACAGCGCGCTGGTCACCATTGACCAGGTGACGCCGGTTCAGGTGCCGCGAAAGGCGGATGCCTGGATGCCGGTACAGTCGGTGATGGAATTTACGCCGGTACAGGAGAAGGCGATTCAGGATGCGCTGGAGAAAGGCGAAAGCGTGCCGGCAGGTAAGCCCGTCACGCTGTATGACGCCCTGGTGAGGGACTACACCGGACGTACCCCGGAGGCACAGGCGCAGACGCTGATTATCACCCATCTGAATGCTGACCGCCGGGCGCTGAACAGCCTGATCCATGATGAGAGGGTGGCGAGCGGTGAGGCCGGCAAAGAAAACGTCACCCTGCCGGTGTTCGTGACGAGCAATATTCGTGACGGTGAGTTGCGAAAACTGTCCACCTGGGTGGCGCACAAGGGGGCGGTGGCCCTGGTGGACAATACCTACCACCGTATAGGAAGAGTGGATAAAGAAAACCAGCTTATCACCCTGACAGATGATGAAGGAAAGGAGCGGCTTCTCTCTCCCCGGGAGGCGTCCGCAGAGGGCGTCACGCTCTACCGTCGGGAGGACATCACCGTATCGGCAGGGGACCGGATGCGCTTCAGCAAGAGTGACCCGGAGCGGGGATATGTGGCCAACAGCGTGTGGGAGGTAAAATCCGTATCCGGTGACAGTGTCACGGTCTCAGATGGCAAAAACACCCGAACACTGAACCCGAAGGCCGACGAGGCGCAACGCCATATCGATCTGGCGTATGCCATTACCGCCCACGGAGCCCAGGGGGCCAGTGAACCGTTTGCCATCGCGCTGGAGGGGGTGGCGGAGGGACGAAAAGCGATGGCCAGCTTCGAATCCGCTTACGTGGCGCTCTCGCGGATGAAACAGCATGTTCAGGTCTACACCGACAGCCGGGAGGGCTGGATACAGGCCATAAAGGATTCGCCTGAGAAAGCGACGGCGCACGACATTCTCGAACCCCGCAATGACCGGGCCGTCAGCCTGGCGGAGCAGCTGTACGGGCGGGCGCAGCCGCTGGTTGAAAGCGCCGCCGGTCGCGCCGCCCTGCAGCAGTCCGGACTGGCAAAGGGGATATCGCCGGGAAAATTCATTTCGCCCGGTAAAAAGTATCCGCAGCCTCACGTGGCGCTGCCGGCGTTTGATAAGAACGGTAAAGAAGCCGGTATCTGGCTCAGTCCGCTGACGGACAGGGACGGTCGCCTGCAGATGATGGGGGGCGAAGGGCGCATCATGGGCAGTGATGATGCCCGTTTTGTGGCGTTGCAGGACAGCCGCAACGGTGAGAGCCTGCTGGCCCCGGACATGAAGGAGGGCGTCAGGGTGGCCCGAGATAATCCGGACAGCGGGGTGGTGGTGCGTCTGGCCGGCGATGACCGCCCCTGGAACCCCGGCGCCATCACCGGCGGTCGGGTGTGGGCAGACCCGGTGGCCGTTGCGCCGCTGCCACACGCTGGCGAGGACATACCGCTGCCGCCGGAGGTGCTGGCACAGCGGGCGGCAGAAGAGGCGCAGCGCCGGGACATGGAGAAGCAGACGGAACAGACTGCCCGTGAAGTGGCCGGGGAAGCGCGTAAAGCCGGACAGCCGGGAGAGCGGGAGAAAGAGGTTATCAGGGACGTCATTCGCGGTGAGGCGCGTGACCGGCCGGGTGAGGCGAAAACGGTGTTGCCGGACGACCCGCTCACCCGTCGCCAGGCGGCGGCGGTGCAGCAGGTGGCCACGGAGCATCTTCAGCGGGAGCGTCTGCTGCAGACGGAGCGGGATATGGTGCGCGACCTGAACCGTGAGAAAACCCTCGGGGGCGACTGACGCGCCTGCGGCTTGTCTGCCCCGGTATGCCCCCGGTTAACATCGGGGAGAATACCGGGGCGCTGATAAAAGGAAAGAAAAATGGCCATATATGAAACCCGCCTCAGCGCTGTCGACCGCTGGCTGCAGGGGCTGCTGACCTGGACGCCCGGGCAGACAGATATGATTAAAACGGTGGCACTGGTGCTGATGGTGACGGACCATGCCGGTTTATTACTGGCTGACAATAACGACATCATGCGACTGCTGGGACGGGGCTGTTTTCCGCTGTTCGGTCTGGTGTGGGGCATGAATCTGGCGCGGCACGGTGACATCCGGCAGTCGCAGCTGAACACGCTGTGGTGGTGGGCCGTGGTGGCGCAGGGGCCGTTTATGCTGCTGGGGTTTCCGTGGTACGAGGGCAATATCCTTTTTGCCTTCGCGGTGACCGGACAGGCCTTGCGGTGGTTCAGCCCTGAGACACGCAACGACAGACTGCGGGCCATTGCCCTGATGGTGGCCTGGCTGCCGCTGTCGGCGGGGAGCTACGGTATCGCCGGGGTGCTCATGCTGGCAGGCAGCTGGCGGCTCTGCCGGGCGGACAGTCCGCCGGAGCGGGTCGGGTATGCGGTACTGTGGGTGATGACGGTGCTGCTGCTTAATTCCGGCGATGCGGCGCAGTGCGCGGGCGGGCTGGTTATCGCGGCTCTGGTGCTGGCGGTGTGTTCCACCACGGGGAAAAATCTGACGCGCTTCTGGCCGCGCCATTTTTTTACCGCCTTCTATGCGGCACATCTGCTACTGCTGGGTGTGATGGCGTCCCCGTAAAAAAAATCCCGGACGGTGTGTCCGGGAAAGAAAAGCGAGTAAGGTGACACTCATGGTGTTTTATGTGAGCAACGGCCTCATCGTTGAGGAACCCGGGGAGGTGCAATGATGCCGTGCACTTATCGTATACTGCAAACCTGAGAAAAAAACAGTGACCTGACGCGCTATGACTGAAGAAAAACGCCCTGTACTGAGTCTGAAAAGAAAGCCGGCAGCGGACACCGTGGCGACCGGGACCCCTGACTCGCCCGCCGTGGTGCGGCGAAAAAAAGTGGTGGTGGTCACGACGCCGCCGGCCTGGAAGGTGAAAAAAGAAAAGCTGGCACACGCGAAGCAGGTGGCGGAAGCCGCAGCACATCAACCTGCGCCGGCGGTGGTGAAAGCGGTCAGGCCAGCGCCGGCGGTACGGTATCTCCGCCTGCTGCCGCCGGAGCAGGCGGTCATGACCCTGAACGCGTTCTGGCCGCAGCTGTTTGAGGGGCGCACCCCGCGACTGCTGGCCACGGGGGTGCGGGAGCAGATGTTTGCCGACATTGAACGTCGCAGCCTGCCGCTCTCACATAAGCAGGTCATTACGTGTCTGAAAAGCCTGACCCGGTCTGATGCGTACCTGTCAGGGATGCGGGCCGGCGCCTTCCGGTATGACCTGCAGGAAAATATTGTGGCGACCGTGACGCCGGAAGAAGAGGACTATGCCCGTAAACGGCTCGCGCGTCAGCATTGCCGGACGGCCCGGATTCAGAGCCTGACTGATTAATTCAGTTTCTGCCACAACTAAACCAGTTAACTGTAAACGCCCCTGCTGAAGAATTTAACGTCTTCAGCGGCCGGGCATTACTTCACCCACACTGATGTTTTTAAAGGAATAAAGATGAAGCGTAACATGTTTTTTCTTCTGCCCCTTATTTCAGCTGTCTTCCTTAATAACAGCTTTGCTCAGGAAACTGAACCTGAAAAGACTTTCTCCGTTATCCAGGAAAAAAGAATCGGAGAAATAGCGGCTGATTACCTGCGTGCTCATCCTGAAATACTGATTCAGATGAGCGGGAAACTTCAGCAGGAACAGGAGGAGAAACACACCCGGGGACTGACATCCGCTGCGCTGGCGCAGCAGGCGAAAATACTGGGTGATAACACCATCCCGTCCTGGGGGCCTGCAGACGGGGATGTGATGGTCGTTGAGTTCTTCGACTACCAGTGTATCTGGTGCAGCCGGTTTGCTCCCGAACTGGAGAAGGTCATAAAGAACAACAAGAAGGTGCGCTACTTCTTTATGGAATGGCCGGTGTTCGGCAGTCGCTGGCCGGAATCTCTGCTGGCCGCGAAAACCGGCCTGCAGGTCTGGAAAGAAAAGGGCGGGGATGCTTACCTCAAATATCACAATGGTATTTATGGCTCCGGGCTGAATGAAGGGAAATTAATGCAAAATGGCATCTGAATCGATCAATGTTTGGCATTCGAATCGATCATGATTTGGCATGCATCTCCGATCGTGGTTTGGCATCACAATCGATCACGATTTGGCACGCATCCGATCACTGATTGGCATCCTGTCGAGCACTCCGGGAATTAACTCTTTCCATTACAGTCTTCATTGCTGTTTTTTAATCCAATGGAGACATCGATGTCCAAAAAGAGAAAAGCCAGGAGTTCCATGGAAACCTGTTTTAAGATCCTTCAGCTCAAGTTCGACCAGAAGCTGACCAACCGCTGTATCGGGCTGACAATGAAAATCAGCTCCTCGACGGTTTTTGAAGTCCTCGCCCGCTTTAAAGCCACCTCTCTGTCATGGCCCCTCCCCGCAGGGATGTCCCACGACGCCCTTGAAAAACTCATCTTCCCGGCTAAAGGCACATCCGCATCAGAACTGGTGATGCCTGACCTGCTTCACTTCGATACCGAGATGAGAAAGCCTGGCGTGACACGGCAACTGCTGTGGATGGAATACAAGGCTCAGGCGGGGGAACTGGCGATGGGGTACTCCCACTTCTGCCGCTGCTACCGGGAGTGGAAAAAAACACGCCGTCTCTCCATGCGCCAGGAGCACCGGGCCGGGGAAAAGCTCTTTATCGACTTCTGTGGTCCGACGGTCCCCGTTATCAATCCGGATACCGGAGAAATACGCCGGGTGGCCATCTTCGTGGCCGTGATGGGGGCATCCAGCTACACCTATGTCGAGGCGTGTGAAGGTCAGGACATGATGTCCTGGCTGAACGCCAACAGCCGCTGCCTGACCTTCCTGGGCGGCGTGCCGAAGCTGCTTATCCCCGATAACCTCAAAAGCGCGGTGAAAAAGGCCGATCGCTATGAGCCTGTCATCAACGACAGCTATCAGGCGCTGGCGGAGCACTACGGCACCGTTATTATCCCGACCCGCCCCTATAAGCCGAAAGACAAACCGAAAGCAGAAAACGGCGTCCTCATTGTCGAAAGATGGCTGCTTGCCCGCATCCGCAATGAAACCTTCTATACGCTCAGGGCGCTGAATACCCGCCTGCGGGAGCTGCTGACGGATATGAATAACCGGCCAATGAAAGGGTACGGCAACCAGACCCGTGCAGAGCGCTTCCGCATGCTGGATGCACCGGCACTCTCACCGCTGCCTCTGGTGACGTATGAATACAGAGAATACAAGGCGGTGAAGGTCGGTCCTGACTACCACGTTGAATATGCCCGCCACTGGTACTCGGTCCCGCACGAACTGGTTGGTCAGCGTCTGTCGCTGAAGGCGGGTCAGTCGGTGGTTCAGGTCTGGCACAAGGGGCAGTGCGTGGCGCAGCATCCGCGCAGCTCGCATGAGTATAAGCACTCCACCAATCCGCTTCACATGCCGGCTCAGCACCGGGGGCACGGTACCTGGACACCGGAACGTCTGCTCGAGATGGGGTGCAGCATCGGCCCGTTCACCGGCAGAGTGGTTGACGCCATGCTGAAAGCAAAGGCCCATCCGGAGCAGGCCTACCGCGCAGTCCTTGGCCTGACTGCGCTGCAGAAAAAATATGGCAAAGAGCGGCTGGAAAAAGCCAGTTGCGTCGCCTGGCACTATAACGCGCCGGACAGACGGTTCATCGACAACCTGCTGCGTCACCACCGGGAGAACCAGGAGCTGCCGTTATCCCGTCATAGCGAGCAACACTCAGCAACGTCACCTGAGCATGAAAACCTGCGCGGCCCGGGCTACTACCATTAACTGCCAACCAAAGGAACCTGTTGTATGAGCGATAACCTGTTGAATAAACTGACCCAACTGAAGCTTCCGGCGATGGCCGGTAGTCTGATACGCCAGCGAGAAACGCCCCAGACCTACGACGAGCTGTCGTTCGAGGAACGGCTGACCCTGCTGGCCGATGATGAGTTGCTGAACAGAGAAAACGGTCGTGTTGCGCGGCTGAGAAAAAGCGCCAACCTGAAGTACCAGGCAGCCCCGGAGGGGCTGCATTACCCGGTCTCACGGGGGTTGCGGGCCGAACAGATGCGGGAGCTGCTGAACGGCCACTACATCACCCACAAGAAAAGCCTGTTGATCACCGGTCCGACGGGGTGCGGAAAAAGCTGGATAGCCAATGCGCTGGGTGAGCAGGCATGCCGACAGAAACACAGCGTGCAGTACTGGCGTACGGGGCGGCTGCTGGAGATGCTGGCGCAGGGTCGTGTTGACGGCAGCTGGCTGAAGCATCTTAAACAGTTGCAGAAAACGCAGGTGCTGATACTGGACGATCTGGGTCTGGAGCCGCTGACCAACGCGCAATGTAACGACCTGCTGGAGATAATCGAAGACCGCTACGGACAAAGCAGCACCATCGTGGTAAGCCAGTTCCCGGTAGACAAGTGGCACGGTCTGATGGAGAACCCGACAACGGCCGATGCGATCCTGGACAGGCTGGTGCATAACGCGCACAGGCTGATACTCCAGGGTGAGTCAATGAGGAAAAATAAACCGGCAGTGGAAAGCGACGAAAAAACAGGTTAAAAAGCAGCAGGAAAAGTTAAGTTCCCGGTTGATCGAATAGATGCGAATCGCTGATCGAACTTCGATGCCAATCCGTGATCGAATAGAGCGGAATACGCAATTAACAAAGGATGTTATCGAAAAATACTCAGGGAATACTAAATTCAGACAGAATACGATTGATGAAATCAACACCACACTGACAGATATCAACGATATTGCCACCGCCATCGGATTAACGGGCACACCGGGTATTATTGTTATGCCAGTGAAAGGTGCGACGACTGAAAATGTCACTGTGTTTTCCGGAATGACCGAAGCAGAAAGTATTCAGTCTGCAATAAATAAATCACGTCATTAATCTGCCTTCGCGTTCCATTCTTTTTTAAAGGGCTGAGTGTATGTTTAAATATTTCATGCTGCGCACGGAACAACAATCATTCTGTTATTTATACGGGGGCATGCTGGGGCTATTTTTGACACTCTTTTACCCGGATTGTCCTGGATGGGCTGCTCTCCTCCTGGTGATGCTGTCGGTTGCGCTGTTCTGGGGCGGGCTGGCGTTGTATATCCGTCATATCGATCGGTTGAGAGGTCTGGAGGTCTCACCGCTGGCCCGTATTCGCGACGGTGTCCAGGTGGTGGCCACACTCCCACGTCATGAGAAAGCGAGGCTGGAGTGGGAAGTCCTGCAGGATGACGAGGTGTATCGCCGGCAGAGGCATGACCTTATTGGCCTGGCGTGCCGGCTTGTCTCCCGGGGATGTCTTTATGCGCCAGCATCTATACTGACGGGCGCCGGCATTCTTGCGTGGGGATTTCCGCAGGACGGTATCCGTCTGGTAACCACTCTGCGAACGATGCCCGCCGCAGAGCTTGTGCAACTGACCGGCATCGTCCTTCGCTTCGTGCTGTTGATTTCCGCCATATCGGTCCTGATTGCTGACATTGTGGCCGGTCAGGGGTTGCCGAACAGATACCGGCGCGCGTTGCTGGACCGGTTGCCGGCGGATGCCTGGTGCATCAGAAGAGGGACTGAGCGATGAGCGGGCAGCGGTATGGATTTAACGACAGAGAATACTGAACACAAGGAAAAAGAATATGATTATCGCCACTGACGTTAACCGCGATGAACAGGGATTACGGACGCATCCTGCGCTGGCGCGCAGCGGCTGTGAAACCCCGACAGAATTCAGCGACGATACCGGCGACGGGCCAGTCTGCTACTGGTTCTGTCAGACCACAAAAATCTGACGCCTCAGCATGGCGTCGTTGTCCAGCCCCGGGAACGGAAAAAAGCCAGTTTCCCCCGCCCCCGGCGTTTTTTAAAAACAGTGAAGGAAACACGGTGAAAATAAATCGAACGCTCTGCAGATGGTGTCTGCCTGCAGTGGTCACCCTGAGCCTGTGCGCCCCCGTACCGACCATTTATGCCGTGACCATCGAGACCGGCTTTTCCCCGGAAGGAACGGCCCTGCAGCTGGTTCTGAAGACCATTGATTCAGCGCAGCAGGAAATTCGCCTGACGGGATATTCTTTCACGTCGCCGGAGGTGGTTCGCTCGCTTATTCAGGCAAAACGGCGGGGTGTCGATGTGAAAGTCGTGCTCGACCGGAAGGCAAACGCAGAGGAGAAAAATAAAGTCAGCCGTGCGGCAATGAATCTGCTGGTGAATGCCGGTATCCCGGTGCGGACAAACGCCCGGTACGCCATCCTGCATGACAAGGTGATAATTGTGGACGGGCGGACGGTGGAGACCGGAAGCATGAATTTCACCCGCGCCGGGGCGATCCGGAACTCTGAAAACGTACTGGTTATCCGGGATATGCCGGCGCTGGCACAGCAGTATCTGGCCCACTGGCAGTCGCGGTGGGATAGCGGCACCGCTTGGTCACCCGGGTACTGAGGCCATTACCGCCTTTCACCTCTTCAGGGTGCGCCGTGCGCCAACACGGCTCACACTTTGAGTCAAAGTTAAGTCGCTGATTTCCGGAATCTGTAGTATTCTCTGCGAAATGATCCTTGTCCTGACCATGAGGAGGCAGAGATGTCGCAGATCGAAAATGCAGGAACTTCCTCATCGAAAGAAAGGCGAGTGTACCGCAAAGGCCATGCGCTTAGCGCTTCAGAACGGCAACAAAATTTTATTGCCAGAAAGCGTGAAACGCACAAAGAAATTAAGATCCTTGTGCCTAATGAGCTCAAGAAAAAATTTCAGGACATGTGTGCTGAGAGCGGTCTGAGTCAGGCTGAATTGTTTAGTCGTTTAATTGACAAAGCTGGATAATCTAATGTTATGGGCTGACATTCTTGCTTGTGTCGGAATCTAGTGCTAGATTGCTGATGGTTTAAAGAATTCTAATGGCGGGCCACGCCGTAAGGTGGCAGGGAACTGGTTCTGATGAGGTGTCTACCCGGGACCAGAAAAGCAAAAACCCCGATAATCTTTCAATTCTTGGCGGAGTAGAAGATTAACGGGGCCTTTCAAAACTGCATAGAAGCTGTTGCTCTATGCGGGGAGTATAGTTTCATGCTCAGAAAACCGCAATACCTTCTGTGCACACTCCTTCCGTGCAACATAAGCGCGGGACGGT